>CASICI010000027.1 GCA_949373145.1 uncultured Phycisphaerales bacterium
TCGGGATCATGATCCTTCCGATCGTCTCCAGTCTCGCGGAAGACGCCCTTCGGGCCGTGCCAAAGAGTCTTCGCGATGGAGCCTTCGCCCTGGGCGCGACCAGGCTGGACGTCTCGCTTCGAGTCGTCGTCCCCGCCGCACTCAGTGGCATCATGGCCTCGTTTCTCCTGGCCATCACCCGAGCGGTCGGCGAAACGATGATCGTCGCGCTCGCAGCCGGTGGTCTGGCCCAGATGGCCTACGACCCGACCGGACCGGCCCAGACCATGACCGCCTACATGGTCCAGATCTTCCTCGGCGACGCGCCCGCGACCGGCGTCGAATACAAATCAAGCTACGCCGTCGCCGCCGTGCTGTTCCTGATGACGCTCGCCCTGACGATCACGGGCAACATCATCCTGAATCGATTCCGAGAGGAGTACGAGTGATGTCGATCGCTCTCCGACGGAAACGAGCTTTCACGACTGACCTCCGCCGGCGAGGCACGTTCCGGAAGAAGACGCGAACTCATCAACCGCATCTTCTACGTGGCCTGTCTCATCATCACCAGCATCGCCATCGTCGCCCTGACGGTCCTGCTGGTCACGATCGCGGTCGAGGGATGGGAAGGCCTGACACCTGAGTTCCTCAACAACTACGGTTCGCGAAAGCCGGAATCAGCAGGCGTGAAGGCCGCGCTCTGGGGCTCGATCTGGATCTGCTGCGTGTGCGGCATCGTCGCCCTTCCGATCGGGGTGGGGACCGCGATCTACCTCGAGGAATTCGCGGCCAAGAACCGCTTCACGAGTTTCATCAGAACCAACATCTCGAACCTCGCCGGTGTGCCCTCGATCGTCTACGGCATCATCGGCCTGACGATCTTCGCCCGCATGTTCGGACTCCCGGGCATCGGCACCGAGACCTCGCCCGGACTCACGGTCGGATCGACCTGGTACGACACCTTCTACGACGCGGAAGGTGGCAGGATGATGCGAAAGGTGCCCTCGCAGAGACGCACCCGACCTGCCGCTCAAGACCGGCCAGGCGGCCTGTTCATCAACGACCTGGATGTCTCCCAGGTCGCGGACGTCGCACTGCCCGCGCAGATCGTCGCGGATGATGCGCCGGATTCACGGTCGTCATCGCACCGGAGGCGATCGAGATCACGGTCGGGGAGACGGCAGCGACCCAGAACCTTCCCGGCATGCTCGGGGAAAGTGCCGCGATGAATCCCAGGCCCTGGAACGACACCATCGCCCTGCTGACGTCGGATCGGACGCTCAACGAGAAGACGTTGAAGGATGCCCCCACTCGGACATCCCGCTGGCTGGAAGGCACCGACGCGCTCGGCAACGACATCATCGTGCCGGTCCCGGAAGGACGAAACGCCATCCTCACGGGCGACACGGGCTATCGGCTTCGAGCGGTGCTGCCGAGAATCACGCGCAGTGAAGCCTCCGCGGAGTCCGCCCCGGAGAAGATCGACGTCAGGTACGGTGAGTCGGGCCGGGTGGTGACCGGAAAGACATGGCGTGAATATCGGGTCGCAGGCAAGCGACCGACCCGCTACGTCCTGCAACAGTTGACCCCGGGAGTCGAAGAGGAACCGCTTGCGAACTGGGTTCTGGTCGATCCGAAATACCGCAATGAATTCGTCGAGGTCGGTCGGGAGACACGTGCTTGCCAACGTGGTGTCGGACGATGCCGACACCTCGCGCAGCGCCCGTGGAACCGTCTTCGCCTCCGATGCCGCGGAACCGCTCAAGGGCGAACGGATCGAACGTCGCAGCTGGTATTACTTCCAGCTTCCGTTCGGCAAGGGCGTCTTCGCAGGCGGCCTCACGCTGATGCTGGTGATTCTGCCGGTCGTGATCATCGCGTCCGTGGAAGCACTGCGCGCGGTCCCGAATTCCCTGCGCCAGGCCTCCCTCGCCATGGGCGCCACCCAGTGGCAGACCGTGCGCCAGGTCACCCTTCCGGCCTCCATTCCGATGATCATGACGGGGTCGATTCTCGCCATGAGCCGCGCGATCGGAGAAGCCGCCCCGATTCTCGTCCTTGGCGTGGCTCTGTTCATCACCCGCACCCCCGAAAATCTGATGGATCAGTTCACGATTCTCCCGATGCAGATCTACAACTGGGCGGGACGCCCCGGTGATTCCTTTCAGCAGCTTGCGGCCTCCGGAATCATCATCCTTCTCGTGGTTCTTCTCACTTTTAATGCCGCTGCGATCTTGATTCGCCACCGACTCCAGAAGACACTCAAATGATGCACGAACCCAAGACACACTCAAAGCCACTGGAGCGGGACCTTCATGACGAAGGACTCCCCAAGGTGGACGTCATGAGTCGTGCAGGCGAAACACCCGAGACGGAAGAGACCATGTCGAACACCGCCGCCACCGCGCCACCGAAGACCATGATCACGACCCGTGACTTCTCCTCGTGGTACGGGAAGTTCAAGGCCCTGCATGAGCTGAACCTGGACATCCCGGAACGAATGGTGACGGCGCTCATCGGTCCGTCGGGCTGTGGCAAGAGCACGTTCCTCCGCTGGATCAATCGGATGAACGACACCATCGCAGGGGCACGCTCCTCGGGCGGCATGACGCTTGGCGGCGAGGACATCACCGACAACCGATGCGACGTGGTCGATCTCAGACGCCGGGTCGGCATGGTGTTCCAGCGACCCAATCCCTTTCCGAAGTCGATCTTCGAGAACATCGCCTACGGCGCGAAGCTCCACCGCAAGTACTCGCGAGGCGATCTCGAACAGCTGGTGGAACACAGCCTCCGGCAGGCCGCCATCTGGGACGAGGTCAAGGATCGCCTGAAGGACTCGGCGCTCGGACTCTCCGGCGGACAGCAGCAGCGACTCTGCATCGCACGCGCGATCGCGGTGGGACCGGAAGTCCTGCTGATGGATGAACCGTGCTCCGCACTGGACCCGAGATCGAGTGCCGCGATCGAGGAACTGATCCGAGGACTTCGCGAGCAGTACACCATCGTCGTCGTGACCCACAACATGCAGCAGGCCGCTCGAATCTCGGACATCACGGCCTTCTTCTACGAAGGCCACCTCGTCGAGACCAACGAGACGGAGATACTCTTCACCCGCCCAGCTGAAAAGCAGACCGACGACTACATCAGTGGTCGATTCGGCTGAACCGAGAAGGAATTCAAGCCCCATGGCTGTCGATCTACAAAATGACCTGCTCGGACTCAGACGAGATCTCCTCGCACTCGGCGCGCTCGTGGAACGACAGGTGGCACGTTCATTCGAGGCGATGACCAAGTCCGATGATTCCATCGCCTTGGAAGTGAAGCAGGGTGACGCGGAAGTCGATGCGCTGGATCTCAAGATCGAGGAGGAATGCATGAGACTGCTTGCACTCGGCTCACCGATGGCAGGCGACCTCCGAACGATTCTGTCGACTCAGAGAATCAGCGGCCAGCTCGAGCGAATCGCCGACCTCGCCAAAGGCATCAGCAAGCGAACCATCAAGCTGTGCAAGTTGAGCGCGATCAGGCTGCCCGATTCGATCATCGAGATGGCTGAAGGCATGCGAACGATGATCGCGGACGCACTCGAGGCCCTGAGCAACGAGGACGTCGAACTCTGCCGTCGGATCCGCATGGCGGACGACCTGGTCGACACCCTGAACAAGGAGGTCCTGGTCTGGAGTCGCACCGAGATCACCGGCAACGTCCACAACACCGAAGCGGCGATTCATCTGCTGACGATCGCACAGCGGATCGAGCGCATGGCTGACATCACCACTCTGATCGCCGAGGACGTGATCTTCCAGGTCGAAGGCAACAACGTCCGCCACGGCGCGGAATAACCTGACGCCTGCGGCTTTTCAGCGCCGGTAATCCGACAATTCAGTGAACAAGACCTCGACTTCGAACGTTGAAGTGATGTCTCACGGGAATCGTCGAACCATGACCGGACTCAGCACACATACGAAGATGACCGGTGGCGCTGAAAGCCGGGGCACGGAAGACGTCGTCGAAAGGACGCTCTCTCTTCTGAAGCACAGACGAGATGCCGTGCATGTGAAGCCGGGCTCGCGTGAACATGTGAATCGAAGAGTCCGTTTCCAGATGGACGTGACCCGGGTGTTGCAAGGCAGTCTTCTCCCCGCCGATCACAGGCGAGTTCTGATGTCACGTGCGGACGAACTCGGCATGCGTCCTTTCGAGGCGACGCTCATGATCGCGATGGCGCAGGACCGTGCCCGCAACGAACTTCCACCGATGCATGCCGACCCGTTGGCACGCCTCGGCACGGAACGCTCCGGACGTGGTTCGCGAACGCGGCATCGACCATCGATGACGCAGTTCTCGACCGCCGTCTGCACCGGAGTGTTTCTGGCTTCGACGTTGATCGTGTTGCTGACGTTCTGAAAAGTCCGGAGAGGCGAAGAGATCACACGTCCTTCGACCCAGAATCGAGGAGTCGTTGCAAGCGTTCCTGGTCGAGCTCGGAGTCTTCCAGAATTCCGATCTCACCGTCATCATCCTTGCGGGCGAGGCCCAGCGCGAGCAGCGCATCGAGCGCCGACTGCTGTTCGGCTTCCTTCTTCGAATTCCCCCAGCTCGGCGTGAATCTCGTCTCTGCGATCTGCACGCAGACCTGGAAACACTTCGCATGATCCGGACCGCTTTCATCCACGACGATGTAGGCGGGGTTCATGTGCCCCAGCCGCTGCAGTGCCTGTTGAAGGACCGACTTGAAGTTGTCCTGATGTCCGAGACGAGCCACTTCATCGATCACAGGACGCATCTGCCGGAGGATGAACTCCCGCGCTGCCTGCAGACCGGCATCGAGATACAACGCACCGATCAGGGATTCGAACACCGCCGCGGCGAGTGACTGAGGAAGCTCCTTGCGAGTCCCCATGCCTTTGCCGAGTTGAAGAAAATCAACCAGCCCCATGTCCGTGGCGAGCTCCGCACACGTCCGTCGGCTGACGATGTTGGACTTGATCTTGGTGAGTTCACCTTCGAGTGAATTCGGATAGATCTGATAGAGGTAGTCGCAGATCACCAGTCCGAGCACGCTGTCCCCCAGAAACTCGAGCCGTTCATTGCTTTCGACGCGACTGTCCGCCTGAGAGGCGTGCTTGAGTGCGCGAAGCAGCAAGGCCTTGTCACTGAAGACATGGCCCAGAGCCTGCTCGGCGTTGTGAAGAATCTGAGGATCCATGCAGGTCGTCGAAGCTCCGTGGGTGCGTCAAGTGGGTCGACTGACTTCACCCGAGAGGACAGAAATACATCACGTGGGAGAGACTCATCTTCGGAAAGTGGAAAATGAGTTGAGAAGGGTTTCCCCCCATCGACATCGGCTGAAACCGGGTCGAAGCTCTCCTGAAACCGCTCAAGTGGCGAATCTGGCCATTATCGGCCGCTTTCGGAGGGTATGGGCATCGGTTCATGGCGTCGAAGCCCGCCTGAGAGACTCCTCTCTGAAGGCGCATGAGGGGGAAGACTGGCCTGAACGGCCGCTTCACGGTACACTTCTCGGCTCGTCCAGAGCGTCAACGACTGACGCTTCGTATCGTGAAAGGTCACAGGATGCATTATCCGAGAAGAGTCAGCCGCATCAAGAAGATCCGCAAGCAGGGGTTTCGTGCGCGCATGAAGACCAGTGCCGGACAGAAGATCATCAACCGCCAGCGACGTCGCGGCCGTTCGATCAATGTCCGCTGAGCGATTCTCTCAGCAGGCCGACCACCCTCCTCGTCGACCGGGGAGACATTGACAACAGATGAGCGTCTCACCCGCACCAACAGCGGTCCTGCTCGGGATGCGCGCGTCAGGAAAGAGCACCGTGGGTGCTCTGCTTGCGACCGCACTCGGGGCCGTCTTTCACGACCTCGACGACCTCGCCCTCGAGTGCTGCCCGGAATCCGACGTCGCCTCCGTCTTTCGAGACCGTGGCGAATCAGCCTGGCGTGACGCGGAGACTCGCGCGCTTGAAACCGGACTCGCCTTTCCCGGAAGCATCCTCGCCCTGGGCGGAGGCGCGCCGATGGTGCCAGCGATTGAAAGACGTCTGAACGATGCGCGACGCGAAGGTCATGTCGTCGTCTTCTGGCTTGATGCCTCGGATGAGATCCTCGCCGGACGAATCGGGACCCATGACCGAGATCGCCCCCCACTTCTCGAGGATGAGGCGCGACGACCACTCGATCCGCTGGAGGAATGCCGTCGACTTCGCACCAATCGCGGTGAGACCTACGAACGTCTGAGTGATCATCTCATCGATGCAAGCGCGACGACTTCGCAGGTCGTCCGTGAGATTCTTGACACCGACACGCTCGCCACCGGAGAGCACACATGACTCGAGAAGAACACATCGAACCGACCCGCCCCGCACGACCGCGCGTGAGACGAGGAGCGGACGTTCCTCTCAAAGGCCTGGACGGCCGGACCGTGGCGCTGCTCGGCTACGGAAACCAGGGACGTGCGCACGCACTGAACCTCAGGGATTCCGGGGTCGAGATTCGAGTCGGGGCACGCGAAGGCGTCGGCGCACTCACCGCGCGCCAGGACGGCTTCGAGACGATGTCTCTCGGCGAGGCGACGAACGAGGCAGACCTCGTGATCATCGCGCTGCCCGACGAGACCCAGCCGGCTCTCTTCGAACAGGACATCCGACCCAATCTGACTCCCGGTGCGACCATCGGTTTTCTTCACGGCTTCGCGATCCACCACGACATGCTTGAGGTGCCCGAAGGAATCGGCGTGGTGATGATCGCCCCCAAGGGACCGGGCGTCACCTTGCGAGACCGGTTCGTCGAGGGCGGCGGCATTCCCTGCCTTCTCTCGGTGCATGCGGAGTCCGCTCGGGGCGATGCCGAAAACCTCGCACTCGGATGGGCCGCGGGGCTCGGTTGCGGCAGAGCCGCCGTGCTCGACACCACCTTCGCCAATGAAACCGAGACCGATCTGTTCGGTGAGCAGGTCATTCTCTGCGGTGGACTCAATGCCCTCGTGGTCGCCGCCTATGAAACCCTCGTCGATGCCGGCTACCCACCGGAACTGGCGTACATCGAATGCTGCCATGAGGTGAAACAGGTCGCGGATCTGATTCAGGAGCGAGGGCTTGCCGGCATGCGTGCCGCCATCAGCAATACCGCTGAATTCGGGGCCTACGAAGCGATGAAGGTCATGGACGATGGTGGCCTGCGGGCGAAGTTCTCCGCAATGCTGGAAAACATCCGAAACGGGACCTTCGCCACTCGAATGGTGGAGGACCATCAAAAGGGCGGTGATGACATGAACGAAGCTCGCCAGAACTCCGCCGCACATCCAATCGAAGAGACCGGAAGATTCGTACGAAGTTTGATGGCTCCTCTGGACGATAAGACCGGGGAAGACAGCTGAGTCAACATCCACGCTTGAACGCCTCAAGCGCACCACGGGAGTCGAATCCATGGATTTTCTAGACGCGATCGTTCTTGGAATCATCGAGGGCATCACCGAATACCTTCCGGTGTCCTCGACCGGCCACCTGATCATCGCCTCATGGCTGATGGGCCTCGACGAGAACTACCGCACCAAGGTCGCGGTGGACACCTTCAACATCGTCATCCAGGGTGGCGCGATTCTCGCCGTGCTGGGTCTCTACCGAGCCAGAGTCGCGCAGATGATCAGAGGACTGCTCGGGCGAGACAAGGCGGGGCGGAAGCTCTTCTTCAATCTGGTGATCGCCTTTCTTCCGGCGGCGATGCTGGGCCCCTTTCTCGATGACATCATCGAGGCACGACTCTTCAAGCCCGTTCCCGTGATCTCGGCACTCTTTCTCGGAGGCGTGCTTCTTCTCTTCATCGGCAGATGGCAGCGGCGCCTGCTCAAGCTCGACACCGACACCGAGGAAGACACCGGGAAGGACTCGGGTTTTCTCGACATCGAATCACTCAGCTGGCGACAGGCGCTCATCATCGGACTCATGCAATGCGTCGCGATGTGGCCGGGCACCAGTCGTTCGATGATGACGATCGTGGGCGGCATGGTCATGGGCCTTCGCCCGAAGCAGGCCGCGGAGTTCGGATTTCTGCTCGGCCTGCCGACGCTTGGAGGCGCGTGCGCCTTCAAGCTGCTGAAGGTCTTCACCGCGGACGATCAGACCTTCATCGCCGACCTCGGTGGCTGGATGCCTTTGATCGTGGGACTGGTGGTCGCCACGATTTCCGCGATGATCGCGATCCGGTGGTTGGTGACCTGGCTCAACAATCATGGACTCGGCATCTTCGGATGGTGGAGGATCGGCGTGGCGGCGATGCTTGCGGTCGTGATCTGGGTCGACCCCCAGTCGATCGAACCCCCCGTCCAACTTGACGAGGTCGCACCCGGCAACAGCGAGATCAGGAAGCCGACACCATCGGCGTCATTGCAGACTCACTTCGAATCGGAGCTGGTCGTGGTGAGATCGAGAATCTCGCCTCTGAGCGCGCGCTCCTGATCGATCGTCTGCAACGGCAGGTCCAGTCTCAGGCGAGCGAACTGCCTCTCGACGGCAAGCCGGTCGAGGACCGGCACGATCATGGTCAGAGGCGCCGCCTGTTCGAAGACCGCGATCTGCCAGCCGGCCTTGGCATCCTGAAATCCGACGTACATGCGATCCGAGGCGATGATCGGCCCGGTGGCGTCAAGCCAGCCGGGATGGGTCTCCTCGGGGTGCAGCGACGGCTGAACGAAGGTCTTGCCACCGGCACGTTCCATGAGATACCAGCGGACCGCACCGGGCTGGTCACCACCGGCAAGCATGCGCAGCCACCACTCCGCCCCCTGGAAGGTGACCCGTGAGTGGTCGACGATCTCGGGACGCGGGAAGAGGGTGCCACCGAGCGCCCATGCGAGAAGGGCCGCCATCAGGAAGAAGATGGCCAACTTCACGAGGAGACTGCGGAGACCGAGCATGACTTGAGCGACTGCCATGGGGCAGAGGATAGCGTGGACTCAGCTTTGAAGTCGGGTCAATTCCTCGACGAGTCGAGGTTCGTCCCAGATTTCGACGCCCAGAGACTCCGCTTTGGCATGTTTGCTGCCCGCATTCTCACCCGCCACCAGCAAGGTCGTCTTCGCGGAGACGGATCCGGTGACTTTGGCACCGAGCGACTCCAGCCGTTCCGCCAGCTCCGAACGCTTGAACTCGGCGAAGGTTCCGGTGATGACCACCACCTGTGCGTTGAAGACCGAGCTCTCGTCGACCACCCCGCTTCGATCGCTCTCGAGCGAGACCCCGACCTCGGCCAGCAATGAAAACGTCGAACGCGCCGACTCGGAAGCGAGATAGTCATGCAGTGACTTGGCGGTGATCGCTCCGAAGTCGGGCAATGCCTCGAGTTCGTCCTCTTTCGCCGCGAGCAAGGCGTCGGCATCAGCGAACGCACCGGCGAGGATCTTCGCGGCGCTGGTTCCGATGTGTCGAATGCCCAGACCGGCCAGCACTCGCGCAAGCCCCCGACCGCGAGCCTCCCGGAGGGCGGCGAGGACGTTGTCGGCGGAGGTCTCACCCATGCGTTCCAGTGCGAGAAGATCCTTGCGGGTGAGACGGAAGAGATCCGCGAAGTGGCTCACGAGCCCCGCATCGAGAAGTTGATCGACCAGTTTCTCACCGAAGCCATCGATGTCCATCTGCCCCCGGCCGACGAACCATTTGAGGCGTTCCCTGAACTGCGCGGTGCATTCGGGATTGGTGCAGTAGAGCTTGGGTCCTTCCTGCTCGACGACTCCGGAACACTCCGGGCAGTCGGCGGGTGGGAGGATCTCCTCTTCGGCACCACTGCGCTCGGCCGGGACCGGTTCGATGATCTGCGGAATGATCTCACCCGCCTTCTCGATCACGACGCGATCACCGATTCGAATGTCCTTGCGACGAATCTCCTCGATGTTGTGCATCGTCGCATGCTGCACGGTCGTTCCCGCGACCAACACGGGCTCCATCGTGGCACGTGGTGTGAGGGTGCCGCCCTTGCCGACCTGCCAGTCGACCTTCAGCAGGCGAGTGACGGCCTGCTCCGCGGGGTATTTGAAGGCGATGCACCAGCGAGGCGCCTTGGCGGTCTCGCCGAGGCTTTCCTGAGCGGCGAAGGCATCGACCCGGACCACCATGCCATCGGTTGCGAATCCCACGTCACCACGTTCGAGACCGAAGGCTTCGATGCATTCGATGACCGCCTCGATCGTGGAACACGCCTTGGTTCGAGTCGACACGGAGAGACCCAGGGCGCGAATCCGTCCGAGCAACTCCGAGTAGGTGGTCACGTCCTCGAGCCCGAGGATCTCACCACGTCCGTGGGCGCAGAAGCGAAGCCCGCGAGCTCGGATCACTGCGGGATCGAGACTCTTGAGCGTGCCTGCAGTCGAGTTTCGAGCATTGGCGAAGAGTTGCTCGCCCCGCGCCTCCCGCCCGGCATTGATCCGCTCGAATGCCGCCTCCGGCATGTAGATCTCACCTCTGACCTCGAGCACCGCCGGGGGGTCGTCCGCCAGGACGAGCGGGACCGAATCCATCGCCCGCACGTTGCTGGTCACGAGATCACCGCGTTCACCGTCACCGCGCGTCACCGCCGCCGCGAGTCGGCCGTTCTCGAAACGAAGATTGATCGCGACACCGTCGATCTTCGGTTCGCAGACGTAGGCGGGCACCTCACCGTCGAGGGCCTTCACGACTCGTTCGTGCCATGCCCTGACGTCTTCGATGGAATAGGTGTTGTCGATCGACATCATCCGCCGGGCATGCGGGACGGTTTCGAATCCCGAGACGGGTTCGCCGCCGACACGCGACGTGGGGCTGTCCGGATCATGCGAGTCCGGGTGGGCCTCCTCGAGTCGTGCCAGTTCGGCCAGAAGACGATCGAACTCCCCATCGGACATGATCGGATCCGCTTCGACGTAGTAGAAGCGGTTGGCACGATGCAGCAGCGATCGAAGTTCCTCGATTCGTGCGAGCGGAAGCAATGGAGTTTGATCGTCGAACTCTGACACGGTCGCCTCAGTCCCGGGAGATCACGTCGGGGCCCTTGCCGGCCTTCTTCTCGTAGAAGCCGTCGCCGGCCTTCTCATATTTGGTGAAGCCCATGCGGTCGAGATTCTTGTTCGACAGCTTGGTCTTCTCGGCGGCATCCGAATGCGCGAGGGGAAGATTCGGTGCGACCGGCACACGCCGCACGGGTGCGCCGGATTCGGGATGCTTGGTGAGGGCATCATCGGACATCGGCTGGACGACTTCGAAGTGTTCACCGTTGCTTCCATCTTCGAGGATGACGGCGTAGACGTAGGTTGGCATCAGTTGGTGTTCCCATGAGATGAAAAAGTCGCTCGGAGAAAGTCCAGAGCGGTCGAAATGTCCTCGGATCTTCGGTCACCGGCCTCGCGTTCGACGAGCAGGTCCACGCGGCGAGGAAGTGCGCGGACGGCGTCGAAGAAGGATGTCCAGTCGACGGCGCCGGTTCCGACCGGGACCTCGCTGCCCCAGACACCGGGGGTCCCGGCGGGCAGAGCATCCTTCACGTGCACCTGAAGAACCCGGTCGGCGAGAAGCCGGAGTCCCTCGACGGGGTCGCCCATGCCGTAGAGAATCATGTTGGCGGGATCGAAATTCACGCCGACCTCGGCAAGTCGGGAATCGGCCAGCGCATCGAGCAACGTGGCGGCCGTTTCCTGTCCGGTTTCGAGTGCGATGCGAAGCCCTCGCTGAGCGAACGCGCAGGCGACCTTGTCGAGTCGTTCGAGAACGATCTCACGCTCCGGGTCATCCAGCGAATGCGGAATGAAGCCGGCGTGCAGGGTCACGAGTTCAAGCGAGCCCTCCGCCGCGACATCGGCGACTCTGAGCAACTGAGTCAGCGTGTGCGGCCAGGTGGCATCGGGAAGCAGACCGCCGGTGCGTCGAATCGATTCAAGGCTCGAATAATCCTCGCCCACCGTTTCGACCATCCCACTGAGCACCGTGATGCCGGATTCAGCCAATCGAGAGAACGTGTCCGTCCAGTGACCGGGATTCTTGATCAAGGGCGTCAAGGCGAGCTGGATGGAATCAATTCCGGTCTCATCAAGAGATTCGATCAAATGACCCAGCGAGTTGGGCTGAAGGCTCCAGCTGCAGACGCCGACCCGTGGAAGGTTCGAATTCGCATCATGAGAGGACTTTTTGTGGATGTTCGAGGCCATGTTCCTGCTCCAGTCCGAAAATCTCGAAAGTGGTGACATGAGTGTACCCGGACCAAGGGGGTAGCCCCATGCAATCGGGCAACGTACGATGTTCGTCTGGAGATTCCCCGGTGACCAGCAGCGAACGCTCACAAGACGACATCTTGACCAACGGCTCCCCCGTGGGTGGCAAGCGCGGCATCTTCCAGAAACTGGAAGCGTGGCTCAGTCGTCTGAGCGCGCGAAATGCCTTCTGGAACAAGATCTGCTCCCTGATCTGGCTCCCCTACGCCTTCCGATCCGGAATCAGCTTCCGCCGCCTGGACAAGGACACCTTCACCGCGGTGCTGCCGTTTCGTCGGTTCAACCGCAACTGGTACAACGCGATGGCGGGCGCGGCGCTCCTGGGCAACTCCGAAGTCGCGGCCGGCATGTATCTCTTCGGAGAATGCGGCAGCGACTACATCGTGATCTGCAAGGACATGCGCTATCGATTCCTCCGACCCTGCTTCGGTCCGGCGATCTACCACATCGTCAACAGCGAGGATCTCAAGGAGAAGATGAGTGACGGCGGTGAGTTCAACATCGAACTGCAGATGGACATCCGCCAGCACATGCGCAAGCGCAAGACCAAGCAACATCGCGTCGGCCGGTGCTTCATCACGTTCCACTGCACGCCCAAGGACATGTATCGAAGGCAACGCTCCCGGGTGAAGGAACGGGCCTCGAAGAATCAGATGGCGAATTCGAGCGAAACGCTTCATCGAGACCGAGACCGGGATGCGGACTCGAAGGTCCTCCTGCACGATTGAATGGTCGAGGACGCCTTCCTGGAGAACACTCCGCGATGAGTGCATCAACTGAGAACGGAACCATGGCACCACGGACACAGGTCGGCGCGAGCGCGGCCCGGACACTCGGCTGGGGACTCTATTGTGCGAGCAGCTGGACCTGGTGCATCGGCATGTTTCTGCCGATCATCATGCTGAGACGCTTCGGATGGCCGGGCTTTCTCGTCTTCGCCATCCCAAACGTCATCGGCCTGATCGCCTTCGGCTATCTCTTCGACGTGGAGAAGGCACGCACCGCGCTGCGCCGCCACCGCATGGCGATGCGATTGTTCTCACTGGCGACTGCCTCGTTCCAACTCTTCTTCGTGACCTGGATGGCCCTGCGCCTCGACTTTCCCGGAGGGACGACCACTGCGGTCGGCATCGGACTCGGCGCATGGGTGGTCGGACTGCTGACGGTTCGCTGCCCGGATGCCATCTGGTGGAAACTGGGCTCGATGGTCTGGCTCTGTTCGATCACGCTGTTCGTGTTTCACCTGCATGCAGCACGGCCCGGGAGAACTCGCGCGACGACCGATGAGCGGTGACGTTTCCGGCCTGGACCTGATCGCGCTGGCACCGGCGATCGTGTTCGGATTCCTGCTCTGCCCCTGGCTTGACGGGTCGTTTCATCGAGCCAGGATCAGGTCCGCAAGCCCGCACACCTTCATGGTCTTCGGAGCCGCATTCATACCCATGATCCTCTTCACCTGCAGCTATGCGGTCGGTGGAGACATTCTGATCGAACGCCTGGTCCTCGTTCAACTCGCACTGCAGGCGACCTTCACCGTCGGCGTCCACCTCAAGGAGGCCTGGACCGGAGGATGCGATCTCGAACCCGAGGATGATGCGGGCTCCGGTTCGAAGCGGCCCCCGGCACTTCGCTGGACGTTCGCGCTCTGGCTTCCGGCACTGGCGGTTCCACTCGGGGCGATCTCCCTCACGGCGGACCTCTCGACCTATCTGAGATTTCTCGGGTTCTACGGCCTCGCATTTCCCGCCTATGTGCTCTTCTTCATGATCATCGGGGGACGCCGGGCGCCGACTGCTCGGCAGTGGATCCTCTTCCTGCTCGTGATGTTCCCCGCAGGCATCGCGTACGACGTCGGATTCGTCGGTGACCAACCCCTCGCCGTGCCCTTCACGGTCGCCCTGCTTCTGTTGTTGGCGGCGATCTCATGGCTCATCAACGCGAAAATAGCCGGTCTGTGACCGCGAGAACGGCTGATTTCAATCGAATGAGGGTTTCATCGTTCGGCACTCGCGAAATTCTCACGTATACTTGCAGTCGAACGACACCCACTTCGAAAGGCCCTCACATGGCACGATCACGAACACTTCTGCTCACCACCAGCCTCTCACTCGGTTGCCTCTGCACGCTTCTGGGCGGGTGCGACGGCTCACTCTGCGACGTCTTCTCGGGCTGCGATGCGGATGAGACCAGTGAAGTCGCCGGCGCCGAGACCGCGACGAGCGACACCATGATGACCAAGGCGGTCAAGACCGTCTCCTTGAAGGTCGATGGCATGAACTGCATGGGCTGCGTGAACTCGATCACCTCGAAGGTGGACAAGCTCGCAGGCGTCGTCAGCTGCGACGTCAACCTCGAAGAGGGTCGCGCGACCATCGCGCTCTCCGACGCCGACTCCGAAGTCGAAGTCGAAGAGACGATCCGCAAACTCGGATTCAAGGTCGAGGCTCTCTCCGGCTACGACGAGAAGCCCGCGGCCTGAAGCGCCTTCGTGATGGCGGCGCAGACCTGCGCCCTCGCATGTTCAAGCGACCCGTCCAACCGCGCACCCGCGGCGTGGATGTGTCCGCCTCCCCCGAACTCGGCGGCGAGCTCGTTCACGTCGATGAAGCAGGTGTCACCCCTGGTCTTGGGGGGTTTGGAGCGGAAGCTCATCTTCACGCGATCGGTCTCGGTCTGCGTGATCAGCACCGAGACCTCGAGGGATCCGATCGACATCGGATGATTGACCAGCCCGGCGAGCTCCTCGGCCACCGCTCCCGTGCTCTCAAAATCCTCGAGAGACAGCGACATCACGACACTGCGATCGTCATCCGCGAACCGAGCGGAAGACAGGGCACGGCCCGCCATCATGATTCTCTGGGGACGGTCGTTGTCCTCGATCACCCGCGTCAGTCGATTCTTGTCCGCCCCGGCTTCGACCAGTCGTGCGGCCAGCTTCAATCCCTCGGCGCCGCAGTTGTCGTAGCGGAACCACCCGGTATCGGTGCCAAGCCCCACCATCGCGGCCTCGGCGATCGAGAACCGACGATTCTCATCGGCTCCGTGGGTCAATGAGACACCCATCGCATCGATCAAGGGCACCAGAACCTGAGTGCATGATCCACAACTGGTGTCGACGATCCGCTCCCCCGCGACATCGTCGCCGCGGGCGTGGTGGTCGATTCCGATGATGCGATCACGTCGCTCTCGAAGAAACTCCGCGACCGGTGCCAATTGCGTCCAGGCGCCGGTGTCGACCAGCACGATCAGGTCATGGGCATCGACGGGTTCCTCGGCGGGAATGTCGCGAACCGCAAGATCGGGAATCAGCGAACGCAGCGAGTCCGCCACCGCACCGATGAGACAGGTCTCGCTCGGCACGCCGAGCGCATCAAGCGCGCGAGCGACCATGGCACAGGATCCGATCGCATCGCCGTCGGGTTTTTCGTGACTCAGAATCATCACGCTACGAGCCGAGGTCAGGCGTTCGACCAGTGATCTGATGGTGGAATTTGTGCGGTATTCGAATTCACTCATGAGGGAAGAGACTCTCTGGCATGATGCCTGACAAGATCGCAGTCGCGCGACATGCGCTGAAGAAGCGGTTCGATGGATTCGAACGTCAGCTGTTCGTGAAGAAATCGCTTGAAGTCGAGTCGAAGCGGCCAGCCATAGTCATCCAGGGGGGCTTCGTGATCCAGAAGATGAGCCTCACAGACTCGTTCGGTACCACCGAAGGTCGGTTTGCTGCCGACGCTGATGGCCGCGGACACACGAGTCCCGTCGGGAAGCAGCGCGAGACCCGAGTAGATTCCATCACCCGGAAGAAGGCTCGCCCCATGATCGAGGTTGGCCGTCGGATAGCCCAGAAGACGCCCCCGCTGATCTCCTTTGACGACCGTGCCCTCGACTCGATGGGGTCGCCCGAGAGCTCGCTCGGCATCGACGACCCGTCCGTGACGGAGCAACCAGCGAATCATGGTCGATCGCACCGGGACCATCGTTCGGTCCTCGAGCTCCACTTCGACGTCGTCCACGATCTCGACCGAGAAGTCACGGGTCCGAGCGAGATCGATCAATTCGGTGACTCCCGCGGCCCGATTGCGCCCGAACCGGAAGTCAGCGCCCTCGACCATCACATCGAAACCGGCACTTCTCGCGAAGCATGTCCACGAAATCTGCGGCATCGAGGTCCAGTAACTCGCGAGTGGTTGGAAGTTCGAGCACGACATCAGCGCCGGCATCCAGGAGAAGCGCCCGGCGCGCGTCAGCGGACAGCAGGCATTCTACCCGCTTTTCGGGCCTGAGAATCTCACTGGGGTGCGGTTCGAAGGTCACCACCGTGACCTTGCCTCCGGCCGCGCACTTCCGAGAACAGTGCAACAAGGCCCGATGGCCGAGGTGAACTCCGTCGAAGTTGCCAATCATCAAAGAACTCATGCCATACTCCGGCCAAATGACGAATAGAATCGGTACGATCCCAGATTACAAATCTCAAGCATTTCGATCCACAGGGTAACCACACGTGATGCGCACCGACACAAGCAACGATCAGGACTCCGTTCCAACGAACCCCCAGCCTCTCATCGAGGAGTTGTTCAATGAATACCGGGAGACGGCGGAGAGCGTCGTGCCGTGGTTCATGAAATCGATGCCCCCGATGTATTTCCAGGACACGGATCCCGACACGCAGCTCGCCCACCTGCGCACCATCATCGCACTTCGTGCGTCTGGTGGCCCGCTTGAGATGACCATGCGAAACGAGGACGGTGGCATCTGGACCGCGATGCGACCCTCGAACTATCCCGGGATCCTCGCGGAGATCGTGGCGCAACTTCCCCTCGACCAGTCACTGCGAAGTGCCACCATTCATTCAGCATCGGACAACTCGTTCATTCTGGACACCTTCGAGTTCGGTGAACAGGATCCCTTCGACCCGAATGATCCCGAGCAGTCCGAAAAGGCCGAAGCCCTGATCAAGCATGCGCTCGAGCACGAGCCCCACTGGGAGGAAGCGGACATCCGAAGCTTCCTGTCGCGCTGCACCGCGGACTACGTGCGGACGCTCACACCACTTCGCATCACCAAGCACCACAAGCTCTACCTGGATGCCAGCGGCACGGACTCGGGCGACGTCACGATCGAGAACGAAAAAGCCGACGACCGCCAGAGCCGAGTGACCATCGCCATGGCCAACGCGCGCACCCGGACGACGTTCGAACGCTGCGCCAACGTCATCGCCGCCTACGGCCTGAACATCAGTCGCGCCTACCTCGACGTGGTCAAGGATCCACCTCATGGCTCCGTCACCTTCGTCGCGTTCATCGTGGAAAGCCCCGACGGCAAGCAGCTCAAGAAGGACAGCGAGATGTGGCATGCCCTGCGCAAGGATCTGCGCAGGGTCAAATGGGTCGACTTCAACGTCCTCGGTCTGTCGCAACGCCATGAGAAACTGAGTGTCTCCGAAGCCGAACTCCTGCTGGGTCTGTCTCACCTGACGCACCAGGTGCTCAGCCCGAAGAATGAATTCGCCTTCACCCGCGAACGAATCCTCAGCCGCATCGAAGACATGATGGACATCTCACACGAGGCCGTCCAACTCTTCCTCGACCGCTTCAACCCCGACGGCCCGGCCGAAGACGAGGCGCTCGAACGCCGAGCCCACGAGCTCAAGGATCGAATCGAAAAGGAAGTCGACTCGGAAGCCGGTCGAACCACCCTCGCCTGTCTGGTGGATGCCGTTCAAGCCACGCTTCGAACCAACTACTTCCTTCAGAACCGATTCGGACTGGCGTTGCGCCTCGACCCGAAACTCCTGATGAACGAACGTCGCCCCGAGCTTCCCTACGGCGTGATCTACGTCCACGGCAGAGGCTTCGACGGCTTCCACATCAGATTCCAGGACATCGCTCGCGGTGGCCTGCGCGTGGTCGTCCCCCGCTCCATGTTCCAGCACGGACGAGAGAGCGAGCGACTCTACGACGAGGCCTACGGACTCAGCTTCGCCCAGCACCTCAAGAACAAGGACATCCCCGAAGGTGGCGCGAAGGCCGCCATCCTCATGGAACCCGAAGCTGGAATCGATCGATGCGTCAAGAGCTTCATCGATTCGGTCCTGGACCTCATCACCCCCGCCGAGGACACCAAGCGCTTCGTGGTCGATCGATTCGGAAAGCCGGAACTGATCTACCTCGGTCCCGATGAGAACATCACGCCGGAACACATCGAGTGGATGGTCCGCCGCGCGCAGATTCGCGAGTACCCGATGCCCACCGCGTTCATCAGTTCCAAGCCGGGTGCCGGCATCAATCACAAGCGATACGGAGTCACCAGCGAAGGCGTCAACGTCTTCCTGGAGACGTTCCTCAAGGCGATGGGCGTCAATCCCAACGAAGAACCATTCACGGTGAAGATCACCGGTGGCCCCGACGGCGACGTCGCCGGCAACATGATCAAGATCCTGAACCGGGACTACGGTGAAAACGCTCGGATCCTCGGCATCGCCGACGGATCGGGATGCGGCGAGGACCCCGCGGGCCTCGACCACACCGAACTTCTTCGTCTGGTGGAGAACGACCTGCCGATCTCGGAGTTCGATCCATCGAAGCTGAGCCCGGCAGGCAACGTCGCCAACCTGGAGGACCCCAACGGATTCCTGCTGCGCAACACGATGCACAATCGAGTGGTGGCCGATGCCTTCGTCCCCTGCGGCGGGCGCCCCGAAACGATTCATGGTCACAACTGGCGTGAATTCCTCTCCGAGGACGGCACGCCCTCGAGCAAGCTGATCGTGGAAGGTGCCAATCTCTTCCTCACACCCGAGGCACGTGAACGCCTGAGCGCCGAAGGCGTGACCATCATCAAGGACTCCTCCGCCAACAAGTGCGGCGTGATCTGTTCCAGCCTCGAGGTCGCCGCCTGCATGCTTCTGGAAGAAGCCGACTTCATGGAGATCAAGACGGACTTCGTCAACGAGGTTCTCGATCGACTCAGAGAACTCGCGCGCGCGGAAGCATTGATGCTGGTGAGCGAACATGAACGCCACCCGTGCATGCCACTTCCGGAAATCAGCGTCCGGCTCAGCAGAGTCGTCAATTCGGTCGCCGATGCGATCGAAGACGGCATGGACTCCTGGAGCGACGTCGAGAAGGCGATGGCATACACGATGGTCAACGACCACTTCCCGAGCACACTCCTCGACAAGGTCGATGGCGAAATCTGGAAGGCGCTTCCGAAGGTGTACGTCGCGAGACTGATCGCGTCCCACCTGGCGGCGGGCATCGTCTATCGAGAAGGCATCAGCTTCTTCGCCTCCATGGAACCGGATGTGGTCGCCAAGACCGCAGCCACGTACATGTGCAAGGAGCAGGAGATCCAGCGACTCGTCCAATCCGTCGAAGCCAGTGGCATGCCGGATGCCGAGAGAATCGCCGGCCTGCTGAAGCGCGGCGGAACCAGGGCCAGCCTGAACGACCATTGATGGACCGACCGGGATGAGCGACTGAACTCACGGGAGAAGACCATGCAGGCACTGTCCATCGTCGTTCAATGTGCGTTGTTGGCCGGATCGTGCCAGGCATCGATCAGGACCCCGAGGCCAGGAAGCCGACCCTCGCGATCGCGGACCGAAATCCGCACCGCTTCCGGTGGTCGAACTGACGAGTCGGGTGAACGATGTCACGGTGGACGCCTCCGGCGCCGCCTTGACGAGACTGGTCGACGTCACACTCGATGAGGGACTCACTCGGCTGAAGGTCATCCTGTCGACCGGCACATTGAACGCGGACGACCGACTTTCGGAAGAGCTTCACGATCGTGGCGTCAGGCGCGGAGATTCTCCACCACACGATCCATGAGACCACCGGCCCGCCGAACGAATCCCGACTCGAAGCGCTTCGCGTCGAATTGAACTTCGCACTCCGAGAAGGCCGGGACGGCCGAGGAACGCATGCTGGGCGCGACCGCGGACATCGACCTCCTGGAATCGGTCGCTCGAACCATCGCGGAAACCAGGGTGGAACTGGATTCCGACTCGCTTCTCGAACTGATCGAATCGATCAACACCCGGCGGCGGGTGATCATCGAGGATCTGGCCCGACAGAAACGCGTCTTCGAGGAGACTCGGTCCCGACAGGAACGACTCATCGAAGAACTGAAAGTCCTCGAACGTGGCATCCCCCGCGTGGTCTGCGAGATTGTTGCCAGATCATCCGGAGGAAACGCACGGTTCGCGCTTACGCGCAAGGATGCCGACTCCGAGTGGTCCAGCGAGATCGAGATGGACTGGAACAGCCGGGACTCCTCGGCACGTGCCCGACTGCTGGGCCGGATCAGAAACCGAAGTGGAGTCGACTGGACCGACGTGCGCCTCACACTGGATACCGGCAACCGGGAACGCGCCAGTCTTCTCGAGCCACTCGTCGAGAGTGTGATCAATGTCCTCGAGGACGAGGAATCGGAGGATTCCGATGACTCCGAGACTTTGATGGAAGACGTCTCTTCGGCGAATCCACCACGGATTCGTGACCGGGTGTTCACCGTCGATGTGCCATTGACCCTGCGCCAGGGGGACACTGGACTCGTCTTGCTGGAAAGCTTCGAAACGACGTTCACGACCTCGCTCATCGCGCGACCGAGCTCCGCTCAGGGCGTCCACATGGTGGGTGCCACGAGAAACACATCCGGTGGGATCATTCCCGCGAGTCGACTTCGTGTGATCAAGGATGGCCGGGCGTTCACCAGCAGCATGATTCCAAT
>CASICI010000028.1 GCA_949373145.1 uncultured Phycisphaerales bacterium
CCCGCCGGTCTGAAGTGGTCGTTCCTTCCCGAGCCAGATGGCGGCAAGCGCTATCTCTGCATCAACTGCGACGAAGCGGAACCCGGAACCTTCAAGGACCGGCTGCTGGTCGATTACGATCCCCACCTCGTGCTCGAGGGCATCGCCATCGCATGTTGGGCTTGTGAAATCGACGTCGCCTACTTCTTCATTCGCGGTGAATACCACCACCAGGCGAAGGTGATGGAGCAGGCGATCAAGGAAGCCTATGAACACGGCATCTTCGGAGGCAAGGGGCTTCTGAACGGAGCCGTCGATCATGTCGTCGAGTGCCATCTCCACCGTTCCGCCGGTGCCTACATCTGCGGTGAGGAGACCGGACTGCTGGAAGCGGTCGAAGGCAAGCGTGGCTGGCCACGCATCAAGCCACCGTTCCCCGCGGTGAAGGGTGTCTTCGGACGTCCCACGATCGTCAACAACGTCGAGACGCTCGCCTGCGTGGTGCCGATCATCGAACACGGCGCCGAGTGGTGGAAGAACCACGGCATCGAAAGCACCATCGGCGGTGCGCCGTCCTACGGCACGAAGCTGATGGGAGTCTCCGGGCACGTCAATCGACCGGGTGTCTACGAATGCGATCTCGGGATCCCCTTGCGGGAGCTGATCGAAAGCGACAAGTACTGCAAGGGCATGCGATCCGGAAAGCGCTTCAAGGGCGCGATCGCGGGTGGTGTCTCGATGGGCATTCTGGGTCCCGATCAGTTCGACGCCGAGATGGATTTCGACATCGGTCCCAAGTACGACGTCCTCGGACTCGGAACGGCTTGTCCGACCGTCTTCGATGAAGACACCGACATGGTCGCCGTGGCTCGCAACATCGCCCGGTTCTTCAAGAACGAGTCATGTGGGCAGTGCACGCCATGTCGCGAAGGTGCCGACTGGATGCTGAAGCTGCTGCTTCGAATCGAGAACGGTGGGGGCACCACCAAGGATCTGGATCTCGTGCTCGAGATCGCCGGGTCCATGGGGCTGACCCCGGGCACGACCATCTGCGGGCTTGCCGATGGCAACAACTGGGCCGTTCGAACCATCGTGAACAAGTATCGCGGTGAATTCGAAGCTCGCATCAAGCCCCACATGATCCCGGTTTCAATCACCAGTTGACACTCTTATCGGATGGACCGTCAGCCTCCGGCATGATCCCCGCACCCGCGGGTTGCCGAGGCTCCGTTTCCGTCTATGCTTGAGATTCACCCATGATGCCACCCAACGACATGAATGACGCTCGGCAGTGCTCCGGAGGAGATCCCTCCGAGCCCGAGCCTGCCGAACCCGGGCAACCTCGACGGCTTCACGCCGACTCCGAGGTTGCTTCCGACATGATCGAAGTTCTCGACCCGGCCGGTCTTCTTGACGAGGACGAGGTCGAACTCATCGTGGATGCACTGGGCAGACTCGTGGAGCGACTTGATCGTCCCTGTGTTCGTTGTGCGATCGAGATCGTCGACGATCGAAAGATGACGCTTCTGCACGGTCGATGGATGAACGACGAGTCGACCACCGATGTCCTGACGTTCCCGATGTCCGCCCCCGACGAGCCGATCGATGTCGACATCGCGGTCTGTGTGGATGAAGCGGAACGAAGAGCGGGGGAGTACGGACATGACCGTCTTCGTGAGCTGGTTCTCTACGCACTCCACGGCCTTCTGCACGTGAGTGGGCATGATGATCATGATGCGGAAGAATTTCGACTGATGCACGCCGAGGAGGATCGCCTTCTCGATGCGGTCGGTCTGGGACGAGTGTTCGCCGCCGGCGGGCACGATCCTTCGGAAGGACATGCATGACAGGTTGGATCCTCGTGATTCTCGTTTTCATGGTCGGCATGCTCGCCTGGACCTCCGCCATCAAGCAGGCCTTGCTTGGGACGTCGGATGGTGCGCTCGAGCGTCGCCTGGCCGAGTTGGGGCGTCTGGAACGTTCGCGTTGGATCATCGGTCGACAGCGATCGCTGGCCTCCTATCTCGCGGTCAAGTGTGCCGCGCAGTCCGCCTTGATCACCGGGGTGGTGGTGCTCGACCTGTGCGGTATCGGTGAAGGTGCCGTGCTCGATCCCTGGCGTCTGACGTTTTCCGTCCTCATCGCGACCGTCTTGATCTGGTTTTCAACCGGTGTGATCGGGCCCGCACTGGCTCGATACATCGGTTCCGGGCTGATCACCGCGATTCTTCCCTTGCTGCGGCTCGCACTTCCGATCATGGGCCCGTTCGCACGAATCACTTCGGTCTTCGATGAATCGGTCCGTCGCCTGACGGGTGCGAATCTGCTCGAAAGGGATGCCGAAGAGGAACTGCTTCGTTCGATCGAGGATTCCCAGCGCAAGGGTGGGCTCGATGACGTCGCCGTCGAGATGCTCGAGAACGTGGTTGAATTCGCGGACACCGACGTCAGTTCCGTGATGACCCCGCGCACCGACATCGACGGAATCGCCTTCACCGACGAACTTTCCGAGATTCGCTCGTTCATCGAGAGCGCGGGCCATTCCCGCATTCCCGTCTATTCAGAAAACCTGGATTCCATCGAGGGCATTCTCTACGTCAAGGATCTGGTCCGCTATCTCGGCGAGGACGCCGCGAGTTTTCGACTGCGTCCTCTGCTGCGTGAAGCCATCCGTGTCCCTGAAACCAAACAGGTCGGTGACCTGCTTCGTGACTTCCAGAGTGCCGAGATTCACATGGCGATCGTGATCGATGAATATGGCGGTACCAGCGGACTCGTCACCATCGAGGATGTCCTGGAGGAGATCGTCGGTGAGATTCACGACGAGCACGAGCCTGACGATGAAGAGGAAGCCACCTGCCTGCCGTTGTCGGAAGGCCTCTGGCAGGCGGACGGCAGATTCCCTCTTCAGGATCTCGAAGACCACCTTCCCATCGAGCTTCCCGAGGAACTGGAACCGGAAACACTCGCTGGATTCGTGCTGGAGCACTTCGGGCGGGTGCCCGCCATCGAAGAGTCCTTCGAGGACCTCGGCTACCGCTTCACGGTGCTCGAGGCCAGCGAGACCAAGGTGGATCTCATCCGGATCCAGCAAGCCGCGGCCCCGGCTGCGGATGCTGATGGGCTGATCGCGGAGAAGTGAGACGAATTCGTATAGAATCCCGTCATGCCGCTTCTTGAGGCCACGGGCCTCGTCAAGAGTTACGGAGGACGACGCGTCGTCGACGAGGTCGGATTCAAAGTTGAATCCGGTTCCATTGTCGGTCTGCTCGGTCGCAATGGTGCGGGCAAGACGACATCCTTCCGTATGGCGATCGGAATGATCCAGCCTGAAGCCGGTTCGGTTCGGTTCGATGGCGAGGACGTGACTCGCTGGCCCATGTTCAAGCATGCGCGCGCCGGAATGGGCTACCTCAGTCAGGAGCCAAGCGTCTTCCAGCGGCTCACCATCGAGCAGAATCTTCTCGCCATCCTTGAGACGACTTCCTTGAGCTCCCGCCAGCGGAAGGAACGTGCCGCCGAGTTGATGGAGCAGTTCGGTCTGGTGCACAAGGCTCGCGAGCAGGCGCGTACCTGTTCCGGTGGTGAACGACGAAGGCTTGAAATCGCGCGTGCCCTGATCACCGAACCGAAGTTGATTCTTCTCGACGAACCGTTCGCCGCGGTCGATCCCCACACCGTGGAGGAACTCCAGGCGGAAGTGCGTCGACTCGCCGCGTCCGGAATCGCCATCCTCGTGACCGACCACAACGTGCAGCAGACGCTTCGCATCTGTGACCATGCCTACATCATCCACAAGGGATGCAATCTCAAGGATGGCCCACCTCGTGAGATCATCAACGACGAGGATGTGCGTAACGCCTACCTGGCGTCGACTTTCAAAGGAGATGAATTCGATGACTGATCGAATGGCTCTCGGTCTGCCCGCTCGCCTGATGATCGTGGCATCACTCGGCCTCGTGTTTCTGGTCTTCAGCGGATGCGTCCGTCGCAAGGTCACGATCACGTCGACGCCCTCGGAGGCCCTTGTCTGGGTGAACTCCCAGGAAATCGGACGAACGCCCCTCGAGTTCGAGTTCACCTACGACGGTGTCTACGATGTTCGACTCATGCATGATGAGTGCGTGGCGCTTTCCACTTCGGCCTCCACTGATCCACCGGTCTGGGATCTTCCCGGTCTCGACTTCTTCGCGGAGATCCTTCCGGTTGAATTCACCCGTGATGTCGCCTGGCATTTCGAACTCGACTCATCGAGCCTCGATCCTCAGAAGCGACTGGACGCCGCGCGAGCGATGCGTGCCTCGCTTGAAGCTGCTGATCCGGCATGGGTGGCTTCGGACGTCGAGGCCACGCCTGTCTCAGATCAGAGCGTGACGGGGGCGCCCATCGGCGCGCCTTCCCTGCCTGTTGCCACGCCTGCCGAGGTGCCTGAGGTGGCGCCTCCAGAACTGTATCCGCTTGGTGGCGGGCCTCAGATCGACGACTGAGCCGTTCTAAGGCCTCGCTGGTCGCTGTTGATGGCATGCCTCAGGTTTCTTGCTTCTGCCGTCCTTGGCCCGCTCTGGGGCTGTCTTGGATCGCCGGGATCATTCGACTAAATGCCCTCCTAAGTTCCTTGCAGGAAGCGACTTGAGATATTCCTCCGGGAAGACACTCAAACGGCATTGACCCACCTTGGGGGGGGAGGCTAGTCTCTTGCCTCTGAGACAGTCTTCTTCGTGGGCTTCGGCCCATGTGACTCGCTCGCCCGGATACGTCGGAGCATCCGGGCGGCGGTCTTTTTTGGGGTGTCCGGCTTTCTTGCAAGACGCTAATTGTCGCCAAAACCATTCAAAAGCACATGATCATTCATGAATGACCTTCTTTCTCGTTCATTCCTTGAAAGTGTCACGTGTCCCTGAGTGGTGGCTCGACTTGTCGGCGCAGGCACCCTGCGTCTAGGGTGCCTTCAACAGGAGATTCTCATGCATCGACCACTGGCACACATCCTTTGTTTCATGACCACCATCTTCCTGTGCATGGTCTCGCAAGCCTCGGAGCCGGTACGACTGTCTCTCGATGGTGCGGGCTTGTCGTTGATGCTTCTCGATGATGAGACTGTCACGCAGGGTGGATCGGAGGGTGACGGACTTCCTGATGCCGAGGCGCTTGCGTCGTCTGCAGCCCCTCGTCCTTATGCCACCAAGGATTCCACCGCCTGGTGGTTCGAGCTTGGAGCCGGTTCGAATTTCGATGGTGGGTGGGTCGCGCTGGGTGGTGTCGGCGTCGAGTGGTACCCCGTCGATGGATTCGCGATCGGTGCTCGCTTCGATGGCATCGGTGTCGGGCTGAAGGACACCCCGACCACGGCGGGCGTGGATGCGGCGCTTCTGGTGCGCTGGCATGTCCTGCGACGTGAGACCTGGTCTCTGTATCTCGATGGAGGATGCGGCTTCGCCGTCTTCGCCGACGAGGTTCCGACCGGAGCGTCACGATTCTGTTTCACACCTCAGCTCGGTCTTGGCGTGACCTGTGAAGTCGCCGACGACGCTCGCCTGATGGCCGGCGCCAGATGGTTTCACATTTCGAATGGTCAGTCGGCGACCCGAAATCCCGGCGTTGACATGCTGGAACTCTATGTGGGCATGACCTTCTCGTATTGAACGTCGGTTCGCTGGTTCCTGTCGTGTCAGTCTCGACGATAGCCATCAGGATGCGCTTGATACCAGCGCCATGCGGTCTCGATGATTTCGTCGAGATCAGTGAATCGAGCCTTGAATCCAAGCTCCTTTTCAATCCGCTGTGGATTGGCCGTGAGGCTCGGTGGGTCGCCCGGTCGGCGAGGGCCTTCCTGTTCCGGGATGGGGTGACCGGTGACGCGTCGGCAGGCCTCCAGGCATTCCCGGACCGAATAGCCACGTCCGATCCCGACGTTGTACGCACGTTGGTCGCCGGGCTCGAGGGCTTCGATCGTCGCCAGATGCGCTTCGACCAGGTCTGAGACGTGCACGTAATCTCGGATGCAGGTGCCGTCAGGTGTCGGGTAGTCGGAGCCGTAGATCGTCAGCGCGTCCCGTTTTCCCAGCGCGACCTCGAGACAGATCGGAATCAGATGACTTTCCGGTCGGTGGTCCTCACCGACTCTGGTCTGGTTGTCGGCGCCTGCGACGTTGAAATATCGCAGGGCCGCGAAGGCGAACGGTTGTCCTCTGAGTTCGGCCGCGGCGGCGGCATCGCGCAGCATCCATTCCGTGACGAGCTTCGAACGACCGTACGGATTGACCGGATCCTGGGGGCAGGTTTCATCGATCGGAAGATGTTCCTCGCCTGGCTCGCCGTAACTCGCACAGGTGCTCGAGAAGATGAAGCGGGCGACCCCGGCCTCGAGGGCGGCGTTGATCACCGACAGACTTCCCACCGCGTTGTTGTCGTAATAGCGAAGTGGTTCGTCGACCGATTCTCCGACGTAGGCCAGAGCGGCGAAATGCATCACCGAATCGATTCGTTCACGGCGCATCGTCTCGAGCAGGCGTGCGCCATCTCTGACATCCATTTCGGTGAATCCGACCCGATCACCGCCGATCGAACGCAGGGTCTCGACGGCACCCCGGTTGCCCCGGTCCAGATTGTCGACGACCTGCACGAAATGTCCGGCTTCGACGAGTCTCAGGACCGCATGTGAACCGATATATCCTGCACCGCCTGTGACGAGAATGTTCATGATCGAGGGTCTTCCCTGAGGGCGTTGAAGCGAGACAGTGGCGTCATCTGTAGATCGGCCACCGTTGATGACCACCGACAGTGTACCTCCCGAAGATCTCAAGAACGATCGAGAAAGCGAGCCTGCGACGATGACTTCAGCACCACCCCCCGATTCAAAGACGCCTCTGGGTCCTGCGGCCACCATTCGCTGCATCTTCGGTGGGGTTCTGATGGGACTCGCCAATCTCGTTCCCGGAATCTCCGGGGGCACCATGCTGCTCGCCTCGGGGATCTACGCATTGCTCGTCGATGCGATTTCCGATCTGGCCGCCTTTCGATTCAAACGCAAGAGCCTCATGATCATGATCCTTGTCGTGGGGCCTGCGCTTCTCGCCATCGTCCTGTTTTCGGGGCTGGCGGGCCGGTTCGTTCTCGAACAGCGCTGGGTGGCATTCAGTCTCTTCATCGGGCTCACCCTCGGTGGTGTCCCGATTCTTCTCAGATCACTCGCACCCGTGGGATTCCTCACATTCGTCGGGTGCCTGCTGGGTCTGATCGCGATGGCCTTTCTTGCCTTCGGCACCGGTGACCCGGGCGCACCCGAGGGCGGTGGTTCCTTCGGCGGCCTCTTGATCGCGGGATTCGCGGCGGGAGCGGCGATGCTGCTGCCCGGTTTGTCCGGAAGTTACGTCCTGTTGGTCCTTGGTGAATACGTCGTGATTCTCACCACGATCGATGAAGCGCGCGCCGCCTTGTCCGCGCGTGACTGGGCCGGCCTGGTGACGGCGGGCTGGACGGTGTTCCCGGTCGCTCTGGGCGTGGTGGTCGGTATCGGGACGGTGGGGGTGGTGGTGCGTCTTCTTCTGAAGCACGTGCGCGGACTGACCATGGGATTTCTGCTCGGGCTTCTGGTGGGTGCGGTCTTCGGACTGTGGCCATTCAGAATGCCGGTCCCTCCACAGGTCGGCACCATGGTCAGAGGTGATCTGATCGAGTCGGTCGAGCAAGCCGAAGCGGTCAAGACCAAATACTGGCCGACCGTCGGCTTCACCCCGACGGCCGCACAGATCGGTGGGGCGGCAGGCTTGATTCTGGTGGGCGTGATGATTTCAGGCTCGATCGGACTTCTTGGCGGCAAGGATCCTGAAGACGACGCCCAGGCTGTTCGGACCTGAAAACATCCGAATCCATCGTTGGTTGATGTTCGTCCATGGAATTGGTCGATGATTCACAGACGTCCGAGAATCTTTTGATTTGGCGGTCAAGGTGACTGAGAGGCTGTGAAGGCTTCTTTTGAACCCTGGAATCCCCTGAACCATCTGGTCTCCCGGACGTGTGTTCTGTTGAACACCTTGCTTGAATTGAGTTGCTTTGGGAGAATTCGAATCATGGACTCGACCAGTTCACCAACCCGCCGTCAAAGCTCACCAGCACTTCGTCTTGCTGGCAGGCTGCAGGCCGTCGCCGATCGTCCGGACCCCGCCGAGGTGGAAGCCTTGCAGGCCGAGGCCCGCGCGCTTCTGACCGCGCTCAAGGTGGACCGTGCCCGAATTGAAGCCCGCCTTGCGGAATTCGGTCGCATCGACCCCATCGTTGAAGTGAAGGGGCACAGTGCCCTCGATGAGGCCATCGAGACCTGCCAGGCCTCGATCCTCACGCTTGATGAAATGCTTGGTCAGCGCTGAACCACCGTTCGGCGCTGGCGTCTTCTCTTTCTTCACAACCACAGATCCGGGAGTTTCCATGAACGGCTACCTCGCTTGTTGGAAAAAATTCGCTGTCTTCACCGGCCGCTCGTCGCGCAATGAGTTCTGGAGTTGGTTCCTCATCAACCTCGCGATCGGTATCGGTCTTCAGATCCTCTTTTCCGCCATCGGCGGCGGCCAGCTCACGGCCGGGGAAGATGGTCAGATGGTCATGACGCCCATCACGCCGGCAGGCATGGGTGTGGGCATCGTCTGGGTTTTCTATTCGCTTCTGGTCATTCTTCCCTGGATCGGAGTGTCGATCCGACGGCTGCACGATCAGGACAAGTCCGGCTGGTGGTTCCTGCTTACCTTCGCCTGTGGTATCGGCGCACTCGTCCTTCTGGTCATCCAGGTCCTGCCCGGCACCGAAGGTGAGAACCGCTACGGCGCGCCACCCGCCAGCTGACCGACCGGACCCCCGGCCATCGAATACCGACGGCCCCCTGCCGAATGGCAGGGGGCCGTCGTTCGTATCACCTGTGTCATGTCATGTCAGGTCCGAGTCACTGACAGGTGCCCCAGGCATTCAGAACCACGGTGAGATCCGCCCCGTTGACGACCTCGTCTCCGTTGAAGTCACCGTTGCATGCCTGGCCGGTACAGCCCCAGTTGCCCAAGACCACGGCCAGAGCGGCACCTCCCGGCTCGGCACTGTCCTCGAGGGCCTCGCACGTGTCGGCGAAGCAGTTCAGTCCCCGGTCGATGTACGGTCCCGTGATCTGTTCAAGGCTGTTGTCGCAGAAGCTCGACGACTGCACGGACAATGGTGTGGGTCCGGTGACATGGATCGCTCCACCACCAAGATCCGATCCGGCATGATTGCCGGTGAAGCGACACCTTTCGATGGTGTTGATGCGTCCCTCATCGTACGGATCGTCGATGTAGATCGCACCGCCTTGCATGCCTGCGGAGTTTTCAACGAACGTGCAGTCCATGAGATTGATTTCGATGTCGAACCAGCACTTGATCGCACCCCCGTTTCCTGAAACCGGTGCTGCCTGGTTCGATTCGAAATGACATCCTGTGATGGTTGCACCCTTCCCGTTCAAGCCCGATTGATCGAGCAGGCAGATCGCTGCACCGTAGGTGATGATCTCTACCGGGATGTCTGAAAACGTGGTGGTTCGATTCGAGTGGAAGGTCGTGTCACGAATCACCAGTCTCTCTTTCTCGTAGCTGACGGCGAAGATCGCTCCCCCGTACATGCCGACATTGTCTTCGAATCGACAGTTCTCGATGAGCACTTCAGAACGATCGGAGCCAGCACTGAGAAGCAGGGCACCACCGAATTCGGCTTGCCCGCCCACGAAAGCGAGATTGCGAAGGGTGCACTTGTATTTCTGGTTTGGCCAGACGCTGAGGTGTCTGCTGTTTGATTGTGCGTCCAGGATCGTGGCCGGCGCACCATTTTCACCGATTGCCCCCTGAAGAGTCACCGATTTTCCCAGCGTCTCATATTCACGCTCGAGGAGATGGATGCCCGCTTCGATGTGAATGATCGCCCCCGGTGCGGCAGCGTCGAGCGCCGCACCGATCGTTGCATATTCCTGGGGTACGTACAGTGTGCGATCCTGTGGTAAGTCCCGGCAGTTCTTTGAAAATGGGGCTCCTGTATCGAGGCATTCATTTCGTAGACAGTTTCCTGAAGTGGTCGTCTGATTCACGGCGTTGAATTGCTGGCCGGGATTTCCGCAGAACACGGAATCAGTGACGATTGAAAAGCTGACTGCGGCGGCGCTTCCCGGTCCATCCGATCGATTTTCGGTGAAGATGCACTGAGTCACGGTGGCGCGTGATGCGTAGAGTCCACCTCCAGAGCTTATCAAATAGAGACTCGATGTCGTGTTCTGTTCAAACAGGCAGCCACTCACAAGTGGGCCATCTTCGCTCGAAGTGGTGTACAGTCCACCTCCGCCGCGCTCAGCTGAATTTCCTCTGAAGACACACATTCTGATCGTGGGCGCGGTGTCTTCGCAATACATGCCACCTCCCTGGATTGCCGTTCCGCTTTGAATCACCAGGTGTTCGAAGATCGATTCCGGGCCCTCTCCGTTGATGCACTGCAGGACGCGATGAAGACCTTGTCCGTCCAGAATCGTGTTCGATGCACCCGTCTTTTCATCACCTGCACCGCGTAGTGTCAGTCGCTTTCCCAGAGTGTCCAGGGTGGCGTCGAGCAGATACGTCTCACCGGAAATCGAAATCAGGTCGCCGTTCACGGCGGCATCGATCGCACTTTGAATGTCGGTGTGATCGCAGGTGCCATCAAGACAGACCGTGATGGTGTCTGCAGTCACGTCGGTTCCGATGAATGCCACGGCGGTCGTGGTCAGCAACGATGCATTCCAAAGTCTTTTGAAGCGATGATGATTGGATGGGCTCGTCTTTGTAGACATGTGGGTGTCCTCCTGAATGAACGGTTCATGAGATAGGGCGGTCGATTCCGACCGGGACCATGTGATGACTCGGTCGAAAACGACCGGAGTCACGAGATGCGACGGTCTGATTCGACCGAAGTCATGAGATGAGACGGTCGAGTTCGACCGAGGCATGAGATGGGACGGTCGAGTTCGACCGAGGCATGAAATGAGACGGTCGAGTTCGACCGAACGCATGAGATGTGCCGGTCTGTTTCAACCGGCGGCAAGAGATATGACGGTCTGGTTCGACCGCAGCCTTGAGATATGACGGTCGATGAGGACCGAGGCCACTTCTTGTTCGCACGATCGGTGCACCGTGATGCAACAATGTTTCGACTGTCGTGCGTTTACCTCGTCAATTCGGAGTCAACCGCACGAGCCCCAGTTGCTGAGAATCACCGTGAGATCCGCACCGTTGATGACGCCGTCGTCGTTCACGTCACCCTCGCACTGCTCACCGCGGCATCCCCACTGAGACAGGATCACGGTCAGGTCCGAACCGGAGACCACCCCGTCCTGGTCGAGGTCGGCAGGGCAGGGATAGCGTTCCAGCAGGGAACCCGGCGTCAGATCCTTGCCGACGAATCCCGGGTGCTGTGGTGGGTACCGAACCGCCCGAAAGATCTTGTTGTCGGTGTTCCAGTAGTTCTGTCCCGGAAGCTCACCCTGATAGAGGCGCCCGTCCTGGGTCAGGGGACTGTGGTATTCCCAGACGACCTCACCTGCGGGCGTCTGTTCGACGACCGAACCGAACCCCCCCGAGCATCCCAGCACGTTTCCATTCGGAAGACGCATTCCCCCGGAAAGGAATCGTGAGAAGAAGGCTTCCGGTGGGTCGGACTGAAAGATGGTGTCGGTCTGGTGGGGCATCCATGCTTCGCCGTCGACGATGGCGTAGGTCCCATCGGGCAGAAGTGGTGGAGTGAGTTCCTCGATGGTGGAGATCGCACCCTCCGGTCGATCCGCGCCGTTGTTGAAGACCGTGATGTTCCCCGCACCGGGCGTGCCGTCGAGGACCCACAGCGCGTCGTGGTTGCCCCAGAGAATTCGATCCTCCGGTCCACCTCGTCCGTACATCTGTGGATTTCCCCAGCGATAGAGCAGATCTCCGGCCGGTCCGGCCGCTTCTTCCGTGGTCGTGCCGTGGTCGATGATCCAGAGTTCGTTGAAGCGAGGGCTTGAGATCACGATCTGGTCGAGTGTCTCGTTGTAGTCGATCGAATTGGCATGAATCCAGTCGGCTCTTTCGACGCTGAATGCGTTGAAGTCGAGACGTGTCGGCGCCTCGGAGGGTGTTCCATAGTCGTCTGCATCCGGATCGTGGTTCTGCACATGGTGGTCCCAGGTGCTCCACTGCCAGACGACTTCTCCGGTCGTCGGTCCTGTGGGTCGAATCTCGACGATTCGCTCGGCGAGGAGATGCGTGACATCTTCACCCAGAGTCTTCGGATCACGTCCTTTCGCCAAGGCCTCCTCGAGTGAGTGGTACTCCCAGGCAAGAATCAGGACGTTTCCGTTCGGCATCGGTTCGATGTCATGATGCTGACGGGCTTCAGGATCGTTGTAGACGAATGACCAGAGCACTTCGTCATCCCAGCTCACGCGCTGCACCAGCCCGCCGTCACCAGGTTGGATGATCTCGGTTCCATTGAGCGGGCCCGGATCGAGCGCTCTGAGCAGGCTGCCGTCCTCCAGGAGGTAGGCCATGTTTCCAGGAACGTGGGCTGCAGTCCATTGATTGATGATGCGACCTTCGAGATCGATCAGGTAGGTGCCGCCGCCATTGAGGGAATCGATCAACGTGTATCCCTCGGATGCCCCGACTTCGTGTTGCAGCACGCCGACCGTTCGATCTTCCTGAGCAAGAACGGTCGAACCCACGGCAAGCAGCAGGAGTGGTGGCGCTCAGGATGAGTGTCAGTGTGCTTCGGCATGTGCATCATTCATTCTCTTTCTCGAAGAATCGATTTGCGAGATGACTGTCGGCGCCAACAGAACGGCTCTCTGGTGCGTCCCATCGACTTCATCCCTCGGGTTCCTGTGACTTCATGAGGTATGCCACATCGTTCGAGTGGCCGATCCACGAAAACATATCGCAAAGTCTGTTCTCCTGCCAAGGGGCATGAAGGTGGGTGGGAAGAGCTCTTTCTGCCGACGAATCAACGGAGTTTCTGTCCGGCGTCACCAAATCGCTTCAAATCATCGCTTGGGCGTCCGCAGGCAGGCAATTTCTGGAACTCCCTGAAGAGAGGTTCTTTTCAGAAGTCGTGCCGATGCAGTGTGTGATGTCTTCACGCTTCCGGCCATGCGCCATTGGCAGCGAGGCCCGAGCGACCGAACACCCGAGCGCTGGTGCGCACGGTGTGGACCAGCATCATGCCTGCGATCATCCTCGGATTCAGAAGAGTGCGACTCAGCATGCCTCGCGTCCGGTGCGAACCCGGGTGCGGTCCGATCAATTTCTTTGTCCGAAGTTCGAGGCTCGCGGCCCGCCATCGTGCCTGTTGATTGACGATGCCACGCCAGGTGTTCGCGAAGGGATGTGTCGCGACGCACCCGGACTCGAGGACTCGTTCCGAATGAGCGAATCGACTGAAGACATACTCATCATCACACGCGACCGGCGGGAAGATGTCCCAGCGTGAGCGACCTGCACGATTCACCCCGAAGATTCCCCCGATCGAGGCGGCTTCGCACACCCAGGGTGGACGCAGCACGCAGGATCCGAACAGCCGTTCCTTCCATCCGCATCCGGGCGTGACGACTCGTCTTGGAGCCACCAGTCCGGCGTTCTTTCCCAGTGCGAGCAGTCTCTCTCGCAGGCGTCCCACGCATCCCGCAGTGATGCGGATGTCGTCGTCGATGTAGATCGTGATGTCGCAGTCACCGGCGATCTCCTCTCCCGTGTTGAGTGCATCGGGTTTCGAGGGGGTGTCGAGAAACATGAGTTCCAGGCGTCGTTCATCTTTCGAAGAGCCAAGTCGTTGCAGTGTTTCAAGGGCGTGAACGATGTCCGGGTCCTGCTCGGGGCCATTGCACACCACCGCGAGGCAGGCCTCACCCAGTGACTCATCCGCGAGAAGCGTCTCGATCAGATCTGGAAGATCAGGATGGCACCCTCTTGTTGGAATGATGACTCCGGTTCGTGTCACCGCTCGAGCTCCGTTTGTTCGGAGTCGGTGGTCTTCGGACTTCCATCCCCGGAGTCGTTCGTCGGCAGTGGGGGGTGACCCAGAAGAGCGATCGTGATGACGCCGAAGATGGCACCCATCACGATGAGGCCAAGCCCTGGTCCCGGTGACGCGTCCGTCTGAAGAGCGTTCAAAAGAGCCACCAGGCCGAACCCCAGCTGCGTGAACGCGAAGATCGCCTTCGTGCTGACCCACCACCGCGTGCCCAACGGTGATCGTGGATGCATGCGTTTGAGAAAGTCTTCCCAGCTCTCGAAGTGGTTTCCGGTCTCGACATCGAGGACGTCTTCGAAGTACCGCCGGATCTGCACGTGCCGAATGCCGTTGTGCAGCCAGATCTGGCCAAGCACCGTGGAGGACATGATGCCGATCAGCCAGAACAGCCACGGGCTTTGTCCACTCAGGACTTGAGCCACCAGCAGTACCGTGATGATCGAGGTGTGCAGGCAGAGCACGGTGTTCTGGATCACGATCCGGAGGTTGACTTCACGTCGCGCCTCCCAGCCCGCCTGATCACGAAGTCGTTCACCACGTTGTGAGTCTTCATCCTTCATCGCCATGCCCCAAGCTTCCCAAAAACCTGAGCCGAGCACCACTTGAATACGAAGAAATGTCTGTCTGTCCGGGACCACCTCCGGCAGAGCGAACTGCAAGCGGATGCTATCGACCAGTTTCCGTGGGTGGAAAAGACGACCGGCCGGGTCTTGAGTGCACCCGGCCGGTCGATCGTTCTGGAAATTGTTCGTGATTCAGTCGCACTGACCCCACACGGAGATCAGAAGCGTGAGGTCCGCACCATCCACCGTGCCGTCTTCGTTGAGGTCCGCTTCGGCGCAGGCGAATCCCGGAGGGTCGACGATGCAGCCCCAGAGGGCAAGCAGTTCACTGAGGTCCTTGGACCCGACCTCACCGTCATCGTCGATGTCACCGAAGCAGCTTTCGACGGGTCTGCAGTCATCGTTGCAGACCTCGAGGACGCAGTTGCTCCCGTCATCTGCGATGGGTGCGCCTGAGATCTGATCAGGCACGTTGCCGCAGACCAGAGTCTGTCCGAGTTCCACCAGACCTCCGAAACCGGGACTGATGTAGAGACCACCGCCCTGGCCGAACGCCTCGTTGTCTGAAATCACACTTCCGGTGATCACAGTCACCCCACCGAAGAGACCCAGGCCACCGCCACCTGGCTCCGAGGCGTTGCCGGTGATCGTGCAGTCATCGACCACCAGCGTGCTGAGGGAGGCAGCGATCGCACCACCGGGTCCATCCGATGAATTCC
>CASICI010000029.1 GCA_949373145.1 uncultured Phycisphaerales bacterium
CTCGATCTGCAGGCCCTCGGGCGATTGGGTCATGCGTGCCAGTTGGACGCCGACGAACTGTTCGGATCAGGCCGGCTCCTGCTGTCTGTCCAGACGGAACCTGCGCCAACAACACGCTTGAATCCGACTGCGAGAGCGTCGGAGGAACCTACGGTGGCCCCGGTACGGTGTGCGATGGTGGTGTGTGTGATCCCGATGACGCCGATGTGCCGTGCTGTTTCGAGGCCACCAGTGGATGCATCGAGCTCTCTCAGGAAAATTGTCTGGCCGCAGGAGGATCACCCGGCGTACCGGGTGTTTCTTGTTCGGATCAGATCTGTTTTCCAAGTGGTGCGGTCTGTCTGCCTGACGGAAGTTGTCTCAATGGACTGACACCCGAGGATGCGACGGCGCTCGGAGGTGTTTTCGTCGGTGACGGAACGACCTGTCTCGACGTCTTCTGTCCTCAACCTGTGGGGTCCTGTTGCTTCGCCACTGGTTTCTGCCTTGAACTGACCGAGAACGAATGCGCGCAAGTCGGTGCCACCTGGGGTGGAATCGGAAGCGCCTGCGATGACGTCGATGAAAACGGCACCGCAGATGCCTGTGAGGCAACTGGCGATCCAGGTGATATCGACGGTGATGGATTCATCAACGGCACCGATCTCGCCTTGCTTCTCTCTGCGTGGGGCACTGCGGACAGCGACGCCGACATCGACGGCAACGGCGTGGTCAATGGCGGTGATCTCACGGTTCTGCTTTCCGCATGGACCGGCTGATTCGAGTCGCCTAAAAAAGGAGCCACGGATTTCCGTGACTCCTTTCATGAAGCGGAGAGGGAGGGATTCGAACCCTCGATGACCCGAAGGCCATACCGGTTTTCGAGACCGGCGCGTTCAGCCGCTCCGCCACCTCTCCGTGGTGGTGTGTCGAGCCATTCGGTGTGATCCGGATGACTTCGATCTCAAGCGGTACAGCTTATCCCGAGAAGCCATTCCTCTCAAATCGATCGGGTCTTTTTTCGAGCGTCATCAGGTGCCTCGTGCCGGTGAAAAAGCGGATCCGACCACGATTCCGGACGAATTCAAGGTTCCGCGGACCGCTGGGACGTAGAATTCCGCCATGCAAATAGCCATCACAGGATCGTCGGGCTTCATCGGAGCCGCTCTCGTTCGTCGGGCCGTCGAGCAGGGGCACGAGGTCATCGCCCTTGTTCGGGAGACCAGCCGTCGTGACCATATCGAGGATCTGGTCTCTCGATTCGTGGTGGGCACGCATGATGAGCCTCATACCAGAGCGGCTCTTCTGGAAGGCACCGACGTCGTGGTCCACAACAGTTTCGACTGGCCCGCCATGAAGGATTTCTCCCGTCATGTGCAGGGGAACCTCGTCGGGTCGCTGGACTTTCTCAAGGAATCAGGTGATCGTCACTTCATCTACATGAGTTCGATCGCCGTCCACCACTTCATGCACGACCGCTGGGAGGGTGTCATCGATGAAAGTCACCCCGGACGTCCCGGCAACGACTACGGTGCGTTGAAGGCCGCCGTCGAAGCCCATATGTGGTCTGCCAATGCCTCCACCGGGCAGGCGGTGACCGCGATCCGACCGTGTGGCGTCTACGGAATCGATCCTCGCTCGAACCGCTCGATCGGTTGGCCGTTCATCGAACGAATTCGCCGAGGCGAACCCTTCGAACGCAAGGGGGGCGGCAAGTTCGTGCATGTCGACGATGTCGCGGCGGCGACCATCGCCGCCGTCGGAAACCCCGCGGCGTCTCCGGCCGTCTACAACCTCGTCGACTGTTACGCTCGCTGGTCCGACTGGGCGCATGTCATTGCGAACAGGTTGGGCGTCGAACTCGATATCGACGACTCGAGTCCCTCGGCTCCGAAGAACATGTTCGAGACCTCGGCGACGGTTCGAGATCTCGGGGTCTCCCTGGACCGTGGCTTCGATGGAATCACCAGACACATCGATGAGATGATCGCCCTGGGGGCCTGAACACCTGAGTGCGCTGGTTCAGGATGCGCCAACGCGTACCGCGTCGTCAGCCGAGATCCACCCGGTTCTTCCGTCGGTGAATCGGACCTGATGCCAGCTCGGTCTCGAGTCCTGGACTTCGAACTCCACACCTGCCGGAAGGGCCTCGGAGAACACTTCCGAAAAGGAGTTTCCGTTTCCGCTGCGTACGATGGTCTCTTCAAGCAGCACGCCGGGCGCACGCCAGCTGATCCTCCACCAGATCGAGGGTGATGGTGGTGCCAAGCAGGAGCGCGACGCCTCCGGTCACGACCATGGAGGTCTTCAATCCGAAGCCTCGGGCCTCGCCCTGTCGCGCATCATCCGTTCGTCTGGTGCGCAGGCCGATCGCGAGCAGCGTCCAGAAGGTGCACCAACTTGCGGCGGCGAGCCACCATCGGGTTTCGAATTCCAGCAGATGCCAGCCTTGTGAAACCGTGTCGTAGACCACCGTCACGCCCTCGGCATCGAACTTGGCTGGAACCTGACTGCGGGCGAGGAGAAGGTTTCGTCGAACGGTCGCATCACCTGGAATCAGTCGATCGGCTTCCAGGTACGCGTGGATGGCATGCCCCAGACGCCCCGCCCCGAGTTCGGCATTCCCAAGATTCGTCCAGAGTTCTCCGTTTTGAATGCCATTGGCGATCACTCGCCTCCAGCCATCGGCGCTTCGGGAAAAGGCCGCCACGGATTCCTCCGGATCAAGCTCGCTCAGTGTGATGCCGCGCTCGTAGGACGTCTGAGCTTCTTCAGCCAGCATCATTCGCGAAGTCCCTGCATCAGTCGTCTCTTGAGCGCTGACGTCCGTCGTCATGGCGAAGCATGATCCAAGGGTGACGATGAGAAGCATGCGAGTGAACGGCTTCATGAGAGCACCTCCGACTTTTCGGTCAGGTCTGCAGAGAACGTCTTCCAATGGCACGTATCGAGTCTTCCGATCAATCGAACCGCTTCGTCCCGTCCGTTCATGTGCAGCCCTTCCTCACGGGCGTACCCGGCGCGCTCGCTCATGTGAAGAAAGCCTTCCAGTTCATGAAGCAACTCGGTATCGGCACCGGCGACACGTGCGAGATGGAGGCTTTCCGAAGTCGTGGCACTGGTCGCCGGGAGACATGACTTCTCGCTGATGTAGACACGAACGCATCGACTGGATTCTGCCAGCTCCTGTGTCGCCTGGAGAGTCGCAAGCGCCTTGGCTCTGGCTCCACGAGCCAGCACCACCATGGGATTTCTCCGACGCCATCGTGAACGAGCGAGAAGAAGTGCGATCGCACAGAAGCCGATGGGTGGTGCGACGGCCACGATGGCGGTCCCGGCACCGATGTCTCTTCCGCTCGACGTCAACAACGTGCTGTTCACGGGAAAGTTCGCCGCAAGCCCTTTTTCAGAAGCGCTTTCAAGCCTTGAAGAGGGGGAATCGTCATTCTGTTCGGGCGAGGTCCCCGAAGCTCGTGTGATGTCCGACATCGCCAGAGACTCTGCCGGACTGACCGTGAGTGGAATCGGTTGGGTGTAGACGGTCTTGTAGGTTTCGGTCTGAGGATCGAAGAATGCGAAGGGAATGGGAGGGATGGCCTCCACATCGGCGGATCGCGCTCTCAGGGTCTGGGTGAAGACCTTGATGTCTCCATCAACCGTTCCTGCGATGGGATCTGAGGGGATCTTGAAATCACCGATCAGTTCGCTCATCAGATGGAGTGGAGGTGGGCGCAGGGTGTCGAGGACGGATTCATCATTTCTGACGTTCCCCACCATGAAGGACAGTGTGATCGGATCACCCACCGCGACGTCCCTGGGACGTGCGGAGGACTTCACCACGAAATTTCCGACAGCGCCTCGGAAGTAGTCGGGCTTGCCTTCTTCAGGAAGAGGCTTGATGCCGATGTCTCCGATGTCCGCATGAACCCTCAGAGGAATCAGGCCTGAAAATTGCAGTCCAGAACTGAAGATCGAACGTGAGCGTTCCACGCCCGTGGGATAACTCACGGCGACCGAGACATCACTGAGGCCTTCGATCGATCCGAGTCCGGTCGGTCGCAATTCACGTTCGATTTCATAGACGAAGTAGCGTCTTCCGTCACGGATCTCTGAACGTCCACTGGGGCGCTGGCGATTGGCCGCCATCTGCTCGAGCGATTTCTTGAATGGACCCCAGTCCGAGTCACCGGCTTTCACCAACTGCCACATGGTGCTTTCCGGAATCTCGACCTCGTATCCAGCGGGTTCGAATTCCTCGATCCATATCTGAAGGCTCAATTGCACCGGTTCACCCACATACACCGAAGTGTCGGGACCGAAGACGTCGACCAGGACCTTGCCGTCGTTGACGGGTGCCACTGCCGTGAGTCGAACATCGCTGCTGTTGTACGTGATCCCCTCGACCTCGAGTTGGATGTTGGGAATGACGAAGGTTCCCGCTCGCGTGGGCGTCACGCTGATGGCAAGGTCGACGGTTCTCGATTCCTCACGCCTTCCATTGATGATCGTGATCCGTGAGGAGCGATTGAGCGCGCCTTCGTATTGAATCTTCAACCCGTCGACTTGCGGAAGAACGGGCTCTCCGAAGTCCGAGGCGTTTTCGACGGTGAACACGATCTGGATGGGGGTGTCCACCCAGGTCTGATTGTTCGTGAACGAGACGGAGACGTTCTGAGCTTTCACGTCTCCCGTGACGCCCAAGATCGCGACAAGGCACAGAAGCGCACACCAGCACGGCACACGACGTCGAATCACGGTGTTCTGAATCATCTTCATGGTGTGTTTCATCACCAATCCTTCTCAACGGGGGTCTTCTTCCTGGCGGCTTCGCGAGCCTCGCGTGCGGCGAGAACCTCGCGTCGCTCCTTTTCCTTGTCCCGAATCATCTGAAGCAGGGCTTCAGCCTGTTCACGAGTCATACGCACCGGTGCAGCCTCCTTGTTCGCGGAATCTTCGCCTGACTTGGCATCGGATTCCTTCGGTTCCTGCTGGTCCTGTTCTGCTGATCCTGTTCCTGCTGATCCTGTTCCTGCTGATCCTGTTCCTGCTGATCCTGTTCCTGCTGATCCTGTTCCTGCTGATCCTGTTCCTGCTGATCCTGTTCCTGCTGGTCCTGTTCCTGCTGGTCCTGTTCCTGCTGGTCCTGTTCCTGCTGGTCCTGGTTCTGCTGGTCCTGGTTCTGCTGGTCCTGGTTCTGCTGGTCCTGGTTCTGCTGGTCCTGTTCTGCTGGTCCTGGTTCTGCTGGTCCTGTTCCTGCTGGTCCTGTTCCTGCTGGTCCTGTTCCTGCTGGTCCTGTTCCTGCTGGTCCTGTTCCTGCTGGTCCTGTTCCTGCTGGTCCTGTTCCTGCTGGTCCTGGTTCTGCTGGTCCTGTTCCTGCTGATCCTGTTCCTGCTGATCCTGTTCCTGCTGCTGTTCTTCCTGAGTCTCTTCGAGTGCCTTCATGAGTCGATGAGCAAGCTCTGCATTTCGACGAGCATCTCTGGAATCCGGTGAGGCGATGATGGCATCTCTGTAGTGCGAAAGAGCCTGTTTCAACGCATCAATCGGTTGCTCGAGAGTTTGTGGATCAGCTTGTCCTTCGGAGGCCCTTTCTCTTGATTGGGTGTCGCGTGCGTCCTCCACCAGGTCCAAGGCTCTTCGATACGAGACGTTGCCCCGGTTGAACAGAGCGGACTGGGTGATTTTGGGATCGTCTCCCGCCGAGGCACGCTCGAACGCCCGAGTGGCGACATCCAAAGCACCGGCTCGATACGCGGCGACTCCGAGGTTGTATTGAAGTCGTTCATCAAGAGGTCGTCGGTCACTTGCGGCGATGTACAGATCGAGCGCCTCGGGATATCGATCCTCTTGCAGAGACTCTCGTGCCTTCTGCACCAGAAGTTCGATCTCGGTGTTCTGCCAGGTCGACTCCGCGATCGGTTGCGTCGTGGTGTCGGTGGTCTCTTCCGGGATCTCGATTCGTGGAGTCACCGCGGAGGCATCCCGGGCGGCTGGCTCCTGATTGGGCGCTCCTGCTTGAACGGCAAGCAGTGCTGTGAGGATCGTCGTGGTCACGGTCATGAGGCAACTCCCGACGCAAGTGAGTCATTCTTCGGAGTCCGGCGCCTGGCCGGCACCATGAAATCGGCACACAACAGAAGCAATGCGAGTCCGGCAAGCCACTGAAACCTGGGGGTGGTGATCTTGATTTCAGTCGATTCAAGATCGGCTCTCTGATCGGCCGCCACCACATCATTGAAGATTCGTCCCAGGTCGAATCGCTTGGTGCCCGCAGGAATGAAGGCGCCTTCACCGGCAAGAGCCGTGGCCTTGAGCGTCGATGGTTCCATCTTGGTCCAGACCTGCTCACCGTCATGGGTCAGCCACGAGCGTCTCCCGTTCACGAGAACCGGAATTCGTGCGCCCTGCAGGTCATCGCCGATCCCAACCGTGTAGACCCTGATGCCTTGTTCCGCGAGGGCGGCCTCCGCCATCTCGACCGGCATGCTCTGCTGGTCTTCGCCGTCACTCAGGATCACGATGGCCTTGCCGCCCGCTTCCTCGTTGGTGAACGATGACGCTGCCAGTCGAATGGCATCGCCGAGCATCGAGCCACCTCGTGAGCTGTTGCGGGCGTCCACTTCGTCGAGTGCGAGTTTCAGGGAACGGTAATTCAAGGTCAGTGGTGATTCGATCTGCGAATCGCCCGCGAAACTGATGATGCCGGCACGATCACCGCCGAGTTCATCCACGGCATCGGCGATCGCCTGCTTCGCCCTTTCAAGGCGATTCGGTCCCGCATCTTCCGCGAGCATCGACCGGGAGACATCGACCACGAAGAAGACGTCCATGCCTCGTCTCTGAATCTCTTCATATCGCACGCCCCAGCGTGGATCCATCTCCGGCGAACACCAGGGCGATGAGCGCGCTGATGATCAGGGCGGTCTTCATCACGGGGCGAAATCGACTTGCGCCCGGAGCGATTCGATCGAGAACCTTTTCATCCGCGAATCGTCTCAGCTGTCTGTTTCGACGTGCCAGCGCCCATGCGGCGACGAGTACCAGCGCAAGGACAACCCAGGTGAGGCTCAAGAGTGCAGGATGTACGAAGTGAAAATCTGACATCATCTCATCTCAAGAAGGTGACTCAGGGGAGTGAACGGAAGACGATCAGGCCGAGGAGCTGTTCGAAGGCGAGCAGTCCGAACGCCAGCACGAGGAGTGGAGGAAGTGATACGCCGGCAAGACTGATCGGTTCGACCGCATAGTCCACGTACTGCAGATAGCGACGCTGTTCGGTTTCGGTCTTTTCAAGTTCGTCGATCGTCTCGTAGATCTTCTTCAGGCTGTCGGTGTTGGTGGCTCTGAAGTAGAGGCCGCCCGTTCGATCCGCCATTTCGGTGAGGGTCTCCTCATCGATGTTGACCTGCGTGGGTCTGAGCTCCTGTCCGAACACGGTCCGGACCGGGGCGAGTGCCACGCCACGAGTTCCGACGCCGATCGTGTAGATCTTGATTCCGTATTCCGACGCGAGATCGGCTGCGACCAGAGGTTCGATCACACCAGCGGTGTTCTCCCCGTCGGTCAGCAACACGATGACCCTGCTCTTGATCTTCTGCGTGCCGGCTTCGTCCGCCCGTTCGCCGACGTCTCGAAGACGTTCGACGGCGAGCGCCACGGCATCGCCGATCGCGGTGCCATCTTCCGACGCCACTGAAGCGTGGCGGAGGTCTCCCAGTGCATTGAGAAGATGGGCATGGTCGAGCGTCATCGGTGAGAGACTGTCCGCGTTTCCTGCAAACGTGACCAGGCCGATCAGATCGTTCGGGCGACCGGGAAGTTCCTCTCCGCCGGCGATGAATTCAGCGCCCACGCGCTTGACCGCCTCAAGCCTGTTGGAGCGTGTGCCTTCGATTTCGAAGTCCTGAGCCAGCATGCTGCTGGACCGGTCGACCAGCATCTGCATCGCGACGCCTTCGACGGTGATCTTGGTCTGTTCATTCGCCTTGACCGGTCGAGCGAGACTGACGACGAGCAGCGCGAGGACCAGGGACCGGATGGTGATGGGGAGCCATCGAAGTCGTGTTCGCAGCGAACGCCCGGAGTTCCTGGCGACGTCAATGCTCGAAAACATGATGGGTGCTCGGTGTCTGCTGCGCGCGGTCAGGATCAGACCGATCGGAATCAGACACAGCAGCAACAGCATCCAGATGGATTCGGGATGAAAGCTCATGCCGCATCCTCCTTCTGGATCGGGTCGTCTCACGCACGAAGTCCCGAGTCGATGTCAGCGCATCCTTGCAGTCATCCGGGCTTGCCACGCCACCGGCGAATTTGACTCGGTCTCCTCCTCGTACGATTCGTTCCAGAATCGCCCGCGCATCGTCATTGATCGCCATGTCCTCGACGACCGCCTCGACCAGCTCATTGGAGGTTCTGTCGGGTGCGTCGATTCCAAAGCGAAAGGCCACGTACCACCTCAGGACCGACTCGATTCGTTCGTATCGCAGTGTGGCATCGACCTCATTGCTCATGCCCTCGCTCTCGATCCGTGCCAGTTCGGCCAGTGCCCACTCGTGAGGGATTCTGGGTGGGGTCTTTCGACGTCCTGCCAGGACGAAGGCGATGGCAAGTGCCGCGATGCACGCCACCAATCGATGTCGCCGTGATCACACCGGTGTCCAGATCGTCTCGCATCGGACAGCGAGGTCGTCGACGGGGCCTCGGATGTCGCTGAAGTCAGACGGATCGAATTCACCCTCGACCAGCGAGCTGATCTGAAATTCGATGGGCTTCCGTGACGACGGAGGAACGTGTGCCGTAGCTCGTTTCGAGCCCCGGAAGCTGGACCGAGCCACTTTCAAACGTCGAGACCAGAATTCGTCGTCTTTCCGCGATGTCCAGGGCACCCTGGCCGCTGCTCGGCTCGTTCCCAGCTGAGCACGTCGAAGTCACCCAGGCGTCCGTCTTCCGGGAGCACCAGACGTGCGCCGGCAGCGGGCGGTGCCTTGATGGTGACCATCAGTTCGATGGGTTCACCCGTTTCCGCGGCGAGTCTCCTGGTCGCGATCTCGATCGTGACGTCCTCGATCACGGCGGTGTGACAACGTCGCCACCGAAGCCGTCCGGGAGTCGATCCGGTCGTCCGACGAGCAGGCGGCAAGGACGTCGAGGTCGCAAGGGCCATGACCAGGGATGTCGATCGTCTTCCAGTCATCTGCGCTGCCTCCGTTCCCGGCGTTGGAAATACCCCGTCAATTCATCGATGAACGATCCACCGGTCTCGACTCTGATCGGATCGAGTCGCATTCTTCGAAAGACCTTCTCGCGAGCCTCGTCTCGTTCGATGTTCTGTTCTCTGAATCGATTTCTGATGCTTCTACGCGACGTGTCGAGGAACGTTCGTTGTCCCGTCTCGGAATCCTGGAGTTCGATCATCCCGACATTCGGCATGATCGCCTCTCGTTCATCGACCCACGACGATGGGAATGAGATCGTGCCGCAGGGCCGCACGTTTCATCGACGAGCTCCATTCCTCGGGAGCCTCCTGGTAGTCGCTCACCGCGAAGACCACGGCGTGTCGTTTCATCGCTCGGTTGAGTTCGTCCAGTGCCACGGAGAGATCGGTCCCGGTTCCGACCGGTTCGGTCGTGAGAATCTCCCTGATCAGGCGAAGCACATGACGGACGCCCTTTCTGGGAGGCACAAATCGTTCCACCCGGTCGGTGAACAGCAGCAGGCCGACCTTGTCGTTGTTGCGGATCGCCGCATAGGCGAGGGTCGCTGCGAGTTCCGCGACCATCTCGCGTTTGAGTTCGCCCTGACTGCCGAAACCCAGGGACCCGCTGATGTCGACCGCGATGATCACCGTCAGTTCCCGTTCCTCGCGGAACTTCTTGATGAAGGGTTCGCCGGTGCGTGCCGAGACGTTCCAGTCGATGGTGCGGACATCGTCCCCGACCATGTAGGGTCGGACTTCCTCGAACTCCATGCCCCGGCCCTTGAAGGCGGAGTTGTAACGACCCGCCAGGAGATCCGTGACGAGGTGACTCGTCTTGATCTCGATCCTGCGGATCTTCTTGAGCAGTTCGGTGGAGAGCATCACATTCGATTCCGATGAGGGACTGGGTCGTTCAAGGTGCCGCGGGTTTCGATCAGGGAACCGGGACGTGTTCCAGCAGGGTGGTGATCACGTCGTCCGAGCTCTTTTCCTCGGCTTCCGCTTCGTAGCTCAGAATGACTCGGTGTCGGAGCACCTGATGCGCGACGTCCTTCACGTCCTGGGGAAGGACATAGCCTCGTCCCCTGAGAAACGCATTGGCTCTCGCCGCCAGCGTGAGTGCGATGGTCGCACGAGGCGAGGCACCGAAATCAATCAGGCCATCGATCGGAATGCCGTGCCGTGACGGGTCACGTGTCGAGACCACGAGTTCCACGACGTATTCCTTGATCCTGTCGTCGAGGTGGATCTTGTCGATCGTCGAACGTGCTTCAAGCACGGCTTCCGGGGTGGTCACGGCCGTCACCGAGGGCATGCCCGAGGTTCTCGCCATTCGATCCAGAATGAGTCGTTCCTCTTCCGGTGTGGGATAATGAACCTTCAGTTTCATCATGAATCGATCGACCTGCGCTTCTGGCAGCGGATAGGTGCCTTCCTGTTCGATCGGGTTCTGGGTGGCCATCACAAGAAACGGTTCGGCCATGGGGAAGGTTTCATCTCCGATGGTCACCTGACGTTCCTGCATCGCTTCAAGCATCGCACTCTGAACCTTGGCTGGTGCTCGGTTGATCTCATCCGCCAGCACGAGGTTCGAGAAGATCGGTCCCTTCTTCACCGTGAACTCACCGTCCGATGGTCGGTAGACCAGGGTGCCGACGATGTCGGCAGGCAGAAGGTCGGGTGTGAACTGAATTCTCTGGAATCCGGTCGCGATGCACTTCGCAAGCGTGTCGACAGCCGTGGTCTTGGCAAGTCCGGGGACACCTTCGATCAGGACATGGCCGTTGCAGAGCAGGCCCATGATCATCCCATCGAGAAGTTCCTCCTGGCCCACCACGACTTCGTGAATCTGCTCGCGAAGCAACTGGAACGGTCGCGATTTCTCGGCGACTTCCTGTTCGATCTGTTCGATGTCGATCTGGGGGGTGATGGTCATTTTCATCCGCTCCTGGGAGGTTCTGGGGGTTGTTGGTTCAGTTTATGTCATCTGGCCCTCCAGGCTGCATGTCCGGGAGGTTCTCTGTGGATACGATTCTTCTTTCGCGTAGGTTCGTGAAAAGAGACCGCGTGGTACACGGAATCCATCAGCCCCTGGGCTGGCTTCACACTGGAGATGAGAATGAAAATCGGTTTTCTGGGCACCGGCGTCATGGGGGCCTCCATGGCAGGGCACCTTCTCGACGGAGGGCACGATCTCGTGCTGTTCACCCGGACACGGGCCAAAGCCGAGCCACTGCTCAGCCGTGGTGCCACGTGGGCTGAGTCGCCTCGTGAGGCGGCCGAAGGGGCCGACGTCGTGATCTCAATCGTAGGAATGCCTGCAGATGTGGAATCCGTTCACCTCGGATCTGAGGGCACCCTTGCCGCCTCCACGCCTCCTCGGCTTCTGATCGACATGACCACCAGCACGCCATCTCTCGCCAGACGACTCCACGAGGAGGCCTCTCGCCGCTCCGTGGGTGCCATCGACGCTCCTGTCTCCGGTGGCGACGTGGGGGCACGAAACGCTTCGCTCTCGATCATGGTGGGAGGCGATGATGCGCACGTGAAATCGGCCTGGCCCGTCTTCGACCTGATGGGGGGCACCATCGTCCATCAAGGTGGTCCCGGTTGCGGCCAGCACACGAAGATGGTCAACCAGATCCTCGTCGCTTCCACGATGTTGGGGATTTCCGAGGGGCTGCTCTATGCCCAGGCCGCCGGACTCGATGGTGCACGGGTTCTTGAATCAGTGGGGGGTGGAGCCGCCGGTTCATGGACGATCACCAACCTGGGCCCTCGCATTCTCGCGGGTGACACGGCCCCAGGTTTCTTCGTGGACCATTTTCTCAAAGACCTCTCCATCGCCCTGGATGAGGCCGAATCGATGGGCTTGGCGCTTCCAATGCTGGCTTTGGCTCGTCGTTTCTATGCCGAAGCCTCTGAAAAAGGCCTCGGAAGTCACGGGACTCAGGTTCTGGCGTCCCTGTTGGTGACGAATCATGAAGGTTTTTGACCAACTGGAGGCTCTTCTGGTCCTTGGAGCCCTCTGGAGCTTGAATGACGCGCGAGACCCGATACACTATGCGGCTCGCCCGCAAAGTGGGTGGAAGGGCTGAATCACATGACGACTGACATCGAATTCGAACCAACCGGTACCTACACCTTCACGATCAGCAAAGCGCCCGAGCGCTCTGCTCAGGTCAAGACGATCCGTCGTCTCATGGAGATGCAGCCTGAAATCCAGAAAGGTCTCAGCGAGCTCGCTCGTCGACGCGCGAAGACCGACAACGACCCTCGCCGACGTGCTGGTCGTATCTGGGTTCACCGAAAGCGTCGCACCAATCTCGTCCGCGTCGATGCCGGCGAGTCATTCACGCTTCGCCTTTCTCCGAAGATCCTTCCCGACCTCAAGAGCGTGTTGAGCTTCCTTGAAGCGAAGCCCGCCTGAGTCGCACACGAATCAAAGAGAAAAGGGATCGACGTCCTGTCGATCCCTTTTTCTTTTGCCGATCGTTCTCGTACGAAGCGATCGGATGATTCGTCATCTCATGATTGCGCGAGAATGGCATGCTTGATCGGCGTCAGGACGCTTGGCACCAGGCGTTCCTCCGAGAGTCTTTCGGCGTAGCCGGCCAATGCGGCGAAGCGAGGGCCCAGTTCATCGAGTGAATCGAGCTTGCCGCTGTTCCGAACTGTGAGAAAGACACTGATCGGTTCTCGGCCGAACAGGCCGCTGGAACGTTCTTTCGGTGTGGTGCGAGTCTTCACTTCGACGAATGCATGCATGTCCGGATTCGACTCGATCGTGATGCCGACGACCGGTTGGGCTTCAACCACGCCTTCCCCTTCTTCGACCAGATCGGCAAGCGGTCCGTCTCTCAGCAGGGCGTTGAAGACGATGGCATCGCGGTTGGCCTGCGCTTCAAGATCGAACCCGAAGACGAGTTCCAGATGGTCCACGTCGATCGGACTGATCGAGAGAAAGTAAGGCGCGACTTCCAGAATGCGGCGATGGAGGTCGTAGGCTTCCGTCAGGTCGGCTGGATTCACGAATCCACTTCGCAGCATGGTGCCTCGGAGTGAAAGCCAGCTGTAGCAGCGCTTGAGGTCGTCCGATTCAAGGGCGAGCTCGTCTTCGAAGCGACGAAAGTTCGAAAGCTGAGGGAATTCCTTCTTGAGCCTGCCGAAGAGATCGAGAACGGTCTCACGTGACCCTGGGAGATCCAGTTTCAGGGCAAGCTTCTGGTTGACGTAAAAGTCGGTGACCAGTGTTTCAAGTTCATTGACCATGTCGAAGGTGACTCGTATTCGGGCTGCGGGGTGGCGAACGCGGTGCCTTCACCCCGTTCGTGTCACAGGGCGTCCTGCAACACACTCCGAGCGTATCGAGCGGAGGTGTTCATACCTTCGGGGCGCAGGTTATCCACGCTTCAAGGAGGGCGCCTTCAGGTAGGCGAGTGTCCTCCAGAGCCATTCCATGGGACCCCGGGAGAAACATTTCAGCCACAGCACGCTGAAGATCATGAGAATGATGCAAATACCTATCGAGACGAGGATAAGACCGCTTCTCGAAATCTGATCGAAGAGTCCGAAACCGTAGAATTCGAACAGAGTGGTCATCAAAAGCGTCTCGAGCAGGTAGTTGGTCAACGCCATTCTGCCCACCTTGGCCATCCATCCGAAAAGTCTCGCAGCGACGCCCATCTGGACGAGCGTGACCAGAACGGCGGCGTATCCCAGCATCGTGGCCACAGTTGAGAATTCCCGTGCCAACGAGAGGATGATGGTGGCCCAGATCGGACTTGTCTCGGTGAGGTAGGACCAGGCAGCGAGCCCCTCGATCGCCAGGGCGACCGGAAGGAACACCATCATCCAGAACCGTGTTCTGCGCCCTGAGTCACTCGGGGTGAAGAACGCCGAGCGTTTGATGACGACTCCAAGTGCGAACATGGCGAGTATGTGCCAACCGTAGGACAGGATGATCGTGATCAGCCCCATCGCCCACGCGAGTACTCTGAAGAGCAACAAGTCACCGTAGGGCCCGTCCTGATGGGCGACCGTCTCGGCATCGATCCAGATCGGATTCTGTGGTTGGAACCCCGATGCTTGAATGGCATCCCATCCGGTTCGAGTCGCCTGATCGGCGGCCGACGTGAGTTCCATCTGCGGTGCCATGGATTCAAGGAGCACCATGCCGGTGGACATGAGAGCCGCGATCATCATCAGGCCGATGACGATCGGAAGCAGGATCTTGGTCTTCAGACGGCAGAACGCGAGCAGCGAAACACCAAGGACGGCGTAGATGGTGAGAATGTCACCGTAAAAGAATGCGACGGCATGAAGTATTCCGAATCCGAGAAGGATCAGCAGTCGCCGGCAATAGAAGCCGTCGAATCTCGAGCCACTTCGTCTTGCTCGGTCGAACTGGAGTGCGGCACCGATTCCGAACATCATCGAGAACATCGAGATGAATTTGAATTCGAAGAAGGTCTTGATGAACCATGTTGCGTTCCAGTCGGCATTCTGCCCGTTCACGCCGACTCCGCCGGACAGCGTCGGTTGGGCGACTTCCATCATCGGAAGTCCGAAGTAGGCGGCGTTCACGAACAGGATTCCGAAGATGGCGAGGCCACGAAGCACATCGAGTGCTTCGATTCTCTGGTCGCTCTTGATCGGCGTGAAAGCGACCGTCGGTTGCTCGCTGGGGTTCATCGCGAAAGCATCCAATCCATGATGGCTTCCGTGTCTTCGAGAGAATCGAGGACCAGATCGGGCTTCGCGTTTTCGAGTTCCTCCCGGGAGGTCTTTCCCGTCGCGACGGCGATCACGGTGCAGCCGTTGTGCTTCGCGCAATCGACATCATTGAGGGTATCCCCGATGATGATCGCCTGGTGCGGCTCGAGCTGTCCTCCGAGGGTGCTCTGGTATCGGTTCAAGCCGACTGCGGGCAGATCGCGGCGGGTCTCGCCTTCATTGCCGAAGACTCCGAATTCGAACCACCCCTGGGGGAATCCTGCATCAGCCAGTTTCAGCCAGCAGGTCTGTTCGATGTTGCCGGTAAGCACGGAAGCCGTCATGGCGTCGTGTTCGTGCACGGTTTCAACCAATGTGCGTGCACCGGGAAGGGCGTCAGCCCAGGTCTCCCGGCTGAAATGGTGATGCATCCGCTCCACGTACGCGTCCGAGAGCTCATTCAGATGTTCTGGTTCGGACGGTAGATCATGCGAACTCAGAAGCTCATGAAACAGATGCGGGTCCATTCGGCCTCCGGTATCCATCTTCGAGGGATCGACCTCGACGCCATGAATCGCGAAGACGGCTTCCTTCATCGAGCGCAAGCCGATTCCTCTGGATCTCAGAAGCGTCCCGTCGATGTCGAAGAGAATGAGCATGCGGTTCCAATCAGACTGCGACGGCGGAACAGACCATCTTGGCGGCTTTGGTGAGGTCATCGGCAGTCTGCATCGTGGGCAGTTCACCCTGCTTCGACCGCAGGATCTCGCGAGCTGCTTCGACGTTCGTGCCCTCGAGTCGGACCACCAGGGGGACCTCGAATCCACCGACCGCATGCGCCGCTTCGACGATGGCGTTTGCGATGGTGTCGCACTGCATGATGCCACCGAAGATGTTCACCAGGACGCCTTCGACCTTCTTGTCGGAGAGGATGATCCTGAATGCTTCGGTGACGGCCTGGACCGTCGCACTGCCGCCGACGTCCAGGAAGTTCGCGGGGTCGCCACCGTGCAGCTTGATGATGTCCATGGTGGACATCGCAAGGCCGGCGCCGTTCACCAGGCAGCCGATGTTGCCGTCGAGTGCCACGTAGGAGAGACCGAACTCCTGCGCCCGCAGCTCGTCCGGATCCTCTTCCAGGGGATCCGCCAGGGCGGCGATCGCCTTCTGACGGAAGAGTGCGTTGTCATCGAAGTTGAGCTTGGCATCGATCGCAAGCACGAGGCCCATCCGGAGCCTCCGCGGTGGCGGGGGTCACGACCAACGGGTTGATCTCGACCAGGCTGGCGTCCTTCTCCATCCGGAGCTTGTCGACGGCCATCATGGTCCTGACCGCCTGGCCGATCTGCTTGCCCTTGAGGCCCAAGGCAAACGCCATCTTCCTGGCCTGCCACGGCTGGAGTCCGAGGATCGGGATCGAGGGGCTCCTTCAGAATCTTCTCGGGGGTCTCCTCCGCGACCTTTTCGATCTCCACGCCACCTTCCGACGATGCGATCAGGGTGTAGGTGTTGTGCGCACGATCAAGCGTGACCGCAAGGTAGTACTCGGACTCGATGTCGACGCCTGCCGCGACGAGCAGTCTCGAGACGGCCAGCCCCTCCGCGGGCGTCTGGGGCGAGCACATGCGGTTCGTGAGCATGAATCCCGCAGCCTCTCTGGCCTCTTCGACGCTCTTGACGAGCTTGACGAAACCGGCCTTTCCGCGCCCGCCGGCGTGAACCTGAGCCTTGATGACCACCAGGCCGGCCCCGGATTCCAGAATCCGTTCTGTCTCGGCGACCGCCTCAGCGACGGTTTCAACCATGGCTCCGGGGGGGACCGGTGCGCCAGCGTGATGGAGAAGGTCTCTTGCCTGATACTCGTGAATCTTCATAGTGGTTCCGTTGGGGTTCAATCCAGAGGTGCTGACTCGATGCTGGCGACTTCGCCGGCGAGCCGTTTTTCTGCGTAACGTCTGACCCAGTTCTCCCAGGTCTTTCCTGCGGCCGTGTCCCGGCCATCGAGGTCGATTCTTTCGATGCGATCCGAGGTGATCGACAGTCGTTCGTCTTCGCCGGGGAGATCCATCCTCAATTCGGGGTGGACGCCATTGCTCGGCTCTGACGTCGAAGACGAAACCACTGATGGTGGTGCCGTCCTTGAGGTGAACGGTCGTGTCGCCGCGATAGTCTCGTGCGAGTTCCAGAGCACACATCGGATCATCGACCATGGACAGCTCCAGGGACAGCCCTTGCATCGCTTCCTTCGGCTGCTGGAGTCGCTGTCTGCGGGCTTTTCTTGTCGTGCTGAGGCATGTGGTCGCGGGTTCAAGTGTCCTGGAATTCATCCAGTTCCCAGAAGTCGGTTGCGTCGTTGTCGGCATCGGTTGTCCACTTCGAAGGCCCGAGCCCCACTCCGTGAAGGTCTCTTCGACGCGTTCAAGCGTCAGGCGTGCGATTTCGGATTCAAGATCATGCGTGCACTGGATGTCGATCTGCAGAACCATCGCACTTGGGTCTTCGAGCAGGGTGTTGTCCGACCCGAGAAATCTCACGGTGACGCCCGGGCCGTAGAGCAGGATGCCCTCGCTGTGCTCGGGTGCGATGTTGATCTGAGCGAGGCGGCTGCTCAGCTCCTCGACCGATCCCATCGGGCCATCGTCCTGTGATTTGTAGATCATCGAGTCCATCGTCGTGGTCCGTCTCCAGTCTCGTTCGAGTGGCCTGTCATGGTACCGGCGCAGGGCTTTTCGCGGGCATTCAGCCCACGAAAAACATCAGAGCGATCAGTCCGAAAGCTGCTCCAGAACCGTGTCGAGGAGTCTCGCCATGGCCACTGGTTTGTTCAGATAGGCGGAGACTCCAAGCGATTCGGCGTAGGCCTTGTGGCGTCTGCCCTCATTGGCCGTGACCATGATCACCGGGGGAGGGGCCTCCGTGGTCTGGATGTGCTCCAGAACGAGGAAACCACTTCGGTGGGGGAGCATCATGTCCAGGACCACCACTTCCGGGGCGGTGGTCTTGAAGACGTTGATCGCATCGTTGCCATCCACGGCCTGACTCACCACCGCACCCTCGGATTCGAGAGCCATGGTCATGAGCTCTCTGATGTCGGGGTCGTCGTCGACGACCATGATCTTGATCCGTTCGAGTCTCATGTCAGCCCTTCTGGAGTTCCTGTGTGTCGAGCTTCGAATTCATCTGGATCTGGGTCATCAATTCGGTCGTCATCCATGGCAACGTCTCGAGCTTGGCGATGACTCGTGAGGGCATGGGTTTTCCAAGCCGTTCCCACCTTGGACGGCTCTTCCATCGCCGGTGGACCCACAGATACTGCTCGGGTGCCATCCTGACCATCTCTTCAAGAGCTCGGTTGAATCGAGCGGTGATGTAGAAGAGCGGGTCCGGTTGATCGACCCATTCCTCAGGGTAGATGATGTCCGGGGAGATCAATTCGTATTCGAAACGATCGGGCACTCTGCGTGCGTATCCGGCGACCACCGGAACTTCATGTCGCATGGCGAGCAGGCCGATCGATTTGTAGCTCGAAGCCAGTCGTCCGAAGAAGGGGACGAACATGCCTTTTTCTCCGGCGTTCTGATCGGCGATGAATCCAAGTCGTTCACCTCGTGCGATCAGGGCATCGATTTCCGGCGTCGCACCGAACTTGGTCATCACCCGCATGCCATGCGCCTGTCGGAGATTCAGCAGCCAGGTGTTGATCAGAGGATTGTCGAGTGGCCGGGCCAGTGCGGTCATCTCGAAGCCGAGAAGACTCATGAGGTACCCGAGCACCTCCCAATTTCCAATATGGCCGGTGATGAAGATCGCGGGTTTTTCACTCACCAGGAGTGAGACGACATTTTTCATGGAGCCCATTGAGACTCGATCCGCCCAGTTCTCACGGTGCAGAAGCCGGGGCATCGCGAGACTGTCGACGCCGAAGAGTTGAAACATGTTTCGGATCGAATTCTTCGAGAGCCGCTCGATGTCGCTTTCGGGCAGCGTGGGGAAGCAGCGCTTCAAATTGGTCTGGGCACGGTCCCGGTGCTTGCGATTCAGGCGATGGTAGATCGAGCCCGCCGCACCCACGGTCCGCATGTTCTCTTCTGTATTGAAGCAATGAACAACTGCGCTCAGGGAGCGCAGTGCGAGATATTGTGACCAATGACTAACGGTTGCCATCACGGAGCCCTCACGAACGTTCGGGCGGGTCTTCGCCGGCAGTCCGAGTCTCAGGCGTCGCCGTCACCCGTCAGGAGACGGAAACGATTCCAGTTGAGAACCGGGATCTGGGCGTTGATCGCCTGCTGGAAGAGTTCATCGTACCGATCGTAGGCTTCCTGCCTCTTGAGAATCGCGTCGATTTCTGCTGGACTCGCATCGGCTGGAATGAGTTCGGTCGAGACGAAATCAGGCACTTCACCAAGCACGAGGAAGTCGAGATCCCCGGTCAGTTGGTTGCCTTCGACGACTTCACCACCCCATTCGATGATTCTGCTCTTGATGTAGTTCGCCTCGTTCATCGAAGAGGAACCGTTTCCGTCGACGTCGAATTGACCGAACACGAGAAACTTGAAGCGGTGCTCGGGATTGAACACGGCATTGGCGATCACATCGCCACGGACCACGGGGCGCGAGGAGGCTCCATCGGTGACGCGGGCGGTCGCGGTGGAGTCCGCGACCTTGATCACCTGAAGACTGGCCTTGCCACGAGCGTATTCGCCGGTGGTGGGGTCGATCTGGATCTGGTTGGCGTCGTCGTAGACTCGGAAAGTCATTCCGGGGCGGATTCGGTCGTTTCGACCAAGGTCGATGAAGACCTGGCCTGATGAGCCGAGGACGTCGACAACGCGGCCGTCCACCAGCTCGGCGGGGTTCTTGGGTCGGACGCGAATCGATTCAACGACCTTTCGCAGCTCGTTCAGGCGTCCTGCGAGGACGGTCTGGTTGCCGTTGAGGTCGTCGATTTCATCCTGAAGGTCCGCAACTTCGTTGCGATGACGACTGGTCTTCTCGTCCAGACTCATTCGGTATTCGTTGCGAGTCTTGTCGATGTCGGCACGGTAGCTCTGAGCCGCATCAGCGTACTCCGAGATGGATGCATGAACGGAGGCGACTCGGTCATCCGAGGAGGTCTGAAGGTCCTTCATGTCCTGAGTGCGTGTGGAGAGCTCTGATTCCAGAGCCTGAAGCCGGGCGGCAGACTCGCTGGCCTGTGCGTTCAACAGGTTGTTCTCCTGCAGGATCCGGTTGAATGCCTCGACCACGCTGGACTGACCGGTGATTCGGAACCGTTCGCGGGTGGATTCCTCATCGGCATTGGCCATGCCAGCGACGAATTCTCTGTACCCGTCGGAACGAGCGACCAGATAGCCCACAAGGGACTGTCTCTGTCGATTCGCTTCCTGAAGAAGGGTTGCCACCGACTCACGTTCGCTTTCGCGCATGAGTTCAGTTCGGACCGCCTTCTCTCGAGAAAGCTCTTCATTCGCACTGGTCTTTTGTCCGTAGAGCAGGATGGCCGCGGTGGCACTTCCGACTGTGAGGAAAATAAAGATGATCAGTGCGATCAGTACTCCGCTGCCGCCGCTCGAACGCATCGCCATGGTGGAGAATCTCCTTGGTGCTCTTGCAAGGATCGAAAGGGGGTTCGACCCGTCCTTCCAGACTGTGTGGAGGGATGTAACAAGCCGACATCATAGTGTCATACGGCCCGTCGGTCTCAATTCTGGGGAAAGAACCCCCAACGAAACCCGAGAAAGCTCAGGAAGGACATCATCGAACTGGTCAGTGCGGGTCTTTGTGACGTTTCTGGACCCGAAAGTCCAATCATCAGCCGCGGCAGACCCGCATCGCTTCTTGAATCGTGGTGACGTGGTCCGTGACCAGGCTCAGCGCCTCGGTCTGGAGGAGATTGATGGTGTTGGAGGCGACCGCTTCAGTGACGATTCGTCCCGCAGGTGCCTGTTCCATCACCAACTCCCGGGTCGTGTCGTTGAATTCAAGCAATTCATAGATTCCCACTCGGCCTTGATAACCCGTGCGCCGACACTCCCGGCATCCATCCGCTTCGAGGACATGCTGTGATTCCGGGATGACCAGATTCTTCGGCGCCTCCTGGGGCGAGAGCCTCGTCGGGCGGGCGCACGCAGGGCAGACTCGTCGGAGAAGTCTTTGTGCCAGAACGCCCTCGACCGCGCTTGAGACCAGATAAGGCTCGACTCCCATGTCCAGAAGTCTGGTCGGAGCGCTGCTGGCATCGTTGGTATGCAGGGTCGAAAAGACCAGGTGGCCGGTCAATGAGGCCTGAACCGAGGCATCCGCCGTTTCGCGGTCACGAATCTCACCGATCATGATGATGTCCGGGTCATGTCGAAGAATCGCTCTCAGGCCCTGGGCGAACCCGAAGCCGATCGCATTGTTGACCGGGATCTGATTCACGCGCGGCACCTGATACTCGACCGGATCCTCCACCGTGATTGCTTTGAGTTCATCGCTGACGATTCTGTTCAAGCTGGCGTAGAGGGTGGTTGATTTTCCGGAACCCGTGGGGCCCGTCACCAGAAGGATGCCATGAGGTCGGGAAATCAAGTCATCCCATCGCTGCAGGACGGTCTTCGGCATGCCCAGTTGATCAAGCCCGAGCATCACTGAGCCCTGGTCGAGAATACGCAGGACCACACCCTCCCCGTGCAGCATCGGAATGATCGACACTCGGAGGTCGTATTCCCGGCCACGGCTTCTCATGGTGATCCTGCCGTCCTGTGGCATTCTCTTTTCCGCGATGTTGAGATTCGCCATGATCTTCAGGCGGCTGACGATCGCATTTCGAAAGCGTGCCACGGTCTGCGGAACGCCGGCCTTGCTCAGGACTCCGTCCACTCGATAGCGAATCTCGAGGTCCTCTTCGAACGGTTCGATGTGAACATCGGTCGCCCGCTCTCGAATGGCCTCCATCAGCAGGTCGTTCACCAGCTTGATGACGCTGGCTTCCTGTGCCAGCTCGACCTCATCGGAATCACCTTGCGACGACGGTGCGACTTCATGCACATCGCTGGTGGCGAGTGCTTCCAACGTGTCACCGGCCACTCCGTAGTGAGATCGGATGAACTTCGTCAGATCTCTCTCGTCGGCGAGCACCAGCTCGATTCCCATGCCTGTGAGGAGTCTCAGTTCGTCGAACGCACTGAGTTCGAAAGGGTCGCTGGTGGCCACTCGAAGGACACCGTTCGCGCGACCGATCGGAACACAGCGCTGTTTGAAGACCAATTTGGATGGCAGCGTTCTCAGAGTCTCATCATCGACTTCGATCGATTCGAGGTCGACGATTGGCATCTCGAAATGAGTGCCGATGGCCTTGAGGACCTCGGCATCTCCGATGAACCCCATTCGAACCAGGACACGGTCGAGCCGTTCGCCGGTGCGCTTCTGCTCTTCGATGGCATCACTCAGTTGAGCGTCGTCGATGAGTCCTTTTTGGTTGAGAATGGTTCCGATGCCCACGTCGTGTTCTCCAAGCCACCCCAGACTACCACCGAAGAGTGCTGCAGCCGCTTGGTTGTTCGCGTGATCGTTTCAAATAGATCGATCCTTGAGCATCAGGGCGTCTCTTCAGAGGCGTCCTGCTTGAAGACGAGGGTGCTGTTGAACCCTCCTTGGAGACGAGAGACTCCGTCTGCATTTCCAAATTCACCAATGCTGGTCCTGCCACAGATCGCCATATCGGGCCTGTCGTCTCTGAGCGCGGAAATCTCCGAGTGCATGGGGGAGCGTGCCGTTGAAACGCTCATCAGCCCTCCGAGAATCCGATCTTCGCCAAGTGCCTGGGCATCCAGCGCCAACGGCAGATCGTTCGCACCTGTCTGCTGATCGACCAGTTGAAATTGAATCGTTCTGCCTGCGCTCAATCGCTGGTCGACCTGCAGGGCACCGTCGCGGCGGTCGACTCCAAGCACTCTTCGAATGAGAAAGTCTCCCTGTCCGTGCGTCGTGGCATATTCATCAATGACGATGCCTACGCGAAGTCCGTGCACGAATCCGGCACGTTCCTTTTCTGCAAGTGCGAGCATCGAATCACGCGCGACTTCCGCCGCAGGTCTGCCACCGAGCGTCACGGTGAGACCTCCGCGTACTTCGGTGATCACCATGACCACCAAAGGTGATTCGGGCGGGGCGGATTGGGCGTTGGTTCCACGGGCCGGGACCAAGAAGAGTGCAATTCCAGCGAGGATGAACATGAAGCGGTGGATGCTGCGAGTCTGCGGCACTCCGCCTTGAATGGTCCGTTCATCGAGCCGAGGTTGCAGAGGTTCTGAAATTCCGCATCAATCCGACTGGTCGAGTAGTTTTCGAATCGCGATTCCGAGATCCTCACGAGGGATGGGTTTCTGGAGGATCTTGGTCACCCCTGCCTCGGCAGCACGTCTGGCAGACTCGTCACCGAATCCCGTGATGAGTGCGATCGGTCCTGCGAATTCGCGTTCTCGGAGGGCTCCTGCGAGTGCGATCCCGTCGCGACCCGGCATGGTGAGATCGGTCAGTACGAGGTGCGGTTCGAGCTCCCGCTTCCGGGCGGTATCGAAAAGCGCCAGCGCGGTATCCGTCCCATCAGCGATCTCGACTTGATATCCAAGGGACGCGACCAGAGACATGCTGGTTTGAAGCACCATCGGATCATCATCGACGACCAATATTCGCTCGTTACCGCGGGGCGAACTCTGCGGAACGACCGATTTTGTCTGAGCGATGGCTTCCTCGGTTCGCGGCAGCAAGATGCGAAAGGTCGTTCCCTCACCTTGTTTGCTCTCAATTTCAATCTCTCCCCTAAGTTCCGAGACCACTCGGTGGACGATGGTCAGGCCAAGGCCGGTACCGCGTCCGGTTGCCCGGGTCGAGAAGTAGGGGTCGAAAAGGTTTTCTCGAATCTCGTCTGGAATCCCCGCCCCATCGTCCCGAACTTCCAGATGGACGATGTTCTGATTCTCGGGGCTCTGTCGCAATGAGACCGTCACGGTTCCTTTGGGCCCCTCAATGGCATGCCGGGCATTGCTCACCAGATTCTGAACCACTCGAAGCAGTGCCGTTCGATCTCCGCAGGTGGTCGCGGTCGTATCGGAGATTTCGGACTCGATTCGGATGTGAACCGGTGTGGACGGCAGGAGGAGCATGATCGCTTCTTCGACCACATCCTTAAGCAGCGTGTTCGAATCGGCGATCACTCGTCGTCGGCTTAGAAAGAGGATCTGCTCCACGAGTTCGGCCGCTCGGCGGGCTGCCAGCTGAATATCGGCCAGCATCTCCTGGCGGGATTCCTCCTTTTCTGAATCCGCCAGCGCCGCGGAATGCACCAGAATCGGCCAGAGGAGGTTATTGAAGTCGTGGGCGATGCCGCCGGCGAGTAACCCGACCGCTTCCATCCGCTGGGCGTGGACCAGTTCCCCCTCCAGAGCCTCTCGTGCCATTGTCGTTCCGAGCGAATCTGCAAATGCGCGCAGGGCAGCGATCGAGTTCTGATCATGAACCCGCACGCGATTAACCTCTTCAACGAGGAGGATGCCGGCCCTCTCGCCGCGAACCCAGATGGGAACCGAGACGAAGCTGGTCGAGATCGAAGGGGCATCGGATTCGAATCCAGGGACCGGTTCGGCGCCGTTGCCGACGAGTCCGCCCAGTTTGGAGCCAGCCGTCGCGAGCAGAAAGGCTGCCGGCACGTCGACCATGTTCTCTGGTCCGCCGAAACATTGACCGTCGATGTCGATGAACCTTGCGGAGTAAGACTGGAAGGACGTCTCGATCAGGCCAAGCACCTTCATGATGGAATTCCGCCATCGGGGGGATGCCAAGAGCAAGTCCGCGACGTCTCCACTCGCCACCAGCACCCGATCTCGGGTTTGCCTTCGGATCTCGGCCTGAAGTCGGAGCCAGGTCAGTCCGGCGAGGTCGCCGAGGAATTTAAGGCCTTCGACGTGGCGTTGATCGAAGGCGCCGACCTTCGTCGACGCAAGGCCGAGCGCGCCGACGATCTCCCCAGCGGCATGAACGGGCAGGTAGCAGCGACTGCGAATTTCGACTCTTCTTGCTGACGTCTCGGAACGGTTCCCCGGATCGTTCTTCGTGTCGCGGACATGCACCATTTCGCCGGTGCGGATTACTCGGCCGGGATGTCGGTCCCAGGCCGTCTGTTCCGCGTCCTCGATCTCCCACTCATTGAGACCTTTGTTCCCCACGAGTCGGAGGTGACGCGTTCCCGCGTCGAGAAAGTACATGGCGGCGTATTCGACATCGAATCTCGTTTCCGCGAGGCTCTGAACCGTCGTGCCCAGTGCCGCGGTGTCCTTCACGCTGCTCAACGCCTCCGCGATTCGCCGCTCCAGGGCGCGATGATGCGCGAGGTCGAGGGTGAGCCGGCGGAGTTCCATGCCACGGCTGATGGCGGCGATGGGGCCACGGAGCATTCGAACGATCAGACGAGCGAGATCGAGAAAGTCGCCGGTCTCTCCCGAGGCGGGTAGAAGGGTGATTGCGGTATCAAAGTCAAGTCTGATTGCGATGACCGGTGGGGAACTGGACGACGTGGTGATCATCTCGTCGCCGATGGTCCCGAGGGCGGTCTCGACAAACTTTTTGGTCGTTCGCTCGATGGAATTATCGTCGAGGCCACTACTGGCGATGCTTTCAATCGGCTCGTTCAATGCCGCTCTTCGCCAGATGGTCACGGCCGCGATGGCCTTGATTTTGAGAAGGCCGTCGACCACCACCGGTGGCCAGGTATCCGAGTCATCTCGATCCAACATGTCTGTCGCGATGTCCGCGAGTATGTCCAGAGGTCCCGATTCTGGTCCCTCTGACGCTGCGTTGGATGGAGAATTACCGTCAGGCACGGTTGGATCCTATCTGTTCCTTTTCATTCACGACCGAAGATTCGTCGCCGAGGATCCCCGACAGGTGTCTTCCGGTCTGCCCGGCATCAGCCCGATGTCTGAAAAACGAGGACCAGCGGACGTACGGCATGGAGCGCCGTCGATGAGTCATTTTTGATTGAGAAATGGTTCCGATGCCCACTTCGAGTTCTCCAAGCCGGATGAGAGTATCACCGAAGCCGGCTGGTTCGGACGCCTTGTTTCGATGAACGCTTCAAATTGATCGGTCTCACCGGCTTTTCGGCGTTTCTCATCGAGTTTCCTGCTTGAAGATCAGAGTGCTGTTGAACCCGCCCTGTAATCGTGAAACGCCATCGGCATTTCCAAATTCAGCGATGCTGGTCATCCCACAGATGGCCATGTCCGGTCGTTCCTCTCTGAGTTGGGGAAGGTCCGAGGTCATGGGGGATCGTGTCATTGAGGCGCTCATGAGGGCTCCAAGGATCCGATCTTCGTCCAGTTCATGTGCATCCATGGCCAATTGAAGATCGTTGGCACCCGTTTCATGATCAACCAGTTGAAACTGAACTGTTCTGCCAACATTCATCCTCTGGTCGACCTGCAAGGCACCGTCTCGGCGGTCGACACCAAGCACTCTTCGAATGAGAAAGTCTCCCTGGCCGAGCATCGAGGCATATTCATCAATCACGATGCCTATGCGAAGTCCGTGTGCGAACCTGGCACGTTCCTTTTCGTCGAGTGCGAGCATTGAATCACGCGCGACCTCCGCGGCGGGTCTGCCTCCCAGAGTCACGATCAGATCTCCGCGCACTTCCGTGATCACCATCGGTGTGCCTATGGGGCGGCATCCGTTGCTCATCACGGAGGCACAGCTGATGTTCCCTCCGAAGCCGATGCCCACCATGCCTGAATTGATGACGATGTCGTCAGCCACCATGAGATTGCCACCAGGCAGCGTCGAGCCCGAGAGCAGGCCGCCACCAAGCGATCCGAGTCGTGCCTCATCCATCGCGCTGAGAATCGGTTCTGGTGCCGATGAGAAGGGGTCTGCCAGAAGGAACACGCCAGCGTGTGCCGATCCCGTATGGAGAAGGGAATGCCACTGGGCCGACGTGGTGAGCTCGGCGGGACCTCGTGACCAGTCGAGGGCGCAGGCCTTCGCCTGGATTCCCTCGCCTGCCAGAACGAACGCGGCCAGACCGCATCGATCCGATTCGGTCTGATGATGGGTGAAGACGGTGCGTGCGGTCCCCCCAATCAAAGCCTGAGGGGTCAGGGTGTCCCTCAGAATCCGAGTGATGGCATCGAAGTTTCGACCATGGTGAAAGCTGGCGAAGACCACCACCGCACACGCTTCACGTCCCTTCAAAGCCTTCTCCAGGCTTGCTGAAATCTCAAATGCAGCGGTTCGGGTGTCCGGATGGCTTGAAATAGCTGAAAACGTGTGTGCCACGAGGGCCTCTCAGAGGGGTGGGAGGATGATTTGTGTCCTTCCGGGGGGATCTATCGGTTCTGGACTTGAAAGCCCGGCCGGAACCAGCATAATGGCCGATCTTCCCCGGAGTCGATCGTTCGACCCGGACTCATTTCGTTTCTCCACGAGGAACACCACGTGCCGAATATCGACTCAGCCAAGAAACGCATGCGACAGGACAAGAAGCGACACGCCAGAAACAAATGGCGCAAGCAGCGAGTCCGTGAGCAGATCAAGACTTTCCTCGAAGCGCTCCGTGTGAAGGACGTCCCTTCAGCCGAGGCCGAATACAAGAAGGTCTGCTCGATCCTCGACAAGGTTTCGTCGACCAGCACCATGCACAAGAACACCGCTGCTCGCAAGAAGAGCCGGCTTGCCGCTCGTCTCAACAGCATCAAAGCTGCCTGAGTCGATCCGAGCCAATTGAGTGACGACCCGACGCCGTCTTTTCGGAGCACCGAAGACGGCGTCGTTCTTTGTGCACTTCATCGGAAACAGCTACAACGTTTCAGATGACCGAGCAGGAAGACGACATCCAGATCGAGGAGAGCTACTGGCTGACCTCCCGAAGACCACTGGAGATGCTGGTCTTTCTTGTTCCATTCATCCTTCTCTACGAGATCTGCCTCGTATTCGTGCTTCGAAATGATCAAGGCACGATCACCAACCGAGCGCATGAGTGGCTGGTCCGTTATTTCGATTTCGCGATCCCCGAAGAGGTCGGACTGAGCTTTCCCTCGCTGGTGATCGTCGTGGTCCTGCTGCTCTGGCATGTGCTTGGGCGTCATTCATGGCGGCCAGCCTGGGCCACGGTCGGTCTCATGGTGATCGAATCCGCACTGCTGGCGATTCCTCTGGTGGTTCTGAGCCGCTTCGTGCATGAACTTCTGCCGATGGTCGGACAAGCTGAACCCATTCTCGGCAGTCTCGGACCGATGGGCTTGATCGCGATCTCGATCGGTGCGGGCCTGTACGAAGAACTGCTGTTCAGGATGCTGCTGTTCTTCCTGGTCCACACCTTCGTCGTGGACCTTCTTCGGTTTTCATCTCTGATCGGCACCGTGGTGGCGATCGTGCTCTCAGCGGTCCTCTTCGCGCTGTACCACCCTCCAGTGGGGCCGGAGGCGACCTACACCACGGCTCGCGCCTTCTTCTACATCTCCGCCGGCCTTTTCTTCGGCGTGGTGTACGTGTTCAGGGGGTTCGGGATCGTGGTGGCCGTTCACGCCTTCTACGACCTCGTCACCCTGTTCGCTCCTGACTGATCGACTCGATGCGCGGTACACTTCGGTCTCCATGACCACCTCGGCACAACCTGATCCATCCCGTGTTTCACTTCTCGCTCTCGATTGCGATGGTGTCCTCACCGACGGCACCATCGGCTACGACGGGCACGGCGTCGAACGAAAGTTCTTTCACATCCACGATGGGTTCGCGATACGTGCCTGGATGCGAGAGGGTGGATCGGTCGTGGTCGTGACCGGAAGACATTCTCCCGCACTGTGCGTCCGGATGGCGGAGCTTGGTGTCAAGGAGGTTCACGAGAACGTCCCCGACAAGAATGCGAAACTGCAGGAGATCATCGCAGCCCATGAGCTGATGCCGGATCAGGTCGCGTTCATGGGTGATGATCTTCCCGATCTTCCCGCCTTCGCGGCCTGTGGTTTCGCTCTGGCACCCGCCAATGCCGCGCCGGAGGTTCGAGAGCGGGCGCATTTCGTGACCGCGAATTCCGGTGGTGCCGGCGCAGTTCGTGAGGCGATCGAACATCTCATGCGCAGTACCGGTCGCTGGAGTCAGGTGCTCGCCCGATTCGACGACCAGGCTGATCGGAACTGAACGTGAACATGCGTACCGCCACAACTCGAACCAACGTCACGTTTCGCAGAGGCGCCATCACGGTGCTCTGGGCGATCCTCTCCGGTGTCGTGCTTGCGGCAGCATTGCTGGTGCTGGTGTGGGTGATCGAACCCGAACCCATCGAACGTCGTGAACGACATCGTGACGTCGATGTGACCGAACTCGTCACCCCCGGTTCTCTTTCCGAGAAGGAACGCACGGAGACCGATACGAACATGGAGAGTTCGGCCATCAAGCTGGAACAGGGGGCCTGGGTCCAGGTCGCTGACGATGACGGTGGTCTCGCGCAGCAGTACTCGGCCGACCGCATCGACCCGCTTCCCAATGGACTGCTCGAGATGCAGAGACCACGTGCGAGAATCTACCTCGGAGGCGGCCGTGTTCTGGTGCTTCGTGGAGAGCACGGACTTCTTGACGCCCCGCAGCAGGCGATTGAATCCGGAACACTCGACGGCGATGTCGTCATCCGGCTCTTCTCCTCGCGAAATGGAGCGGACATCGATCTTCTCAACGACGATCCGGAAGTCATCGTTCGAACAGAACAGGCCTCCTTCGACAGCAATCTCGGTGAGATTCGCTGTGATGGTGCCATCAGAGTCGATTCGAAGGAGGCGAGTTTCGCTGGTGAAGGTCTGACCGTGCTTCTGGGAAGTTCAGGGCGGACCATCAAACGCCTGAGAGTCGATCGTGCCACCGAACCCGTGCGAATCTTCAGACGTCAGTCGCTTCAGTCGTCCGCCGATTCCGATGTCGGAGCCGCGACCGGGGATGATTCTCCGAACGATGCTTCCGATGTCACCGATTCAGAACCTCTTTTCTATCGTCTCGAGCTCGAGGACAACGTGCGCATCACGCGTTTCGCGGATGAGACGTCCGAGGTGCCCGAAGCAGTCGTTCGTGGCCAGACCCTGGTCACCGTCTTCAGTCTCGATGGCGACGGCTTCTCGAAGGCGTCATCTCCCGTGAAGACGGTGCAGGTTCCTGCCGTGTCGCATCCGATGTCCAGAGTCGATCTGCTGGGCGCTTCGATCCTCGGAAACACCCAGGATCAGGCGTCCGAAATCAAGCAGCAGCTGATCGAGATCGAGTTCGATGGTTCGCTTCTGATGACCATCGCCGAGCCGGAGGAACACCCCGGTTCCGTTGATGATCTGACGGTTCGGATCGATCGGGGAGCCGGCGGGAGAGTGGAGATCGTCGATGCCGCCACCGAAGCGGTCGCCACCTGTTCGAGTCTCACCTACGAGACGGAGATCGATCGTATCGAACTGGTCGGAGATGAAACGGATCAACTGTTGGTCGACAGTCCCGACTTCCAATTGCGAGGTCGTTCGTTCTGGCTGCTTCGTGAGCAGGGGATCGGAGGTCTCGACGGCGCCGGTTCGATGGCATTCAACGGCACCGGCGAAAGCTCGACGCCCGTGGAGCTTTCCTGGGTGGATGGCGTGAATCTGGAATTCGAACCTGAGAGCGAGACTCTCCGACGAGCCGTCTTCGATACCGGAGTCCGGGTCAGGAGTCTTGACTTCAGCATGCAATCCGAACGACTCGATGTGAGGCTCGGCGGAGGCGAGGATGGCTCTGCGCCGAGGCTCGAGCGCATCATTGCCTCCGGTGATGAGACGCTTCCTGTCCAGGCCCGTCGGACCAACGAGCCAGGGCTCCTGATCGCACGTGAACTGAATCTCACACTTCGGCAGGATGCCGTGGGTGATCCTCATCCCGAACATCTCGTCGCGTCGGGTGGCATCCAGGCATCAGATCGTCAGCAGACGATCTGGGCCGATGATCTCGATGTACGCTTCGAACGCAGCGCTGGATCCGAACTCGTGGTCGGAAGACTTGAAGCATCCGGGACCGTCGAGTTGATGCTCGACAGTGGTGCTCGTGCCTGGGGAGAGCGACTCATCGGCAACGGTGTTCGTCGAACCGTCGAGCTTTCATCGATCGATGGTCAAGTCGTCCTCATGCGAGGCAACGTCCTTGCTGATTCTCTTCAAGTGATCCGTTTCGATGATCAAACGAAATCCGCCGAATCCGATGGGCCCGGGCGTTTTCGTTTTTATGAACTCCCTTTGATGATCGCGGATCAAGGTCGCATGTCGCCTCCGACTCTGCAGGACGTCACCCCGTCTCTTGAAGCGACCTGGGGCGGCAGCATGCGTTTCAAGGACGATGAGAACGACGGAGCGAGCGCCCTCGAACTCGAAGGCGACGTGATCGTCCGGAATCGTCCAGATGTGTTCGAGGAGAACGATCTTGACGCCGGCTTTCTTCGACTGGATTTCTCCAGACGCGCCTCGAGTCCGGTCGTCGATTCAGAAGGACTCCCTCTGGATGCCAATGCCCGAGAGGCCTTCTCGAATTCCCGTGATCTCGTCGCCTTGCTCGCTCGAGAAGATGCCCGAATGGAAAGTCGCGCCTGGCGCGACGAGGCTCATCTCGGTGATCCGGACCTGTTCAGGATCGAAGGGGAGGACATCCGCTACGACGCCACCACCGGTGAAGCGGTGGTCAGAGGGGCGGGTTCTCTTCTGATGAACCGAGTCTCCAATTCGAAGGCTGCCGAGTCTTCAGATGATTCCAAGTCGCCGGCGTTCTCGTTCGGCTCCGACGGAACCACTCGTTTCAGCTGGACGCAAGGCATGGCGATGCAGAAGACCGTGGGCGATCGTTACGTGGTTTCCATGTCAGGTGATGTCGAGGTCCTGCATGCCGGTCTTAAGAACGACGACACCCTGACCTTGAGTTCAGCCAGAGTCTCCGCTTTGATCGATCGTCCCCTCCAGACCGTCGCGGACTCGGACACGATGTCCGATGGGGGGCTCGACCTCGGTGGTCAGGCTCGGATCCTTCGCCTCACCTCAAGCGGTCAGGTCTACGCCCGAACGACCGATCACGATGTCCAGTGCGAGCGTTTCGAATATGACGTCGCCAATGGGATCGCCGAATTGGAGGCTCGCGAGGGGCGGATGGTCACGGTGGTCTCTCGAGGAAGTCCCAATCCCATTCGTGCCACCAGCATGCGCTGGGACATGGTCTCCGGAAGAATCCAGATCTCGGGTGCTCGCGGTGGAATGGGTCGTTGAGTCGTCGGTCGTCTACAGCTCGGCGCGGATCGCCCAGAGGTCTGGAAACAACGGATTGAAGAGCGTGTTGCGCAGATAGCCGACGCCATCGGAACCACCGGTGCCCATTCGCACGCCCGATGGTCCTCTGGACCATCATCACGTGTCGATATCGCCATTCCTGGATGCCCTCGTCGAGGTCCACGAGATGCTCGCACAAGGCTCTTTCGTGGGGGTGCTCTCGATAGAGTCGAATCAGTTCCGGTTGAAATTCGGGACACTCCACGGTGGGCTCGTTTCGAATCCCCCCTGACGAGATGTTCGGGCACTTCGAAGCCCCGGCCCTTGATCCATCGCGCAGAACACATTCCAGATGGACGGTTCCGCAATGCGTCGAGCCAGAGCATCATGCTCCATCGAACCTTCCGGGTAATGGTTCAGGGTCTTGGTCCGCTTGTAGCCCAGTTGAAACTCGAACTCGCGGAATTGGGCCGATTGAAAACCACTGGCGCTCTGGAGGAAGTCTCTGAAGGACAGGAAGGAGATCGGTGTCATCGTCTCGAGAATGTCGATCTGGGACACCATCGTCTTCAGGACGGTCAACATCCTCTTCAACGTCGCGAAGGCGAGTTCGTCCTTGTCCGCCACGAGATGTCTCTTCAGAAGGTCACCTTCATGAAGCATCTGCTTGAACCAGAGTTCATACACCTGGTGGATGATGATGAAGAGCATCTCATCATGCTCTTCAGGCGACGACTTCGGCTGCTGGAGATCCAGAAGTTCGGGGACCTTGAGGTAGGACGCGTAGGTGATGGGGTCGGCCTGAGGCATTGTTCTCTCCGCACTTCTAAGGGTGAAAGGTGACGGTAGTCTCGGGCCGGGCTGCTCGCAAGGTGGTCAGCGGTCTCGCTGTTCGACCATCTTCTCGACGAGTCGTTCCATTCGGGCCATCGAGTCCCGGATCTCCGTGAGCACGTCGCCCTTCTCCGAGGCGGACGTCTTCGGTGACGTGCCGGTCATCCGGTCACGTTGTTCGAGCACGTCCTTCCGAAACGCCTCCGTGTCCTTGATCCCGATCAGGCTGATGAGACTTCCCGGCCCACTCTGCCCGGCCGTCTCCACGGAGATACGGTGGAGCGAGAACATCCGCATGATCGGTCCTTGTTCCATCTGGAGATCCGTGATCTTCTCAAGCGGAACCGTCTTCTCGATCTTGTTGAAGACGCCTTTCTTCACATTCAGGGAGCGCGTCATCAGGACGCAGTCCCAGGATGCGATGACTCTTTTCAGCACGATCTTGTACACGAGCGCGACGATCAGTGTGATCGGAATGGTCACGATGAAGAGAGAGATCAAGATCAAGCCCATCCAGTGGTACTTGATGATTCCATCTGCATCGAACTCGGCTCTTCTCAGGACGGTTTCTTCTTCACCTGTGGTCATGCGCTTCCTTTCGAGGTCGTCTCGATCATACCGAGGGTGGCGCGAATCCGTCCCGATACCGGCGTCTCACGATGGTGTCGTTCGCTTCGGCATGGTTCGTGATCGCCCGTCTGGAACGATCCCACACCAGTTCGGTGTTCGGGAATCTGGCGGCCTTCTGCGCCAGAAGCGCGGGCTCGGTGATCCTGACGCCGTCCGGGAACGGGGTCCGAAGCTCGGTGTCCTTGCCCATGATGTTGTCGACCCAGGCATGCCAGTGGTTCAACGTTTCGAACTCGGGAAGTCCCGGCATCTCGAGGCCGGGCGTCATCTTGCCGTCACGCCAGATCTCAAGACCGCCTCCGGCGGTCAGGGCCAGGATGCCGCCTTCGCACACGACCATCGTCATGTTCGAGTCAGGCCATTCTCCCGGAGGGAGCCCGAGTGCCGCTCGTGACGGTGTCTGTCCGCAATCGTTGTAGTGGATCGGGAAGTGATTCGCCGCGAACTTGTCACTGTCCGACACGTCGTAGGTGACGGTGGACAGGCAGGGGTAGGTGTGGAAGACGTCCGACGGTGCCGGTGCGTGGGTCTTGACCGCCATCGGTGACTGGAGATCGTCGTAGCCGAAGAAGATCACATCCAGGACATGGACGCCCCAGTCACCCAGACCACCCGTGCCGTAGTCCCACCATGACCGCCATTTCAGGGGGATCAGTCCGTCGCGAAACGGAGTTTCTTCACAGGGACCCAGCCAGAGATCGAAATCGATGTGTTCGGGCGCGGGCATCGGCTCGGAAAGAACCCGGTCGTAGTTGAAGTAATGGCCCTGGTTCGGTGAACCCGTCCAGGCGTAGCCGGCGACGGCCTTGCCCAGGACTCCAGAGCGGAGGATCTCGACCGCGGCTCTGCGGCCGGGGTAGACCATGCGCTGATTGCCGACCTGGGTGATCAGGTTGGGACGCGCTTTCATGGCGTCATCGACCATGGCGAGTTCCTCAAGCTGGTGGACCAACGGCTTCTGACCGTAGACATGCTTGCCGGCTGCCAGTGCGGTCAGCATGATCGGGGCATGGGTGTGGTCCGGAGTGGAGACGATGACCGCGTCAAACTTGTCGGCGTGCTGGTCGAACGCCTCTCGGTAGTCAGAGCAGACGAAGGCGTCGGGATGCTTCACTTTGGTGTCTTCGAGGTAGAACCGGTCGACATCACAAAGCCCGGTGATCTGAACCCCCGGGTGGGAGGCCACCTGGCTGCGGTCGGTGCCACCGATGCTTCCCACCACTCCGATTGAAAGCACGTTCACCCGGCTGTTGGGCGAGATCCGGTTCATCGCGGACAGGTCCATCGCCGCGATACCCAGGCCTGCGGCTCCCGTCGATTGGATGAATCGTCTTCGTGAAATCGAATCGCGCATGATGTGCTCCGGCGTGCCTGAGGGTGGTGAGTGGCGGTCGATGACCGCCCCTCCATCCTAGGAGAGAACGCCGGATTTGAAAACAAAAGCTCGCGAAGCTTCAGGGATGATCCCTCAGCTCGCGGGCGCTTCTTTTCTCAATTTCATCTCTTGGCGCTCGGGGGAGGGCACTTTGACGTTGCTGACCAGACCGAGCTTCTTCATCGTGTTGATCGCCACCCAGCTGGAGTCGAACTGCCACCAACGAAGACCGTGACGGGCTGATGTGGGGAATGCGTGGTGGTTGTTGTGCCAACCCTCTCCAAGCGCGAGGACCCCGACGAAGGCGTTGTTCTTGCTCTCGTCATTCGACTTGTAGGGTGAGTCTCCCCACAGGTGACAGATCGAGTTGACGCTCCAGGTCGCGTGGTGCTCCACGAGAATTCGAACCAGGCCGCCCCAGATCATGCCGGTGAGCGCACCCATCCAGGTCATGGTGATCAGACCGCCGAGGACGGCGGGGATCAGTACGCCCAGAATCGCCCAGACCAGGAAGGTCGAGTCGATGAATCGGAGCATCGGTTGCGCTCGGAGATCGGGCACGTACTTGTTCACCGGGCTCGTCGCGGGGCGGAAGAGCCAGCCGATGTGCGAATGCCAGAAGTGGACCAGGAAGCTGTGCTCACCCGGGGCATGCGGTGAGTGCGGATCCTTTTCATGATCGCTGTGTGCATGGTGCAGTCGGTGTGTGGACACCCACCAGAAGATGGGGCCCTGCATCGCCATCGATCCCATCACGCCCAGCATGAACACCACGGGCTTGGGGGCATCGAATGACTTGTGTGAAAAGTACCGGTGGAATCCAATGGTGATTCCGAAGCCTGAGACGAGGTACATTCCAAACAGCAGGATCAAGTCCAGCGGTCCGAAGAAACTGTTCCAGGCCAGAACCATTCCCGCAATGAGTGCAAGCGGGGGAATGATGATGCCCATGAGCAGGGTGAAGAGCACGAATGGTTTCCGTTCGCTCGCAGTCTTTACTTCCAGCGGTGCGGCGGGTGATCCGGTGGTCATTCATAGTCCTATCTGTGAGGGGATGGGGGTGATTCGCAGACTATAGCGTTCCCGTCAGGTCTGCGCCGGATCAAAGGTCAATCTCATCAGGGAAAGGTCGTCATCGAACTGCTTCTTGCCCGAAACCGAAGAAAGCAGATCCCTGAGACGTCCCGTGGGCGTTCCCCCGCTGCTGGCTCGGACTGCCGCGATCGCCTGGATAAATCCTTCGACTCCGAACATTCGCCCGCTTTGATCGTTCAATTCGATGGCTGCATCCGAGTAGATCCAGAGCTCCTCACCCGGTCGAAGTGACGTTTCTCCCCGTTCAGGGGGGCTTTCAAGGCCGATTCCCACGATCGTGGCCGTGGATTCAAGCCGTTTGGGCATGCCGAAGCCACCCGTGATGATCGGGGGGGGGTGGCCGCCGTTCACGTAGCGCAGGATGCCATCTCGAAGATCCAACACTCCGTAGAACATCGTGAAAAAACGTCCTCCGCTCTTTTCCATCGGAAATCGACGATCAAGTGACTCGTAGACGCAGACCGGGTCACTGAAATCACATCCCTCGAGGCTCCGGTGAAGCAATGACGAATGGATGGCACTTCCGTGCAGTGCGGCACCCACTCCGTGTCCCATCACATCCACCACGTAGATCGCCAGGTGATCCTCATCCAGCATGGTGTACCCAAGCAGATCGCCTCCCAGTTCCGAGCATGATTCGTAGGTCCAGTCGGTGTGGACCGGACCCGTCGTCAGTGGCTCGGGAAGCAGCGAACGGACGTACATGGAGGCTTCACTCAGTTCCGCATCGAGCTGCTCACGGGTACGAAGCAGGAGTGACTTGGCATCGATGAGTTGTTTCTGAGTCTGGATGAGATCCAGCATGTTCAGCTCTCGGTTCGCCAGTTCTCCCATTCGTCGAAACGTCTCGATGTCGAGGCGATCTTCGGGCCACGCCACGGTATCCGCGATGCACAGGGTTCCGACGTTGAAACCATTGGGGCCCGCCAGCGGGAGGCCTGCGTAGAACCGCACGTTCGGATCGTTTAGAACCAGGGGATTGTCCGCGAACCGTTCATCCTTCGTGGTGTCGGGAATGATCGTGGGTTCATTCGAAAGAATGGTGTGTCCGCAGAACGAGATCTCCCGGCCGGTTTCATCCGTGGTCAGTCCGCACTTGGCCTTGAACCACTGGCGATCAGCATCGACGAGCGCGATGTAGGCGATCGGCACGTTGAAGATGCGCGACGCAAGTTCCGTCAGGTGATCGAAACGATTTTCACTGGGTGTGTCCAGAAGGTTCAGTGCTCGAAGATCGGCCAGACGATCGGCTTCATTGGTGGGGACTGGTGCTTTGATCATGATTCTTCCCTCAGTGGAGGCTTCGTCGGCGGTTCATTCTCGGTCGATTCAACATCATCCTCGATTCCTTCCTCGACGGGGGGAGCGAGTTCGAGGTTCGAGAAGTTCATCATCTCCGAGCGCCATTGAAGGAGGGGGGCGTCCTCGAACCGGAAGATACGGGCCAGAAACACTTCCGGAACGCTGCTGCGTCTGCTTTTGTATCGCTCCGCAGCCGCGTTGTAGCCTCTTCTTCGCGCACTGATCTCGTTTTCAAGCCCCACGATTCCCGTCATCAGCTTCTGAAAGACCGTGTTCGCCTTCAGGTCCGGATAGCGTTCCCGAATCGCGAGCATCTTCTTGATCGCATTCCGACTTGATGAATCATCCGTCTCGGAAGGTGCCTGGTTCTCGTTTTCAAAGCTGCTTCTCAACTCCGTCATGAGATTCTGGGTCTCGCTTTCATGCGACACGTAGCCCCGAGTGATGTTCTCGAGCTGAGGCAGGAGATCGAATCGTTTCTTCAGAGCCACCTCGATGTTGGATCTGGCCCAGAGGGTTCTCTGGCGAAGAAAGACCAGGTCGTTGTACAGCAGAAGGAAGATGAGCAGGATGACGGTGGTGATCGAGGTCGCGGCTGCGATCAACTGATGCAGGGCGCTCACGGTTCCCGTGAAGGACAACAGAAAGAGGATCGCCGTGGTGACCGCCGCGATGCCTATGGCGATCATCCAGAAGGCCACCGAGACCTTCATGGTCTTGAGGCGTGATTCCGGAAGGTTCGAAATGATGAACGGAAGGTCCTGCGGATCCTTCTCTATTCTCAGCGAATCGCCGGTCGTGGGATCGATCTCTCCCGAGCCAAGGACATACAGGGGATCGCCTTCCCTGAAGGAGAGTTCCGTGTAGACCCTGTTTCCCTTGCTCTTCTTGGCTTTTCGACCGTTGATGACCTGCGCCTTTTCGGCATCGACGGGAATGCTCCCGGTCTCATCCTTGCAGAGAAAGAGTGTGCTTTCCACGCGATGTTCGATCGTATGGAGATGGCGATTCTTCCCGGACCCTCTCCATTCCTGCACGTGGTAGTCGAACCAGACACATGCTTCGTCGGTCAACGGTCCCGTGAGCGGTGAGGTGTCCACGTTGGCATAGTCGACCGTGCCGATGACCTCGGTGATTCCGATCTCCACTTCACTGCATGGAGTGCGCGGTATGTTCTCTATGAGTCGTTTGACCTTGATGCCCTTCATGCCCCACCTGATTCCAGCCAGGCCCAGCAGACTTCCGAGGGTGATCCCGAGTGTGGGCCAGAGCCAGAACGGTCGTGCCGGTTGGATCGTCTGGAGTTCCGCGCGGGTCCTGTCGGATGAGACGATCGATGGCGTCGGTCCCAGTCCGAGTCCCTTCGCCACCAGCCATTGCGGAAAACGCTTTCGAATGTCCGCGGACCGTGCGCAGTAGCCCGCAAGCGAATCACGAATCAGCACGAGCCTCGGTCCCGGCGCCTGACTGGTCTCGGCCCTTGAGAAGGCGGCCGTGTCTGCCCAGTCCCCGTTCCACTGGACTCCGATCTTCTCGAAGCCTGCCTCGACGATTTCGGTTGCGGATTCGACCGAACTGGTCACCGACTTCTGCGCGGCCTCGAGGTCGGAAGCCAGCATCAGCGTGCTTCCGATCAACAGGAAACCCGACTCGACGACGCCGACCACGATGACGAACGCCAGGGCGTTCTGGAATCTGAAGAAGAGCATCAGTCCCACGCATCCGCCACTGATTCCAAGAAGGCTCAGGCTCACCAGCAGCGAGGCGAACAGGCCTTTTCCGGACCGTACTTCGCTGATGGGATCGTCGGAGAGGATCGGGATGTATTCACCTTCTTCGTCGAATGTCACTGCGGGCGTTCCCAGGTGCTGGGAGACCAGGCCGACGATCTTGATCGCATCACCTGGTTCGATCCGGTATTCGCTGTACCGCCGTTTGCCGCTCGTCTTTCTCCATGATCGATTGATGTAGGCATCGATCCTCTGACTCGGCACGACCATGATTCGGTTCGAGCCGTCCTTGAGTTCGAAATTCACGAACGAGGTTCTGTCACTGACCGTGACCCAGCTGGTGTTTCCTTCCGAGTCTCGCGTCTCCTTCTCCTCGACGGCTCTGACCCAGAGAGAAGGTGTCTTCGTCCAGGTGGCTTTGAGCGTGCCCCGTCGCCCCGGACCTTCGATGGCGGTCGCGTCGCCGCTGGTCCGGATGGGACCTGGAATGGCAGCTTCCACCGGGGTGAGTGGAAGACGTTCCAGAATCCGGATGTTTCGCAGGGCGGAAAGAGACATCTGCTGTGCAACGAGGCCTGCCCCAAGCAGTACGGGAGCCAGGATCAGAAGAATCAACGATGACGTCGTGGACCGTTTCAGATTTCTGATCTCTTGGTTCATGAATTCAGGTTATCTCATATGAAGTGGCAGAGCATGGTCCTGAAAAAACCGGTTTTAGACTGTTCCAGCACCTTCGCTCTCCCGATCCAAGAACTTCATCGCACATCGCTTCGTAGCAGGTTCAGATGAAAGGAGGCCTCTCATGAGCCTCATGGACAGAGAGTACATGCGCCGGGATTCGAACTCATCGAGCTCGTCCGGATCGAGGAAGACACATGACGCCCGACTCGCCGGACTGAGTCGATCTGAAAGGATCTCGCTTGCCATTGGTGCACTCACGATCACCGCGTTGCTGATCCTCGTGCTGGTCTGAGCAGCGTCTTCATTCCTTGTTTTCGGATTGAAGCACGACCATCCTTCGATAGGCACCGCTGGTCTGCATCAGTTCCTCGTGACGGCCGGTTTCGAGCACTCTGCCGTCGCCGAGCACCACGATGAGATCGGCATGCATGATCGTGCTCAGGCGATGAGCGATCACGAAGGATGTGCGCCCTCTCATCAGTTCGGTGAGACCCTGCTGGATCTTCTTCTCACTCTCGGTGTCGAGGTTGCTGGTGGCTTCGTCCAGAATCAGAATTCTCGGATCGGCGAGAATCGCTCGTGCGATCGCGAGTCTCTGGCGTTGGCCGCCCGAGAGCTTGAAGCCTCGTTCTCCGATCACCGTGTCGAGTCCGTCGGGTAGCGCGTGGATGAAATCGTCCGCGGCCGCCAGTTCCGCCGCGCGGATGATCTCCTCATCGGTGGCACCGCGGCGGCCGTATCCGATGTTCGACCGAACGGTGCCGTCGAAGAGAAAGACGTCCTGCTCCACGATGCCGAGAAGTCTGCGATAGGAATCGAGGGAGATGTTTCTGATGTCCTCGCCATCCAGCAGGATTCTGCCGCCGGAAGGATCGTAGAACCGAGCGACGAGATTGCAGCAGGTGGTCTTGCCCGCACCCGATCGCCCGACCAGGGCGACCAGTGACCCCGGCTCGACGTTGAAACTGATGCCTTCAAGCGCGGGCATGTCCGAGTCCGGGTAGTTGAAACTCAGATTCTCAAGCGTCATTCGACCTTCGACCTGTGCGGAAACGATCTCCCGGGCACCTTCGACATCCGGCATCTCCCTGGGTTCCTCGACGAGATCGAGGACCCGGTCCAGACCGGCGAGATTGGTCTGGAACATCGTGGCGCTGTTCGCCAGCGTTTCAATGGGGCCGAAGAGCATCGCGAGGTAGGCGAGAAACATGACAAGGTCGCCGGTCGTGATCGTCCCATCGATCACCTGCTTTCCGCCGAACCACAGAAGGGCGGCGGATGCCATGGGAAGCAGCAGACTCCAGGCGAGTTCGACGCCGCGCGCCCACCACCACACGTAGATCTCCTTGCGAAGCATCACGTGGTTGCCGGTCACGTATCGACTTGATTCCGAGCGACTTCGAGCGAATCCTCGAACCACTCTCATGCCGCCGAAGGATTCGGTGGCATGCGAGTCGATCTCCTGGCGTTGCATGCGGATGTCCCGATACATGGGGCGTATCCGACCGATCCATGTCCGGTGCGTGTACCAGATCAAGGGAAAGAGGGCGACGGCACCGACCAGCAGCCGCCAATCGACGAATGCCAGAACCGCGAGCGAACCAAGCAACTGGATGATCGCTCGCCACGGGTTGTAGATCATCCCGAAGACGAGATCGGCGACACCGCCGGCATCTTCACGGATGAGGCTGGTGGCGCCACCCGAGGTGAGTTCCTGGACCTTGTGCAGCGGAAGTTTCGAGGCATGGTCGAAGGCTTCATGGCGCATGGATGATTGCAGACGTTTCACCGTCTGAGTCGCCTTCCAGCGGCCGGTGATTCCCAGCAACGTCGAAAGGACGGAGACCACCACCACGATTCCAACGAGGATCAACAGTTGGTCGACCGGAGTCTTGGGAATGCTTTCGCTTCCCGGAACCAGTCTGATCAACGTCGCCGGGAGCGGCTCTCCGTTGAAGACCTGGTCGACCGCGAATTTGGTGACGACCGGTGGGATGAGTGCCAGCATCGTCGCGATCGTGAGGGTGCCGAGTGCGATCGCCATCGAACCTCGATACGGGGCCAGGCGGCCGAGAAAGGTTCTGAACAGTTCGCCGAAGGATCTCGTGCGCTGTGCGCTGCGCTCCTGGGAATGCAAGGACACGACCTTGTCCTTGCGCCTGGTGAGAGCCTTCTTCTTCAAATTCTCCTGGTACTTCTTGAATCTCATCCGTGAGGAGCGTGTGTGGGGGGTCATGAGGCTGTTTTTCTTCCCGGTCTTCGTTGTCTTCTGATCTCTGGATTTCCCAGCTGACCGCACGCGGCCATCACGTCACGGCCCTTGGTGCCGCGTCGCTTGGTGAACTGTCCGTTGGCGGTCGCTCGTCCCACGAAAGCGTCGACCGAAGTCTCGGTCGGCGCCGACCAGGGTGACTCTCTTCGAGGATTGTATGGGATCACGTTCAAGGAGCAACGAAGGGGTTCGAGCCACCGACAGAGTCTGTCGCACTGGTCGAGTGAATCGTTGACTCCGGGAATCAGCACGTATTCGATGAGCAGGGCGGAACCACCTCGAAGCGGAAATTCAAGAAGCGCGTCCTGCAAGGCTTCCAGATTCATGGCTCGATTGATCGGCATCAGTTCGTTTCGCACCTCGTCATCCGGAGCATTCACCGACACCGCAAGATTCAATCGGTGGAAACCGTCTTCGGCGACCAGTTCGGACAGGCGGCGAATTCCGTCGATTCGACCCACCGTGGAGATCGTGATCTTCGAACTGGGGATCGAGGGACCGTTGTGATCGGTCAAGACCCTGATGGCTGCGATCACCTCCTCGATGTTGTCCATCGGTTCCCCCATTCCCATGAAGACGATGTTGTTGATCTCCTCACCGACCACATGCCTGGCCGCGAACCACTGAGCGACGATCTGCGCCGCGGAGAGGTTGCGAATCAGGCCCATCTGAGCCGTTTCGCAGAAGTCACAACCCATCGCGCAACCGATCTGGCTCGAGACGCAGAGGGTCCGGGTTCGACGCCCGCCTCTGCCCTGCATCGGAATCATGACCGATTCGGTCTCATGTGGAACCTCTCGCCCGGCACCCAGGCGAAGCGTGAACTTGATGGTTTCGCCCTCCACCTCACGGGTGCCCATCGGCATGTCTTCGAGTGCGAACCACCCACCTTCGCGTCGACCCTCTCGATAGAAGGCACGGTAGGCGGCGAGTGAATCGATTGTCGGAATGCCAAGGTCCGTTGAATGGTTCACGAACGCTTCACTGGTCAACCCCAGGATCGAGGGACCTCGGCTTTCGGGGCAGGTGCTTTCGGGTGCCTTCGAGCTCATGAACCATCGCCTTCCAGGGCCGGTTCAGGATCGGCGTCGTTCTGAATCTCCGCAGACGGTTGGTGCGTGGTGCGACGACCGTAGATGAGGGAGAGGTTCCTCAGATAGATGAACCAACCAAGCCCTTGCCCGAGTATCCCCACGATGTCCTTGCGCCAGATGAAATAGACCAGCAGCATGGAGGCGCCCATCAGTGACAGCCACCAGAAGGCCACCGGCACCGTGGAGCGGCCTCGTCGTTCACTGACCATCCATTGGACGACCATCCTGCCGGTGAACAAGGCCTGTCCCAGCAAGCCCACCAGGACCCAGGCGATGCCGATCGGACTGGTGATGTTGAACAGGCGATTGATGAAATCGCGTCCCTGCTCTCTCTGGAAGTGTCGCTTGGCGAATTGGAGGGGCGTGAGCGTCTCGAAGGTGCCGTCCGGCTGCTCCAGACGGTAGACGAGTGTTCCGTCCTCCTGCTCCAGAAGGGAGATGTTCTCGCCCCATCCCTTGATTTCTATGGAAGCCGAACTCCGGTCCTCTTGGAACGATGGGAGGGGCCCCGCGTCGACACCTGAACCCATGACCAGGATCGTCAACATGGTCAGGGCCATCAGCAGGGTTGTGGGTGTGTTTGGGGGTGACATCGCGTGGTGATCCGATTCGGCAAGTGGGCGCTCCGAACATGGTATCACCTGCGATCAAGGCGCTAGACTATTCAAACCAACTCCTCCTTCAGAACCTGCATCAAGAGCACGCTCATGCACATGCGCAACCCCGGTCATTCACACGGTCCACCCACCGTTCCCGTCAAATTCATCCTCGAGGACCCGGAGGGTCTCACCGAGACCGACCAGACCGAATGGAACCTGATGGGGGGCGTCGGGGAGACCCTGCTGGAACTCGCCGTCGAGAAGGGCATCAACATCGAGCATGCCTGCGGGGCGGTCTGTGCCTGTTCCACCTGCCACGTCTATCTCGAGAAGGGCGAGGGCTCCATCTCCGAAGCCGATGAGGATGAAGAGGACAGGGTCGAAGAGGCCCCGGGCCTGCAGATCAATTCCCGTCTCGCCTGTCAATGCACCATCGAAGGCGAGGGGCCCATCGAGGTCCGTGTTCCTTCGTGGAACCGAAATGCCATCAAGGAAGTTCCGCACTGATTGGATGTGTGTCATGAACGACAACGGCGGAGCGTACCACTGGCTCGATGTGACTCGGATCGCCGAGGAGCTCACCGATGCTCACCCCGACTGCGACCCTGCGGCCATCACGTTCCCGGAACTGATGGCCCTGGTGCGAGCGCTTCCAGGATTCGAGGAGCGTCCCGGACACGCGTGCAACGAACGGATTCTCGAGGCCATCCAACAGGGATGGATCGAGGAGAGCGCTGAATGACGGTCTACGCCGCGTGCTGCCAGACGGCATTCGAGTGCCCGGGCCACCGTGATCAGATCGCCTCGCGGGTCGATCGGATGCTTGAGATGGCCGATGGTGCCATCAAGGGCTACGCACCGTTTCACGACATCCGACTCATCGTGTTTCCTGAATTCGCTCATGCCGCACCGATTCATCCGACGGTCGAGGCACTGGAGCGTGATCTCGCGGTCGAGATGCCGAACGAGCACATCGATCGGTACACCCGGTTCTGTGCCGAGCGTGGCGTCTGGATTCAGACCGGAAGCTTCATCGAACGAGACCCGGCTCATCCCGGCGTCCTCTTCAACAGCACCGCACTGGTCGGACCGGAAGGTCTCCTTTCGGTCTACCGCAAGGTCAATCCCTGGATTCCCTGGGAGCTGCATGCGAGCCCTCACGATCTCCCTGCCTATGACCGGAACCCCTTTCCCGTGGTGGAGACCGAGATCGGACGCATCGGATGCGCCATCTGCTACGACTGGTTGTTTCCCGAAACGATTCGTCAGCTCGCCTTCAACGGCGCCGAGATCCTGATTCGAGTGAGCGCCTACATGGATCCCTGGGGGGCGACCGCTCCCATGGATTGGTGGACACTCTTCAATCGGGCACGAGCCGTGGAGAACACCGCCTTGGTGGTCGCCTGCAATCAAGGCGCGTCTCTGGCGCAATACGGACCATTCTCCTGGCCGGGAGGCAGCATGTTGGTCGACTGGGACGGGCGAATCCTCAGTCAGGCCTCTGCCGGACCCGGAGAACAGATCGTGGTCGGTCCTCTCGATGTGACGACGCTTCGCAAGGAGCGTGAACGCCGGCAAGGACATGACATGCGCGGCCATCTTCGAAGCGAGGTTCACACGTATCTGAACGAACCCCATCTGGCACCCGCGGATGGTTGTCCTGCTCCCGATGAACTGGCGGCTCGCATCGCTCGTTCGAAGGACGGGCTTGGAAAGGAATCCTGATGAGACGTTCATGTCTTCTGGCCGTGTTCTCGTGTCTGCTCTGGAGTGGATGCGGACGCACGCCTGCCGTGCCGGTCGATGATTCGGTCTACGTCGACGCACTCAACGAAGGCGTCGGTCTGATGGGGCGTTTCGAATTCGAAGCGGCCGGTGAAGCGTTCGCTCGTGCCGTGCAGATGCGACCGCAGGCTCTGGTGGCGCGACTCGATGAAGGCATCTCGATTCTCAATCGCAGTGATGATGATGCGCAGATCATCGCCCTCGAGCGTTTTCGTGCATTGTTGAAGGAACATCCGTTGAACCCTCGGGTGAATTACTGCGCGGCTCTGGCGCTTCAGTATCTCGGTCGCCCCGATGAGGCCATGGTGCATCTCGAGGTCGTCCTCGAACAGGCGCCCGACGATGCGTACGGAACCTATTTCCTGGCCCAGGCCCTCGAACAGACCGGCACCTACGACCGTGCACGAGATCTCTTTCTTCGAGTGACCGAACTCGATCCGTATCTGCGCAGTGCCTGGTTGGGACTTCAGCGGTGCGAAACGAGACTTGGAAACGAGGCTGCGGCGGAGGCGGCCCTCGCTGAATTCGAATCACTCGCGCTGAATCCCCGTTCACGGTTGGCGGAGTATCGCTACACGCGAATGGGACCTCTTTCATTGGCGCTTGCGGGCCCCTCCGAAGCACCCTCGAGCGAGGGGTTCAGCCCTGCGTCCGCGTTCCAGCAGACGCAAGCGCTTCTGAAGACACCATTCAAGTCCTCGGGCACGCTTCAGGTCGTCGACCTCGATGGTGATGGACTGCCCGAAATCGTCTCCTCCGGAGTCGCCTCCGAAGGTCGGAGCTCGATTCTGATCAGGGATCCGAGTGCGAAGGGTGCCTGGCAGATCGATGCGGAGCATCCGCTTTCCACCATCACCGCCGTGAACTGCATGCTCTTCGGCGACATCGACTCCGATGGTCGCGTCGACGCCTACGTCTGCCGTGATGGCGTCGATCATCTCATGCTTCAGACCGAGTCCGGTTCCTGGACTCGCGCCTCGGACCTTCCCGTGTCGGACACCGACACCATCGATGGTGCGATCGCCGATCTCGATCATGACGGAGACCTCGACGTCTTCGCCGTGAACGCGGACGGCCCGGACCGACTGCTCAACAACAATGGTGACGGGACCTATCGCGACATCGCCGCCCGGGCCGGTGTCTCCGGTGGAGCTCGACCCTCGCGCCGCGTGCTGGTCGCGGACGTGGATCTCGATCGTGATGCCGATCTGATCGTTCTGCATGACACGCCTCCGCACGCGGTCTACCTCAACGACCGACTCTGGTCCTATGCTCGTTCCTCCGCTTTCGAGCGTTTCGAGGCCTCTCCTCTTCTTGCGGTGTCCTCACGCTACGGAACTGAAAACGGTCTGGCCGTCCTGAGAACTGTGGAGGAGGGTGGCATCGCCTCCAACTGGGCCAACGCCGGCGGAGCGATTCCTTCCTGGACTTCGACCCAGCGTGAAGCGCTCTGCCTGGATGCCCCTCGATCGGTCGATCTGGTGCCAATCGATTGCACCGGTGACGGGATCGAGGAACTCATCGTCCGAACTGAAGGTGGTCTCTACGTTCTTTCTCCCACGAACGAGGTCCTGGCCTCCTTCGCATCGGAACAACCACTCGCCTCGCTTTCATCGATCGTGGTCGATCCTGCCGAAGGTCCCGGGTTGCTCACACTCTCCGAGCAGGGGGTGCTCGACGCGCGATGGCCTGCCACCGAAGCCGACGGTCGTCGACTCCGCGGACGATATGCCACGGTCTTCTTCAGCGGTCGTGACGATCCAGCTCAGCAGATGCGTTCGAACACCAGCGGGATCGGTGTGCGCTGGGCGGCCCGAATCGGATCGAGCTGGCAGGCTGGTTCGACCTGGCGCTCGGGTTCCGGGCCGGGGCAGGGACTGCAGCCTCAGGTGATCGGCATGGGTGACGCCTCACGCATCGACTTTCTCGAGATCGACTGGCCTGATGGTGTCTTTCAAAGTGAACTGCAACTCGCTTCCGGAACGCATCGGATCGGCGAGATTCAACGGCAGATCTCGTCCTGTCCCCTGGTCTTCACTCGCGGGCATGATGATGATGGCTTCGAGTTCATCACCGATGTCCTCGGTGTCGGTGGCATGGGGGCGATGGTGTCACCCGGAGTGACCGCACCATCGAGACCCGTCGAATCACTGTTGCTTCGCGAGGCTCCCGCCGAGCTGAGACTGGCCGAACCCATGGAGGAAGCGTGCTATCTCGATTCGATACGAGTGGTCGCGTACGACGTGCCCGACGACTGCGAACTGGTGCTTGATGAACGTCTTGCCACCGCAGCGCCCGAAGCGACGTCACTGCCGCTGATCATCTCCGACGTGATGAAACCCAGCGCCGCTCGAACCGATCATTCCGAAGACGTGCTCCGGGAGGTTCTCGAGCATGATCTGCTCGCGGTGGATCCCGGACCGGTCGATGCTCGATTCATCGGACTGCTGGAGCACGAATCGCTGCTTGAACTCGAGTTCGCCGACGCCATCGATGGGTGTGATGTCCTGCTGGCTGAAGGCTGGGTCGAGTATCCCTACTCGCAGACAGTCTTCGCGGCATGGCAGGCCGGTGCGACGTACCAGCCTCCGACTCTCGAGGCTCGCACCGCCTCCGGGGACTGGGTGACGGTCTCGGACTCCTTCGGGTATCCCGCAGGCATGCCGCGAGCGATGGCTCTGCCGCTTCCTCGATTGCCGGAAGGCTGCCGAGCATTGCGAGTCCGCTCGAATCAGGAGATCTACTGGGACCGTATTCGGGTGGGTGTCACGCAGTCTGGCTCGATCGAGCCTCTCGAAGTGCCCATGACCGATGCGACATTGGGTTTCTGCGGCTTCCCGCGCCGGACCACCGGTCCTCAACGTCAGCCCGAGTACGACTACGGTCGCCGGGCTCAGTTCGGTGATGTCCGACATCAAGCCGGTTTCTACACGGACTTCGGGCCATGCCTCGAACTGGTCTCCCGGACCGACGATGCCTGTGCCATCATCGGCCCCGGCGAGGAGATCAGGCTCCGCTTCGATTCCATCGCCGACACGCTCGGCGTTCCCGCACCGGGCATGCGACGCCACTGGGTTCTGCAACTCGCCGGCTGGTGCAAGGACATGGATCTCTTCACGCATCAGGGCGAGCGACTCGAACCGCTGCCGTCCAGGGATGGACAGGGGCCTGATGCCGCCGCTCGAGCTCTGATGCAACGTCACAACCGTCGTTTCGCGTCAGGTCGTTGATCTTTTTCCTTCACTGGCCCTTAAGATGTTGGCACGATGACTGATTCGTCAAGACACGAACGCTTTCGCGCAGTGACCCCGGGGTTGCGTCGCATCCTCCTGCTGGTGCTGGTCGGATTCGGGCTCATGTCGCTCGATTCGATCTACCTGCTGGGTGTTCGTTTCTTCGCGGAGGTCGCCGCGACACCAGCGGACACCTTGATTTCGATCTGGGCGTTTCTGATCCATGTGATCCTGGGCCTGCTCCTGGTGGTGCCGGTGGTGCTGTACGGCTTCGGTCATCTTCTTCGCGCACGCCGATCTCCCAACCGAAATGCGCGTCGTGTCGGCTACGTCCTCTTCGCGACCTCTCTCATCCTGCTGTTGTCCGGGGTTCTGCTGCTTCGCGTCGAGGGACTCTTCATGCCCTTTTCGGATGGGGACTCCCGCGCTCTGATCTGGTGGGCGCACGTGCTTGCGCCATTGGTGGTGGTCTGGTTGTTCATCGCCCATCGCATGGTCGGACCGCGTCTGCAATGGCGAGTCGGCATTCGCTGGGCCGGGATCGGCTCCGCTGTGCTGGCCGTCCTCTTCGTCTTTCATTCCAACGGCGGCGAACCGGTGATCAGGGATCTGGACACCTCCGGAATGAGTCTCACCAATGCGCGGATCAGCGGGGCGGAGTCGATCTCCGTCACCGATCTGACCGATGTCGCTTCCTGCATCGCCTGCCACCCTGATGTGCACGCGTCATGGTCCGGCAGCGCGCATCGATTCTCCTCCTTCGACAATCCGATCTACGCCGCCACCGCCCGCGATGCGCGATCCGGAGGTGTGCATCTCTCCAACTTCTGTGCGGGCTGTCACGATCCGGTCCTGCTGGCCTCGGGCACGCTTGACGACCCTCGGCTGGATGATGCCACCGTCGATCCCACGTCGATCCCCGGGGCCACCGCCGGAGTGAACTGTCTGGTGTGTCATTCGATCGTCGATGCCGAGCCATCTGGAAACGGATCATGGACCATTCATCCGCCCACACGCTATCCCTTTCATGATTCGGAGTGGGACGGACTCAAGTGGGTCAATCGTCAGCTGATCCGGGCTCGACCGGAACTCCATGCACGCACCATGCTCGTTCCCGGGGTCACGGACTCCGCGGTGTTCTGTGGCAGTTGTCACAAGGCATGGATTCCAGAGGATCTCAACGACTATCGCTGGCTGGCGGGCCAGAACCACTACGACTCCTGGCGATTGAGTGGTGTCTCCGGACACGGTCTCGATTCGTGGCGCTGGCCGGAACACGCCATCACCGACTGCAACGTGTGTCACATGCCCCTTCAGCCTTCGGCGGGCATGGCGGCACGCATCCGCGATGACTCTTCGGTGCTGAAGGTTCACGACCATCAGTTCGCCTCCGGAAACACAGCTCTGATGGAGCTCCTCCAGCTTCCGGACAAGGCGGAACGACTGGCGGCGAGCAAGGCCGCGCTGGCTGGTTCGATGCGTGTCGACATCATCGGACTGCGTGAGGGCGGCGTGATCGACGGTCCCTTCATCGGGCCGATACGCCCCGAGAATCCCACTCTGGTTCGCGGGCGACCGTACCTCCTGGAGGTCGTGAGTCGCAATCTCGCCACCGGCCATGCCTTCACCCAGGGAACCGCCGACAGCAACGAGATCTGGCTTGAACTGACCGTTCGTGACGGGGATCGCATCCTCGCGCACAGCGGACTCATTGATGAGGCTGGTGTGGTCGATCCCGACGCGTATCGCCTGAACTCGTTCGTGATCGACTCCGAGGGTCATCGAGTCGAGAACCGATCGGCCGGACGCATCTTCACCAAGGTCTACGATCACCAGGTGCCACCGGGTGCGGCCGCGGTCACGCATTACAGACTTGATGTCCCGGAGGATCTCGAAGGTCCTCTGACGATCGAGGTCGTGATGCGGTATCGAAAATTCGATGAGCAGTTGATGGCGTTCGTCTACGGCCCCGTCGATGGAAGAGCGCTCGTCAAGACGCTGCCGGCCGTCGAGATCACCCGCGATCGCGTGGTCCTTTCCATCGATGGAAAGACGGCAGTGGATTCCGTGTCGCCGCTCGAAGCACCTGCCGAATCCTGGGAGCGACTCTATGACTACGGGATCGGCCTGTTCCGAACCGGAAAACAGGGAAGCTTTCGACAATCGGAGAACGCCTTCGAGATGGTGGAAGCTCTGGGCCGCCTCGAAGGAGCCTACGGGCTCGCTCGCGTGCTCGAACGTCAGGGGCGCCTCGATGAGGCGATCGCCTCACTGGAACGTGCCTCCGCGCCCGAATCGACGGTGATGCCCTGGGGCGTCACCTATCTCTCGGGACAGATCGATCTGAAGCGTGGGCGTTTCGATTCCGCGCGGGAACGTCTGGAGGCTCTGGCATTCGAGCAACCGGAGCGTTTTCCCGGAGCCACCGCTCGCGGGTTTGATTTTCACGGCTACGACAGGCTTCTTCTTTCACTCGCCGGTCTGGAACTGCGTCTGGCGAACCCCGAAGAACCCGAGCTCTACGAAAAGGCACTGGGCATGATCGAGATCGTCCTGAAGCGCAACCCCGAGTCGGCACGTGCCTACTGGCTTCGTGCGCAGGCTCAGGAAGGGCTTGGTCGCTCCGAGGATGCTGCCGTCTCTCGAGATCTGAACGCTCGTTATCGAATCGATGAGCAAGCCGGTGAAGCCGCGATCAGAGACGCACGCAAGCGGTATCCTGCCGCCGATCATGCCGCGAATCCCCAGGCGATCTATCCACTTTCCTCATCCGAGGTCGACTCTTGACCGTCCCGCGCGACGATGACAGACCGGGACGCAGCTCCCGTGGAGAACGTCGCGTTCTGGGCGTGATTCTCGCCGGAGGGATCGGTGGCATCATCGTGGTCCTGCTCGTGATCCTTCTGCGATCCGAGGAGACCGAACCTTCGTCGGAAATCACCGGCAAGGCGCTCGTGCCCGTTCCTGAAACCACCTCTGAGTCGAGAAGACTCCCACCATTCGCCGCATCCTTCACGGACGTGGCCCAAGACTCCGGCGTGCGTCATGCACAGTCCAGTGGCGCCACGGGTGAACGACTTCTTCCTGAAACGATGGGTAGTGGAGTCGCCATCGGTGATCTCGATGATGACGGCGATCCGGATCTTCTCTTTTCGAACTACGGTGGCACACCTCGTCTCTATCGAAACGACACCTCGCCCGAGGGCGTGCTGAGATTCACCGATGTGACCGAAGGCAGTGGACTCGAGGCGGTCACGGCGACGACCACCGCGGCACTGGGCGACATCGACGGAGATGGCCGACTGGATCTCCTGCTCGGACGTGTCGGAACCGATCCTCTCTTCCGAAACACCGGAGAGATGACCTTCGTCCGCAGCGAGGAGCTCGGTGAGGGCTGGACGACGGCAGCCGGGTTCTTCGACGCCGATGGTGATCGGGATGCCGATCTTCTGGTGGCCAGCTACGTCGAATGGACACCGGAACTGGATCGTGAAGTCGATTTCACTCTGGATGGCATCGGTCGTGCCTACGGTCCTCCCACCGGCTTTTCCGGTACCGATCTTCGACTTCTGATCAACGACGGAAACGGTCTCTTCGTCGACGAGGCCGAGTCCCGCGGGTTGATGATCCGACGGGCCGATCGTGGTGTTTCAGTGATGAAGGCGCTCGGTCTTCTTCTCGTCGATGTCGATCGCGACGGTGACACTGACATCCTCATCGCCAACGACACGACCGCGAACCGTCTGTTTCTCAATGATGGAAACGGAACCTTCAGCGAGGACGCGGCGCGGCTCGGTGTCGCCTTCGACCTCGACGGAAATGCGACGGGGGCCATGGGAGTCGACGCCGTTCGCGACCCATCCACAGCGGAACTCTTGTTCGCGGTGGGAAACTTCGCCAACGAATCCTCCTCTCTGTATCGCCAGCGCGGTGGCGTCGCGTTTCGCGATGAATCCGCGGTGAGCGGCATCGGTTTCGCCACTCGCAACCCGCTCACTTTCGGGACTCTCCTTCTCGACCTCGATCTCGATGGCCTGCCTGATCTGATTCAGATCAACGGCCACATCGAACCTGAGATTCTCAGAGTGCAGAAGGGGCAGCAGTATCGTCAGCGTGCACAGGTCTTCCGCGGTGTCGGTGAAGTGGGTCGGTTTCGCACCGTCGGCTCCGATCGTCTGGGCGATCTGGCTCTTCCCATGGTCGGTCGAGCCGCCGCGTCCGGTGATCTCGATGGTGACGGTGATTACGACCTGGTCGTGACACGTCTCGATGATGTGCCCCTGGTCCTTCGCAACGACCTCGACCCCGAGCAGGACGATGTTCTCATCGTCGAAGTACGTGGCCGGATGGCCAACGCAGGTGGCGAGGGTGTGCGACTTGACGTGCGGGATGCGGATGGCAAGATTCTCTGGACAGGGGAACTCACCCGGACTCGTTCGTACCTGTCTCAGTCACAACCGAGACTCCTTCTCGGGCTGGAGGCATGCCGCCGTCCCTTGACCGTGCAGGCCACGTTTCCTTCGGGCTCCGTGGTCACTCGAACCACCGATGGTTCGGAGCCCGTCGTCATCGACGCACCTCGAGGCGCGTCGGCCAGATGAAAAAAAGAGCCCCCGACGAATCGTCGGAGGCTCTTGACTGTCAACCTGATGTCGTCGCCCGAGAGGCTCAGCCGGTACAGCTGCCCCAGGTGCTCAGAATGATCGCAAGGTCCTGGCCGTCGACGGTGTTGTCACCGTTGAGGTCCGCGACGCTTCCGTCGAGCCCCCATGCACTCAGGACCACGGCAAGATCCGAGCCTCCGACTTCGCCGTCTCCGTTGAAGTCCGCCGGGCAGGCAGGTGCTTCCTCGCAGATCAGTCGGTTGATGGAGAACTCATCGACCCCAGCTTCAGTGATCGAATTGTTGGGGTTGTCGGTGGCCACGAATCGAACCTGGACCGTTGCGGTGGGTTCGACGAGTTCGGACACCACGAAGGTTCGCGGGTACCAGTTGCTGTCGATCCCCTCGAGCTGACCGTTGCCGTTGGTGTCGGCATCGACCTCGTGGGCGAGCACCCAGTCTGAGCCGTTGTTCGAGACTTCGATCAGCATCGAGTCGGCGTCAGCGGGGGTTCCTGAGGCATCATCGCAGTTGAACCAGACCATGACCGAAATCTCGGCATCACCCTCTGTAAGGTCGATGACGGGCGAGAGCAGTGTGACCGAACCGGAGTCGAGGTCGTTGCTGCCGGCGGTGGCACCCGCAGCACCGTTCTGGGTGACGTAGCAGAGCGTGCCATCATCACTGGCATCTTCATCGGGAGCCATCTGCTGGCCCGAGCTGAAGGTGCCGTTGGGATCGGCGATCCCCCAGAAGCCTGCGGTGGTCCCCACGCTGGCACTGGTGGTGAACCCATCGGTGCCTGATTCGAATGACTCGACGACCAGTATTTCGCCGGTGGCGGGACTGGTCTGGTAGTTGCTGGTGGGTGCGTTGCTGGGATCAGCGAAGTCGAGTCCACTGAGTTCGGCGCTCATGTAGTACTGGATGGTGCTTCCACAGTCGAGTGAAGGAAGCAGGGCTCGCCAGCTGGTGCCGCCGAGTGACTGGAGTTCCGAAGTCTCGAAGGCCGCTCCATCGATCGAGTAGTTGAGGAGTGCGGTTCCCGGCGTGATCGTTCCGCCGATTTCCGAAAGCCGGATGGGGACTTCAGTGATCACGCCCGGTTCGATCGTGGTGGGAAGGCCGTCGGGATATGCGAAGTCGATTCTCAGTGGTGGCTTGTTCATCCACACCGAGAATCCCGAGCAACGTGCCTGGAAGATGTCGATGTAGCCGTCGCCGTTGAAGTCGACGGGGGCGATGTCGAAGCTTGCGGACAATTCCGAACTTGGAATCGGCAGCGTGTTCTCCACGAAGAGTTCGTTGACATTGCCGGTGTTCTCGTACAGATGGGACCGGCGTCCGGTGCTCGGGCAGAATGAGGGAAGGTCGGCGTCGACATCGGCCACGAAGCAGTCGAGGTCGCCGTCATTGTCAAGGTCGAAGCATGACGGGGTGTTTCCGAATTCGCTCAGTGAGTCGCCGATCACATAGGTGGTGAAGTTGGCTCGTCCGTCGCTGCCGTTTCCGGTGTTGATCGCATAACGGTCCTGAGAGTCATCGATGATGATCATGTCCATGTCGGCATCGCCGTCGAGGTCATCCACCTTGAAGTGGTAGGGCGCACCCGAATAGACCAGATCGGTGTTGAAATCGGTGCCTGGCGTGGTGCCTTCGTTGTAGAAGATCTCGACGATGTTGGCGCCGAGCGTGTTGCACGCGGCGATGTCGATCTTGCCGTCGTTGTTGAAGTCCGCGGCCTCGGCGGCATTTCCGAAATCCGTCGAGAGTTCGGAGCTGGTCATGACCGTGTTCAACGTGTCATAGAAGTAACCGGGACCGGGGCCCGCAGGATCGTCTCCCCAGTTGAAGAGGAGTTTGGCGTTGTAGTCATCCGAGGAATTTTCGGGAGGACTCGCCTGGCACTCTCCCGGGTCGTTGGTGTCACCGTCACCGTTGATGTCGATGCAGTAGGTGCCACTCGTCTCTGGAGTGTCGTAATCCGTGTAGAACAGGTCGACATAGCCGTCGCCGTTGAAGTCGGCCCATGCGATGTCACAGAAACGAGGGTTTGCGACGCTGCCGTTGATCGCGAACATCTCTGGAATTCGAAGGTGCTCGTGCTTGAAGCCGAGCCAGTTGCCGTTCTGGTCGTTGCCGAGGTTCAAGTGGACTCTGGGCTGGCCGAGTGTCCAGTCCATGTCGTCACTCATCGTGGTGGCTGTGACCAGATCGAGGAATCCGTCGTTGTTCACGTCCATGGCTTCGACGTTGCGGTCGTTGGAGGGTGCGGCGAAACCGTCGTCTCCCGCGAGGTCGGAACTCGTGGCGAATTCATCGGTGCGGTCGGTCAGGACACCGTCCTCGTTCATCAACAGCAGGTTGGGCCATCCGCCTTCGATGGAACCGACGAATTTGATGGCGACGGCGACGTCGACATCTCCATCGTTGTCGAAGTCTCCCCAGGTGATGTCCTTCTCGAGATTGAGATATTCGAATGTGGGATCGAGAATCAGTCTCTCGTCGGTCTCATTCACCAGTTCAAGAGTGTTGAACTGAGCGTGTGCCAATCCTGCTGGAAGCAGCAGGCTTGCAAGTGTGATGATTCTGAGTTCGGATCGCATGATTTTCTGCTCCAGAGTCGTTGCAGTGGGAAGCGGTCTGTCCGCTGTGGGTGTGGGGTGGGGAAATTCGTGTCTGTCTTTTCAGCCGCCTGAGCATGGGCCCCAGTTGGCGAGTACCAATGAGAGGTCCGCGCCTGTGATCTGTCCGTCTCCATCGAGATCGGCACTGGCATTGGCGGTACCCCATGCAGAGAGGATGACTGCAAGGTCGGGGCCACTCACGCTACCGTCCTCGTTGATGTCGGCGATGCAGATGCAGGCGTCCAGGACACCATCGTCGTCATCGTCCAGAGAGGAGTCTTCGAGGATTTCGAGCAGATCGGCGGTGCCATTGTCGTTGCAATCCTCGGGCGTCTCATCCAAGGCCTCCATGAGGAAGGCCGCATCTTCAAGGTCGGTGTCGCCGTCCTGGTCGATGTCGCCGATGGAGCACGCGTCGTCCGGCGTGAGCACGTTGTCCTGTTCGAAGCACAGTTGAAAGGCCTCGAAGTCATTCATGTCCACATCTTCATCGCCGTCGTAATCGAATTCGATTCTGCCGAGCGAGTCCAGGAATTGGATCAACGAATCCTTCTCGCTCTGGGACAGAGCCGCGAAAAGCGCCATGCTGTCGCTGGCTTCTCCGAACAGACCGTGTTCGGTGATGGCCGTGGTCACGCGTGCTTCGAAGTCGCCGCTGCCCGCTCGTCCATCATGAAGCATGGCCTGTCGCCAGCGAAGTCCCCAGAGAGGCGGTGTCCTCATTTCACATTCGAAGGCATCGCCAAGTCTCACGCCATCGCCCAGAGTTCCCATGCAATGCAGAAGGAAATCACCATAGGGCTTGAAATCGCGGTTTCTCAGGAAGGATTCGAGTGCGGGGTCATCCGCGGTCGTCAGGGTCGGTGAGTGGCATGCGGCACATCCCACGTTGTTGAAGATCGCTTCGCCGGTCATGCCCGACTTCGGGGTCTGGGGCGGGGGGGCGAGATATCGCTGATACGTGGTCACTCGGTCGATGAATTCAAGGCCGTTCGCGTCGGGCTGATCTTCCGGGTCCGCCACGGTGTCACAGGTATCCAGAAGCGCCTCGTCACCGTTCGGTGCGAGTTCATCCGGCAGCAGTCTGTTGGTGAGTCCCATTTCACCGAGTGAAGCGTCCGCACTGAAACTCAGCACCGTGGGCAGTTGTGCCTTCCAGCCGAATCGGCCGACGCGCGTCACCCCCGGCGCTTCGAGTGCTTCGCTCACGCTGGCGCGTCCACTCACACCGTCGCCGTCACTGTCGAAAGGGTCTTCCATGGCGAGCAGCGTCGAATCGGCAATTGCCTCCACGAGTCCGTAGGCCAGTGCGCCATTGGTGATGTGATTCACCACGATCGAGGCTTCCGCGGGAATCTCTTCGTGGCATTCACTGTTGATGGCGCTCAGCTGATGAACAGGGCCGCCAAGGTGCGTCAGATCGACGAAGGAACCTTTGTCATCCCCGCCGAAGAATGTCACTTCGATGGTGCCGGGACCACCGACGATGGTTCCGGTGCCGTGGCATGACTGGCAGTTCGATTTGTTGAACAGAGGTCCAAGCCCCTGAGCGATCGTGACTGGTGTGCCGTAGTCGATTCTGCCCTGAAGCCACGCATCGAATTGGGCATTCGAGAGCTCTCGGAATGGTTCTCCACTTCGTTCCTGCAAGGCGAGGTCGTCTCCGGCAGAGCCCAGAAGGGGGCTGCCGCATGTGACTGCTGCAAGAACCAAGATGCCGGCGGTACCGAACCTTGGGGTCATGGAAGAACTCCTACTCTTATATGAACAACTCGTTGGGGGGTTGGTTGAAACAGCTTTTCAGCTCTCTAAAGAGTACGTGGTGACCTCTCGAGGTCAAGAACAAACGGCTGTTGACAATTAAAAACGGATATTTATCAGGAACCGTTCTTCGAGGCATCTCGTTGAGTACGATCGGTTATCTGCCCGTTTCATCGGATTTGGAGCGTCCACATGCCGATTCAGCCTTCTGACACGTCGAAACCCTCTCTCGCGGTTGAACATCACTCTTTTTATCTCCGTCCTGCTCCTGGCGGGATGTGAGCGTGGTTCTGAGACCCCCTGTGGATGCTTGAGGGTGTTTCCGGCACGACTGACGCTCGCCCTGCCCTCACTCAGGTTGCGGGTGACGCCCGGTTGAAGGTTGGCAAGCAACTCCTGGTGTCAGGGCGACTTGATGAATCGCTGATCATCTTCGACACCGTGATCCAGGATCGTCCTGACCTCGCCAGAGCGCATTTTCTCAAAGGGATGGCACTTCACGGCAAGAAGTCACACGCTCAGGCCCTGTCCCAGTACCTGAAGGCGGAGGCCCTCGAACAGGACTTCGCCGAGTACGGACTCCTCGATTACTACATCGCGTGGAGTGCGTTCTACGCCGGCGACTCCGAGTTGTCCCGGGTCCGTGTGGAACGCAGCCTGCAGGATGCTCCCGAACAAGCCGACACGACGTTCCTCGCAGGTCTTCTCGCCTTCAATGACGATCGTCTCGAGGCTGCGGAGGAGTCGTTTCGGCGGGTGCTTGAGTACGCGGCCCTCGAGCCCGAGCCCATCCGAAGCCGGGAGCTGCGACGTGCCTGGATCAGATTGTCCGATGTTCTGGCTCGTGATGAGCGACAGGATGAAGCCCTTGAGGCCATCACCAATGCCATCCAGATCAGTCCGGAGTTCGCCGAATCATGGTTTCGAAAGGGGTCGCTGCTTTCCCGGCTCGGGCGTGCGTCGGAGGCTGAAGAGGCTCTGGCACGCTGGCGCGAGCTTGGTGGGGGAAGTGGATCATGAGCCGTGTCCGCGTCTGGTCATCACGTGTTTCTCTGAAGCTCCTGGGGTCATCCCTCTTTGGAGCTTTCCTTCTGAGTGGAGGCTGTTCTGACACTGAGGAACACGGTTCATCGTCCGAAGCCTCGGCGCGGACCCTGGACACCGTTCCCTTCGTGTTCAGCGATGTCACTGCCGGATCCGGCATCGCAGTCGAAACGGTGTCCGGTGACACGCCATCGACTCAGATCCTCGAGGTCAAGGGAGGGGGACTCGCCTTGATCGATTTCGACCAGGATGGCGACCGTGATCTCTTCGTCCCCAACGGCGCGACGTTGTCCGATCCGGAGGCAGGGCCCGGTGCCAGACTTTTTCGAAACGACGGTTCGCTTCAGTTCACCGACATCACCGAACTCGCGGGCATCACCCACACTCGTTGGTCGTTCGGGACCGCGGTGGGCGACATCGATGCAGATGGTCTCGACGACATCTTCATCGCCTGTTACGGCCCTGACGTCCTTTTGAGAAATCGAGGTGATGGCACCTTCGAGGATGTCTCTCTCAGCAGCGGAATCGGTGACTCCGGATGGTCGACCAGTGCGGCTTTCGGCGATCTCGATCTGGACGGTGACCTTGATCTCTTCGTCACCCGGTACGTCGATTTCGATGCCACGAAGCCCGTGCCCCCGGCACGTTTCAAGGGGATCGACGTGGTCAACGGGCCACGTGGGCTTCCATCGCTGTCCGACCTGTTCTACGAGAATGAAGGTGATGGCACCTTCAGGCTTCATCAACCGGGCGACCCTCTCGGCGATCTGCACCCGAGCTACGGATTGAACGTCGCGATTCTCGACATGAACGATGATGGTCTCATCGATGTGCTGGTTGGAAATGATTCCGAAGCCAATGATCTCTATCTCAATCGATCGACCGCGGAGGATGGACTCGCCTTCAAGGAGTCCGGGCTCATGTCCGGGCTGGCGCACGATCTCAACGGATACGACCAGGCCACGATGGGCATGGCGGTCGCCGATGTGAACGGTGACGAGTCCCCGGACATGTTCAGTTCGAATTTCTCGAGTGACTCGAACACGATGCACGTTTCTAGCGGAGCCGGTTTCTTCGATGATCGAACCAGGCAGTTCGGTCTCGCGCTGGTGAGCCGTCCTTTCCTCGGATGGGCCAGTGGATTCTTCGACTTCGATCACGATGGCGATGAGGATCTGCTGGTCGTCAACGGCCATGTCTATCCCCAGGCGACACGTGCCACCATGGATTCCGACTACGAGCAGGCGATCCTTCTGATGGAACGGGACGGTGAGCGTTTTCGCCGCATCGAACCTGAAGGCGCCATCGCGGAAGCTCATCGCGATCGCAGTGCCGTGTTCGATGATCTTGATGGAGACGGTGACATCGATCTGGTCGTCAGTGAGTTGAACGGTCCGGTGCGCCTGCTTCGAAACGATCTCGATCGTTCAGGCTGGTTGCAGGTCCGGCTCGAAGATGACAGGCCCGGCGTTGGGAACAGGCACGGGGTGGGTGCGGTGGTGCGTCTGGAATCCGGTGACTGGTCCGCGATCCGCTGGGTGAGCGGGGGTGGACCGTTCCAGTCCAACTGGTCGCCCGTCCTTCATTTCGGTCTTCCGGAGGGGTTCGAACGAGGCACGCTGAGCGTGCGCTGGCCGGACGCCGTGGTGGAACGACTGGAGGTCGGTCCCGACCGTCTGGTCACGGTCGTGCGCGGCTCGATCTCCCGGGGCGTCACAGAATCGGATTGAATCTAAAGTTCGATCATCTTCGGAATACTGAGGTATCGGGTGCCGTCGACGCCGCATTCGACCCAAATCAGTCGACCAACAGCATGAGACTGACCAAGAGGCGGATCGTTGACCCTTCGATTCGGGTTGTTGCGGTAGTCGACGAGATTGATCCACCACATCCGTTTCCGATCGGACGGCCCGACCCGTCCCTCGAGCGGTGCGAGCGTCGTCCCGTCGTAACGGTAGAGCCGATCGTACGTGAGGCTGCCAACGACGGCGCTCGCGTCGATCGACGTCACACGCTGACGAAGATCCTCGTGGAGCGTGAAGACGACGCTTGACGCCACGGCGTCGAGCGTCATCAGTCGGTCCAAGAGCGGGCGCAGCAGTGCGGTTTTAAGGGAGCCGACGATGGGGGGGGCCTTGCGTCTCACACACACGTGTCGACGGTCGCTCCAACCGCACGGTGGGCCGTCCCAGCGTGTGGGTTCGAGCGCGCGGTAGTCGTCGCCCAGCGTCTTGAAGACCGTACGCTTCGTCGCGGGTACGGCTTCGTTCCACGCGCGTGTCAGGAGGTCGAGACTGGGGTCGTCGTAGACCAGGTGGTGCGCCACGAGGGAGGCGGTGTCCCCGTCGAGGCAGACGTAGCACAGGGGGCGTTCGTAGAGCGCGAAGAGCGACCGCCGCAACGCGTCCCGCCCACGCGGCGTCGTCGCGTGGCGTACGTGGTCTGAAACGTCATAGGGGCCGAAGCGAAGGCGTCCGTCGGACCGAAGTCGGACCGTGAGGATCGGATGCGTTCGAAAGAAGCGATCGATGCGTTCGGGCGTCGCGACGCCGGGCAACGCCAACTCGCATGAGTACGGGTGGTACAAGACCGCTTTTATGAAGTTATATCCGAAGAGCCTGGCCAAGGACGGCACTTCCACTCCTAACCGCATCGCCAGCGCCCGCCACCGCCCAGGGTGATACTTCGATCCGGGCACCGGTATGGGGCAGACGTAGGTCGCCTCGTCGTCGACGACCTCGGCGTCGAAGCGCGGCGTGCGGCGGTCGACTAACGACGCCACCGTCGGTCGGGCTTCGAGGACCGCGAGGTTGACCCCCGTCCGTTGCGCCAGCTGCATCGCGAGGAGCGAGTGGCCGCCGAGGGTGAACCAGTCGTCGTGGATCCCGACGCGCTCGACCCCCAGTAACTCTTGCCACACTTCGCACATGGCGGCCTCCTCGGGCGTGCGAGGCGCGTCGAAGCGCGTGGGCGCTTCGACGTCGGGGAGGGCCGAGCGGTCAACCTTCCCCGTCGCGGTGAGGGGGAACGTCTCGAGCGGATGGATGGCCGACGGCACCATGTAGGACGGCAGGCGTTGCGTGAGGAGGGCGCGAAGCGTCGACGCGTCGACGGTGGCGGGCGTGACGTAGGCGACGAGCCGATCGGCGGTGGGGGCGACCACGACGGCGGCGCCCTCGACGCCGTCGCACGCCGCCAAGCGCCCCTCGACCTCGGCGAGTTCGACGCGATAGCCTCGCACCTTGATCATGCGGTTGGCGCGGCCGCGCAGTCGGAAGCGCGAGTTGGTCGTCGTCCACTCGGCCAGGTCACCCGTGTCGAAGGGCCAGGCGCCGTCTTCGTCGTCGAGCCCTCCCAACGTCAGCCACTCGCGTCCCGCCGTCGCCACGAGGCGTCCCACGACGCCGGGCGTCGTCACGGGCCGACCGTCTTCGTCGTGGATGGCGAGCCCGAAGGCGGGTTCGGGCGTCCACCCGTCTTGTTCGGCCGAACGAAAGGCCATCCAGAGGCTGCCGCTCTCGGTCTGACCGTAGGCGTCGCGCGCGCCGAGCGCAGTTCGGAGGGCGTCGTCGGACGGCTCGCCGAAGAGCGCGACGTCGACGTTGGCCAACCACGAGTCGGCGCCGCCGACGTGGCGCGCGTATGAGGGGGTGACGAAGGCGCGCGCGACCCCCCAGCGTCGGACGAGCGCCGCCATGCGCGCGCCGTCGAGCCACTCGGCCTTGGCGACGACGACCAGGCGGTGGCCGTGGGACAGCGCGACGAGGTGGTACATCGTCTGGGAATGGCGGATCGAGGACCAGTGGACGGACGGCGCGAGCGCCACCTGCGGTCGCGCTTGGTCGTCGCCCAGTAGCGCGGTCGGGGTGAACTCAAAGGCCTTGGGACGCCCCGTTGTGCCGCTGGTGCAGAGGACGAGGGCCTCGGCGTCGTCGTCCCAGCGCGCTGGGGGGCGCACGTCGGCGGCCGCGTCGGACGGCCAGACGGCCTCGACGACGCCCGCTTTACAAAAGGCCGCCATGGCGTGGCGTCGCTCGGCGGGGTCGGAGGCGTCGATCGGGAGGGCGGCCCGCCCCTCGCACCAGGCGGCGACGAGCCAGACGAAGAAGGCGGCGTCGTTGGTGCCGACGAGGGCGACGCGCCCCGGCGGCCTCCGCCGCAGGGCCCGGCGCGCGCCGCCGACGGCGGCGGCGAACTCGGGGCCCGTGAGGGACCGTTGGGCGTCGACGAGCAAGGGGCCATCGTCGGGCAAGGACAGAAGCCGTTGCAAGAGGGCGTCCATTCGACATTTTTTCAAATTCAATTCGTCAAGAGACATCATCGACTCATGCTTCCGAATCTCCACGGTCGTGCGTGGTTCGATTTACTCGGGCGTCACAGAATCGGACTGAGAAATCCTGCCAGCGTGTTGCCGACCCGGCGGGCCACGCTTCTCTTCAGCCATTCCGACTCTTCGATTCGATTCGAACTGTCGATGTAGGTCTCCTGAAGATCCCTGAGCTCCGCGGCGAAGGCGCTGTCGTAGATGATCCCGCCACACTCGAAGTTCAGGTTGAAACTTCTTCGATCCAGATTGGCGCTCATCACGATTCCGATCTCACGGTCGATCGTGATCGTCTTGGCGTGGAGCAGGCCTCCGTTGAATTCGTGGATGTCGACACCGGCCTTGAGAAGCGGCGCGTAGTTCGAACGACTTGCCGCGGCCACCATCCAGGAGTCGTTTCGGGCTGGTACCACCAGAGTCGTCTGCACACCTCTTCTGGCGCAGACGCAGAGGTTCTTGATGGTGGTCTCATCCGGAACGAAGTAGGGAGTCGTCAACACCAGTTCATGAGTTGCCTGATGGATGCAGGCCTGGACGATCTGAGTGGTCGCTTCGTTGTAGAAGTTCGGGCCGGTCGCGATGATCTGTACCGGCAGTCCGTTCTCGCACTTTCTGGGCTGTCGCTTCAGCGGGGTTTCGGGCAGTGTTCCGGTCTCGAAATGCCAGTCCTCCAGAAAGAGGATCTGCAACTCCTTCGTCGCCGGACCGTCGATTCTGATCGAACAGTCGACCCATGGCGCGAAATCGGGCTTGAGTGCGAAGGCTGCTTCGGCCAGGTTGTTCGACCCCGTGTACCCGATCTGTCCGTCGATCACCGCGATTTTTCTGTGGTTTCGCAGGTCGAGTCTGGAGAGAAGCATTCGGATCGGGTTCACTGGAAGCGCCCCGACGACCTCGACGCCACCTTGCTGCATGCGGCTCGCCAGTTCACTTCTCAGAAACATCTTGGAGCCGACCGCATCCACCAGCAGACGGCACTTCACACCCCGTTCGGCAGCCTCGATCATCGCCTGGGCGACCATTTGCCCCGAGCTGTCGTCGAGATAGATGAAGAACAGCAGGTGCACTTCCTCCTCGGCCGCACTGATGTCCGCCGAGAGTCGGGTGACGAAGCGTTTTGAATCCCCCAGAAGCTCGATGTGGTTTCCACTCACCGGTGCGGAGCCCGAGACCTGCTCGGCAAGGGTCGCGATCTGCCCGGGGATCATCGGAAGAATCACTCTGTTTTCGGCGACGGAATTGGCATGAACGCCCGGCATGTCCACTCGCTTGATCGCGGCGGCATGTCGTTTCTTTCGGAAGTAGCCGAAGCGTTCCTCTCCGAAGAGACCGTAGAGCACGAACCCCAGGATCGGAAGCCCCATCAGAAGGATCACCCAGGTCAGTGCGGTCTGCGGCTGGTTGCTTTTTCTGATCAGGACGAAGGTGATCAACAGGAACCTGATCGCGAAGTCGATCAGAAAAAAGTGTCCCAGGGTGTCCAGGAACAAGGACAGTTCTCCGGCCTGTTCGTTCACGAGAGCCAGCAGCTGCATCAGGAATACCCGGCCCTGCGCACTGCTGGGGAGTGCGATGGTCTCGAGTCGTTTTGAATGAGTCGATCAGTCGACAATTGAAAGGATCTCGTAACGCCGTGTGCCTCGGGCAGATCCACTCTGATCGTCTCACCGATGCGTGCTTTCA
>CASICI010000030.1 GCA_949373145.1 uncultured Phycisphaerales bacterium
CAGATCATCGTGGCACCCGGATTCGCCATGAACATCGAGTGCGAAAATCTCTACGGAATGGATCGGTATTCACTGGCAGTGATCGGCGATGTCTCAACCGAAAACGCACCAGTCAATGATCTCTGCCTCGATGCCCTGGCCATTGATGATGGCGTGCACGCATTCTCGACTTTTTACGCTTCCACCGATGGACCAGCTGATTCACCAGTCGAGTGCGGTGACTTTGGAACCGCGATGGGAGCCGACATCTGGTTTGAGTACATCTCACCGGTCGAGGGCGACCGTCACGGCCAGCCTCTGTGGGCTGGCTGATTTCGACACCAGGCTCGAAGTCAGGTCCGACAGCTGCAGCGGTCCGATGATCGCCTGCAATGATGACTCCGAGGGATGCTCGGAGTTCACCTCCGAAGTCACGTTTTCGGCCCAATGCGGTGAGCGATTCAGCATTCGAGTCGGTGGCTACGGGTACGGTCAGGCACGAGGCGAAGGCGTGCTGGAGATGTCATCCACCGGTGGTTGTTGCCTCGGCGATCTCGATGGAGATGGCCTCGTCGCGGGGAGCGATCTCGCCACCGTGCTGGCCGTGTGGGGTTCGGACGACGCCAGTGCAGACTTCGACGGTGATGGTGTCGTCGGTGGTGCCGATCTCGCAGTGATCCTGGCAGCCTGGGGCGGCTGCTGAGTGGCACCCCGGACAGTCCCTCGGGTTGACACGGGGCGCTGTCCCGAGACCATGGTTGACGTGAACACTCAAGAATTCAATTTCGACGGCCTGGTCGGTCCCACGCACAACTATGCGGGGCTCTCTCCGGGCAATCTTCTCTCAGCCAAACATGCCAACATGGTGGCCCATCCCAAGGCGGCGGCGCTTCAGGGCATCGCCAAGATGCGTCATCTCATGTCGCTTGGAATTCCCTCAGGGCGTTCTGCCCCCTCAGCCCAGGCCTGCTTTGCGGTTTCTGAGGGAACTGGGGTACGACGGCCAGGATGCCGACCTGCTCGCAAAGCTTGCCAGAGGATGAACCGGGCATGCTCAGTGCTGCGACCTCCGCCAGTTCGATGTGGACGGCGAACGCGGCCACCGTCTCGCCTTCCAGCGATACGGCTGATGGTCGTGTCCATCTCACTCCGGCGAATCTGACCACGCTGCTGCACCGGTCCATCGAAGCTGAGCAGACGGCACGAATTCTGCGGCAGATCTTCAGCGCTCCAGACCATTTCATGGTTCATGATCCCTTGCCTGGTGGAAGCGCGCTGGCTGACGAGGGTGCGGCGAACCACACCCGCTTTTCAATGAACCATCGGGGGTCCGGGGTTGAATTCTTCGTCTACGGGCGATCTGGTCTTGAATCCGGCTCATCCGAGCCACATTCCAGCCGGCGCTTCAGCGGACGTCAGACCCTTGAAGCCTCGCGTGCGATTGCGAGAAATCATGGGCTTCAGGACGAAGGAGTGGTCTTCGCCCGCCAGTCTCCCGAGGCCATCGACGCCGGAGTCTTTCATAACGATGTCATCGCGGTCGGCAATGAGAACATTCTTCTCTATCACGAACAGGCATTCATCGACTCCGATGACGTGCTGGCGTTGCTTCGTTCCAGACTTGCCGCTCGTGGGTGCTCGGAATTCGTTCCTCTCTGCGTGCAGAAGGAGGAATTGACTCTGGAAGATGCCGCCGAGTGCTATCTGTTCAACTCACAACTGGTCTCGCTTCCCGGCGAGACCGGGGCGATGGCCTTGATCGTTCCCTCGGACTGTGAGGAGCACCCAAGAGCTCGACGTGTTCTCGACCGATTGCTGGCGGAAAAGAATCCGATCGAGCGTGTCGATTTCATCGATGTGAGGCAATCCATGAGAAATGGAGGCGGCCCCGCCTGCCTGCGTCTTCGCGTGGCTCTCACCGAGCAGGAGGCTGGTTTAATCCACTCGGGGGTGGTCATGACTCCAAAGCTCGCCGAACGTCTCGAGGCGTGGGTGGAAAGGAACTACAGAGACGCACTCACACCCGCCGATCTGGTGGGTGATGGACTACTTTGCGAAGGGCGCAACGCATTTCTCGAGCTCGAGGAGATTCTCGACCTCAAGATCATTCATTCTGAATTCTGAGCGAGGTGTCGTTGATGGATCCTTTTGAAGAGTGTGCCGTCATCGTCGTCGGTGCCGGGCCGATCGGTCTGGAGACCGCGATTGAATTGAAGGCCAGGGGTCATGAGCCGGTCGTTTTGGATGGGGGGGCGATCGGTCAGCAGATCGTCGATTTCCCTCCAATGACCCGCTGGTTCTCGTCTGCAGAACGACTGGGCATCGCGGGGCTTCCCTTCGTCACTTCGGCATCCGAGAAGGGGACCAGAGAGGAGTATCTCGCGTACCTTCGCACGGCCGTCGCCTACTTCGGCATCGATGTCCGGACGTTTCAGCACGTGCACGACATCGAACGGGAAACGGATGATCGCTTCGTGATTCGAACGTCTGCGCTCTCAGGAAGCTCGCACGCCTTCCGTACCTCGAGACTCGTCCTCGCGACCGGTGGGACCGCGCGCGCCAGAACGCTCGGCGTTCCCGGCGAACAGCTCCCTCATGTACGTGCTCATTTTTCTGAACCGCATCGATATTACGGTCGGCGCCTCGTGATCGTGGGCGGCAAGAACTCGGCATGCGATGCCGCGGTCTTCGCCCAGAGGTGTGGTGCGGACGTCACGCTGGTCTGTCGCGGCAAGACAATCCATCCGCGTGTGAAATACTGGATCCGACCTGAACTCGAGGCGATGATCACCTCCGGGCAGGTCCGAGCCCTCTATGAAAGTCAGGTCGTCGGAATCGACCCATCCAAGGTCACCGTACGGGTCGGGCAGACCGCCGATCTGTTGGACGTTGAAGCGGATGATGTCTTTCTCGCCATCGGATTCGAAAGTGATGGCTCCCTGTTCGAGATGGTTGGGGCCGAACTTGAAGGTGAGTCAGGCAGTGTGACTCATGATCCGAAGACCATGGAAACCACACAGGGAGGGGTCTACGTCGCAGGGACCGCCGTGGCCGGAACCCAGGCGCGATTCAAGGTCTACATCGAGAATTCACACATACATGCAAGGCGAATCGCAGCGGCACTCTCAGGACAGGAACCACCTGATGAGCCCGAGTATCCGCTGCTTCCCGAAAGTTGAATTGAAAAAATCACCTGCGTTTCTTGCGTGCCCGCTTCACCATGATTCGCGAGGCTCTGCGGTGACGCCAGCTCTTGAACATCAGGCTGAAGCCCATGAGGCTTGCGGTCACGAATCCGATGACGCCCAGTGTTCCAAGCACGCTGATCTGTTCGCTTGGAGCCGAGTGAACCAGAATCGCACTCGCGATCACGATGGCGCTGATCAACAGGGAGTGGGCCACATTGTCGGTCGCGGTCTCCACCGTTTCGATCAGTTCCTCCATGCGCCGAAGTTCGAAATCGAATTTGACTTCGTTACGCCTGATCTTGCGCATGATCGCACTGATGTCGGTAGGCAGCTTCTCGGCGGCACGAAGATAGGATTCCGAAGCGACCTTGATCCGACGAACGATCGCCTTGGGGCTGTATCTGTCCTTCAGCAGCTTCGCGATGTATGGATGTGCGAAGGTGACCATGTCGAAGTTGGGGTCGAGTCTGGCACCCACACCTTCGATGGTGGACATCGCCTTGATGAGAAGGACCACATCAGGCGGGCATTGAAGACCGTACCGTCGCAGGGTCTGAAAGAAGTCGTCAAGAACCTGGCCAAGATCGATCCGGTCCATCTCGACCCCGATGAACTGATCGACCATCTGCTGGACGTCGCTCCTCGCGCGTCGAATGTCGATCTTGTCGGGGTCCATTTCAGCGAGTGCCAGCGCGCAGTTCATCACCTCGTCGGCGTCATTGCGAGTCACACCGTAGACAAGCTCCGCGATGTGCAGCCTGGTCTCATGGTCGACGTGGCCGACCATTCCGCAGTCGATGAAGATGATCCCGCCGTCGGGTCGGGCGAAGATGTTTCCGGGATGTGGGTCGGCATGAAAGAAGCCCATCTCCAGCGTCATCCGAAAGACCGCGCGAGAGCCGTTCTCCACGATCTTCTCTCTGATCTCCGGAGAGAACGTCTCAGGGGCGACGTTGGCCAGAAGTTCAGCCTCGATCTCCTGGAGACAGAGGACCTTCTTGGTCGTCGCTTCCCAGTACACCTTTGGAAAGTCGATCGACGGGTCATCTGAGAAGGCCGCGCGCAGATTGTCGGTCGAACGACCTTCCTGCATCAGATCGACTTCGCGCTTGAGTTCCCGTGCGAACTCCTCGGCGACGGCGACCGGATCGAAGCCCACGTTCTCGAAGTAATCCTCGACGACCCCGGCGATGAATTGAAGGATTTCCATGTCGGCACTGAGGATGTCCTCGATGCCGGGTCGAAGAATCTTGAGGACGACTTTCTGTCCATCGGCAAGGATCGCACGATGGGCTTGTGCCATGGAAGCTGCAGCAATCGGCTTCTCCTCGATCGACTGAAAGATCTCACCGACTCGTCCGGAGAACTCCCGGTCCAGCTGCTTCTTGATCTCCTCGAAGGGAACGACCGGACATCCACTCTGAAGTTTTTCGAATTCCTCGGCGACTTCGTCCGGAACCAGGTCACGTCGTGTGCTCAACACCTGGCCGAGTTTGATGAAGGTCGGTCCAAGTTCCTCGATGGCAAGTCGCAACCGGGTCTCTCTCGATTGCTGAATGAAATCGGCTTCGGACCGCCCGCGATTGCCAAGGATTCCGAGCGAGCGGCTTACGACGGCCGAAAGTCCCGTGTGCCTGACGAAGTCGGCGAATCCATATTTGATCAGTACCGAGAGGATCTGACGGTATCTGCCGAGGTTTCGCAGCTGATGGGCAAGTTGAACGGGCATCGGGGACTCCTTGTCCGGAGATGCTACCCGTGAACGCTCCAAAACGCACGACACCGGAGTGGCTCCCTCAGGATGCCACTCCGGCCTCGTATTCTTCATCCTGAGATGAAGCCCCACGCCTCATCTCATCGTGAAGTCGTGTTCATTCGAAGCCGTTCTCGGGCTCCTGGTCCGATTCGGCCCGACCGTTGCGCTCTCGGTTGGATTGTTCGACCAGGCGGCGGAGGTAGGCGTTCTCCCTGCGCGTCGCTTCAAGGTCGAACACGAGATACTTGACGCTGAGTCGAAGGTAGTCGAGGGACTCCTGGAGTTCACCGATGGAGCTCTTCAGTCCGTTTTCCGGATGATCAGCAGAAGATGATGCTTCGGCCGCGGCCTCCGGCTTGCCGGGAAGCTCCTTGATGCGATCGATGAGTTCAGCCATTTTTCGTTGGAACGTGTGTTCGTCCATGTCGTACTTCCAGTCTTCTTTTTGGTTGTCTTGGCGAACGCTCATGCGTTCATCGAGACAAACAGACCACACATGCGGCCATGCGAAAGCGATGAGGCACGACATTCGTCGAACCAACGTCATTCAAGGTTCATCTGTAGGATCTGGTGGTCTGGTAGGGGGACATGGGGCCTGTTGGACCCGTTTCAAGACCGGCTTCTGGATCCCTGAAGCACTGATTTCGCCGCTGCCGGTGCGTTCTTCAGCAGGTCGCCGACATTGTCTCGACTACGCCTTGCTTCATCAACGAGGTCACGAGCCCTTGCATCGCGTGCGCGACGCCACAGATCGAAGAACGCCTCCAGTTCATGTCGGTTGAATCGACTCAGGGGATCATCGAGTCCGGTCTGTGCGATCGCCCAGTCGATCAGTGAACTGCTTGTCCCATCGAATCTGAAGAGTGAAATGGTGCGCTCGAGTCGCTTTCGAATCGAAGTGAAGGGATCGCTGCATTCGGGTGGCAGTGAAGTCATCGCCTCTTCGGGACGGTCCTTCATGATCTCGCCGAGCCAGCCACTCTCATGTGACATCTCACGAGCGGCGAAACTGTGGTCGTCGTCCTGGGCCCGGGGCTCGCCGACGCGTTCGATTTCAGCGACGCCGGCAAGGATCGTCTTCATGCCGACATTCGGAAACTTCACCCACAGACGTTGGTCTCGTTCACCATCACGAGTGAGGTGCTCGACTTTCGTCACCTTGCCGGTGCCCCATTCTGGTCTGCTGCAGAGTTTGAGCTCATCGCCTTGTCTGTACATGTGCTTCCTGAGTCATCCCCGGTCGGACCGGTTGATTCCGGGCAGGTCATGATGAGCTGCCGGGTGTGTTTCGTGAGTTGGAACAGGTGCAGAGGTTCATGGATGAAAAGTCTCCACGGTCAGATGCAGGGTGTTCTTCAATTCGCTGAGTGTCGAGAGGGTGAAAGAGGGGACTCACGCGCTCTCGTGGTCTTCAGTGTACCATCGATCGCCCGAAGTTCCAGAGGGTAGATCGACCTTGTCTTCAGTCACCATGGTCCTGAAAAGAGAGAATTCACGTGGATCAACCTGTCACCATCGCATTCCTCGGTGATGTGAACGGCGTGCCGGGCAGAAACGTGCTTCTGCAGCGCATCGCCGACCTCCGCTCGGATCATGCCCCGGACCTGGTGGTCGCCAACGGCGAGAACATACGAAACGGAAGTGGAATCACTCCGGATCTCTTCCGCTGGCTTCTGGCTCATGGCGTCGATGCCGTCACGCTGGGTGACCATGTCTATCGGGATCAGAAGATTCTTCCCCAACTCGAAGACCCCGAAGCCGCGATCTGCCGACCGGCGAATCTGTCCTCGCACGCCTCCGGAAAACGGGTGATGAAACTTCCTCTCCCAAACGGGCGTAATCTCTGGGTCTTCACCTTGCTGGGACGGATCTTCATGAATCTCCCCGCGAACGACCCTTTTGAAGCGGCCGACGAGATGTTGGCGTCCATTCCAGAGAAGAACCCACTCGTTCTCGTTGAAATCCATGCCGAGGCGACCAGCGAGAAGATCGCGGTGGGGCACCACCTCGACGGCAAGGTCGCCGCGGTCCTTGGGACCCACACGCATGTTCCGACCGCAGATGCTCGTATTCTTCCGGGTGGCACCGCGTTCATGACGGACGTCGGCATGTGTGGTCCGTATGACTCGGTGATCGGGAGGCGCAAGGAAGCCGTGCTTCATCACATGCGAACGAACATGCATGCGGCTTTCGACATGGCCTCCGGCGGAGAGTCGATGTGCGGATGCATCGTCAAGATACGACCCGAAACCGGCCTGGGCATTTCGATCGAGCGCATTCAATACGATGCCGACCGTTCACGTTCTCCCTTTCGTTGAGCTTCTCAGGCCGTTCCCCAGCCACCACCCCCGGGGGTCTCGATCGTGATGGCATCGCCCCGTTCAAGTCGGCATTCCTCGCTGCCGGAAAGCTCGATGACACGCCCGTCACGACGCTCGAGGTACTGTCTGCCGCTGGCACCGGCGTCCCCTCCCTCAAGGCCGTAGGGGCGCTCCTTCCGGTGCTGTCCGATGAAACTGAACTCAAGGGTCTTTCGGGCACGAATGCAGCGAATCACACCATCGCCACCATGCCTGTGTCCGTGACCACCCGATCCTCGTCGGATTTCAAACCGTTCAAGCGTGACCGGATATCGAGCTTCGAGCGTCTCGGGATCGGTGATTCTCGTGTTGGTCATGTGGGTGTGAATCGCATCGGTGCCATCCGCGTCCCTGGTCGCTCCCGAGCCTCCTGCGATCGTTTCGTAGTAGCCGAACGTGTCGTCACCGAAGAGCAGGTTGTTCATGGTTCCCTGGCTGCAGGCAGCCAGTTCGAAGGCAAGCATGAGCGTGTCGGTGACGCGTTGGGATGTCTCGGTGTTTCCGGCACAGACAGCAGGATCCACTGAGGCATCACCCGTGAATGATGGATTGAGAAACGACTCGGGAACCTGAAGGTCGATGGGTTCGAGAAGTCCCTCGTTCATGGGAAGGGGCTCATCGGCCAGGAGACGCATCATGTAGACCGTCGCACCAAGCGTGATTGCGAGTGGTGCGTTGAAGTTTCGGGGATGGCGAGGCGAGCTTCCTCCGAAATCGAGAGTCATTCTCTCGCCATCGGAGGTGAGCGCCAGCCGAATAGTCGTGCCATCGTCGAGGTGTTGGACCACTGATCTTTGAAGCGGTCCCAGACTTCGTATCGCTCGCCTGGCGGAATCCGCGGCACGGACTCTCACACCATCGGAGAGGCTCATGAATGCCTCCGTTCCGATCGAATGCGCCAGTTTCGAGACTCTGGTCGAGCCATGACGAAGAGAAGCCAGCTGGGCTCTGAGGTCCGCGATGTTCTCATCACATCGCCTGCTGGGATACTTCGCCTCCTCGAGCACACGTTCGACGTCATCGAAGCATTCCACGCCGTCCTTGACGAGCAGCATGGGGGGGATGATGACGCCTTCTTCGGCGAGAGTGGATGCGAAAGGGGGCGTCGAGCCAGGTCGTGAACCACCGATTTCAGCGTGGTGGGCTCGAACGGCCACGTATCCAAGCCGGTTTTCTCGATCATCATGGACTGGTGCGACCAGCGTCACGTCGGGAAGGTGCGAGCCTCCGCAGGCCGGATGATTGGTCACGATGACGTCCTGCACACCTGGCTGCAGCCGTGCGATCGTTTCACGAACGCACAGCCCCATGGAACCGAGATGGATCGGCATGTGAGGGGCATTGACAAGCAGCCGACCCTCTCGATCGAGAACGGCACATGAGAAATCGAGGCGTTGCTTGACGTTCACCGAGAGCGCGGTTCGTTCGAGCAGTCTGCCCATGCTGACGGCGATGTCCTCGATCCGTGCGGACACGAGTTCCGAGGCGACCACGCCTGAGACATCGAGCGAATGCGGCTGCGATGAGGTTCGAGTCATGAGCAGTGCGTGATCATCATGGACGACCAACGACCAGTCGGATTCGAGGACGAATGTGGCTCCGTCGTCATCGATGATCGCAGGTCCGCAAAGTCGCGTGCCGGGTGTGAGGTCGGACCGATGATGAAGCGTCGAATCCATCCATCCGGAGGTCGTCAGCATGTTCAGACGTGTCGTATCCCGACTGGTCATGTTGGGTGGTGCGGCGTCATCACGGTGGGATAGGAACGTCTGAGGCGGGCGTTTCCCGGTGACGACGACGCGCACCCATGCGACTTCGATCCGTCGACTGGGTGGGGCGTAGCCATAGAGTCTGCTGAATTCATCTCGAAAGATCGAATCCAGCGCTCGTCGCCCATCGTGATCGATCTGAATGACATCATCCTGACCGGAAAGCCTGAGTGCGACGATGCGCCGTGTCTCCGAATCGATGGTGTCAGCGGAAAGACGTGCGGTCGCCGAATCGGCCAGCGTCTCAAGGAGCGAGGGAAGCATGGCCGAGGCTTCGTCCAGGTCGAGATCGAGTTCACGTTGTTCAAATCTTTGATCCGGTGCATTCAGCACTCCATGAGCACTGAGCAACCCTGCGGACATCGGAAAAAGAATTCTCTCGATGCCGAGGCGATCCGCGATCGCGCAGGCATGCTGGCCGCCCGCTCCACCGAAGGGCACCAGGGCGTGGTCCGCGGGGGCTGCGCCCTCCCGGATCGAGATCGACTGCATCGCCTCAGACATTCGCTCGTTGGCGATCTCGAGAAGGCCGAGGAGAAGTTCGTCTCTTCCAGGTCGGTCGCGGCCCGCCACGGCCATTGAATCCATCAGGTTCCTCAAGGCGGATTCGGCTGCGGCGATGTCGACGGGTATGCCGAATCGATCGGCACTGACTCGACCGGCAAGCAGGTTCACATCAGTCACGGTGAGCGGGCCGCCCGCGCCGTAGCACGCGGGCCCGGGACTCGCACCGGCACTTTCCGGACCGACGGAAAGGCCGCCCGGACCGAAGGAGCAGATGGAGCCACCACCGGCAGCCACGGTTTCGATGGCAAGACATGGCGACTGTATGCGTGCAGGGCCGACCTTTGTTTCAAATCGGTAGAGCATCTGGTGATCCCACCGAGAGACGTCGGTGCTGGTGCCACCCATGTCGAATCCGAGAATCCTCATCTCGCCCGAACGAACCGCCGCCAGTGACGCACCGACGACCCCACCTGCAGGCCCGCTCAGCAGTCCGTCCTTGGCTTGAAAGGCTTCTTCCGAGGTGAGTCCGCCGGAACTGGTCATGACCGCGACCTGTCTTTCCTCGCACGTGTCCGGCAGAAGGTCACGCACGAACGTCTTCATGATCTGTCGAAGAGACGCTTCCACCGCAAGAGTCTCGGTCCTGGCACCCAGTCCGTGCGATGTCGAGAGGTCCGTCGCCGTGATGATGTTTCTGACACCACGAGCCGCAAGTTCCTCGGCGAGATGGTCTTCGAATCCCGGATTTCGATACCCATGAATCAGGCTGATTCCACAGGCGGTCGCACCGGAGTGCTTCAGTTCCTCCGCCAGGTGATCCAGTTCCTCGGCATCAGCCGAATGAAGGATCGATCCATCATGATCCAGACGGGATGTCGTTTCAAGGGTGCATCTCGCCTTGAGTGCGTCTCGATGATTGGCCAGTGCGAAGAGGTCGCGACGGCTCTGATCGCCGATGCGGAGAATGTCTTTCAGCCCGTCGTTCAGGATCAAGGCGAACTCGTCACCCTTTCCCTCGAGCAAGGCATTGGTGCCACGCGTCGTCGCGACCCGCAGCTCGATGCGGGGAAAGGGATTTCCGGGACACAGGCCGAGAAGAAGGTGCAACGCCAATCTCGGAGCATCGAATGGGGCCTTCAGTTCGAGTACGTCGCCTGGCGATGCCGTGAACGGAGCATCGAGTCTGATGATGTCGCCATCAACGGCGCACACGGTCAGAAAATCATCGTTCTCGGTATGAATCGTGAACCCCAGGAGGAGGCCCTCAGGAACGGACAGCCCGTGCAGGTCCACGCGGAATTCTTCGTTCGTCTTCCATTCAACCAGACGGGCCCGGATTGAACCATTCGACAGGACCTTCACCTGGCTTTGATGCCCGCAGGGTGACAGGGCAACGGCATCCGTGAAGGTGCCTCCGGTGTCGATCGCCACCAGCCAGGGACGATCCGTGTTGTTCTGAGGGCAATTCATCGCCTGAGGAGGCTACCATGTGGGCCACACACGAGGAACCCATGATGAGCGCATCCATGAACACGCGAATACGACGAGGGCTGACCTCGAAGGCCTGGGTGTTTGGTGCTCTCATGCTGTGTGGTGTGGTACTGGTCATTTCCGCTTCAGTCCTTTCCCCGACCAAGTCGACCCTGTCACCGGCGACCCTCGTGCCCGCTCCAGGTTCGTTCGGATCGCTCACCTTTTCATCACTCGATGGTGCCCGTGTTCCCATGTCGCGATACCTCGGCAAACCGATGCTGGTCGAAATCTGGGCGACATGGTGTGGGCCCTGCGTGAAAGCCCGCAAGGCACTCCATGCGATGGCGGACGAGGCGGAACCATATGCCAGCCTGATCGCATTGTCGGTGGACCGAGGAGGCACGTCCGTCGTGAACACCTATCTCGACAAGAAGAACGAGCCATCGACCCCATGGGTCGACCTCATGGCTGATGACCCGAAGTTTCGTTCCGTGATCGGGCCACATGATGTTCGTGCGACGATTCCGAAGCTCATCTTCGTCGATGCTCGAGGCCGTATCGTGGATATTGAATATGGCATCCCCAGCTCGACATGGGTTCTCAATCGACTCAAGGCCCTTGCCTCGGCAGGAAACCGTGGCTGAAACATCATGAGCATCTTCGTCGATCTCATCTATCTCATCGGTCTCGTGATCGCCTCACCGGTCCTCGTCCCAAGGATGATCGTTCGCTGGAAGCGTCGCTATGACTGGCGTGCTCGCCTGGGGTATGTCGAAACATTCGCTCCATGCAGCTCGTCGAGAATCCTGATTCATGCCGTCTCCGTCGGCGAGGCGAATGCGATCGAAACTCTGGTCGCACAACTTCTCGATCAACCTGATCCGAACGACGTGGTGATCGCCGTGACGACTGAAACCGGATTTTCGCGGGCGATGGCGCTGTATGGAGATCGGTGCAGAGTCGTTCGTTATCCCCTTGATTTCAGTTGGAGCGTTCGACGGTTTCTCGACGCGATCCGACCCGATCTCGCGGTGATGGTCGAACTCGAACTCTGGCCCAATTTCACCCGGGCGTGTCGTCGAAGAGGCATTCGTCTCGCCGTGGTCAACGGTCGGCTCAGCGAACGGAGCTTTCGAGGGTATTCACGAGCGTCGATGTTCATCAGGCCGATGTTCAGGAGGCTTGATGCCGCGGCAGTTCAGACCGAACTCTACGCGAAACGTTTTCGTTCCCTGGGCGCTCGGCACTCCGAGGTCACGGTCACTGGAACCATGAAGTGGGACGCGGCGAGCACCGGTCATCGGCCAGAGCATGCCGCAGCCTTGGCCGACGCACTCGGCATCGATCCCGGCAAGCCGCTTCTGGTGGCGGGCTCGACGGCTCCGGAGGAACACGCTCTTCTTCGTGATGCGATTCCCCCAGGTGTTCAATTGCTCTGTGCTCCGAGACGTCCCGAGTGGTTCGATGATGCTGCCGAAGCGTTGCCGGGTTGCGCACGGCGAAGCCTGGGTCAGCGCGAAAGCTCGAGTGGGTTCTTTCTTCTCGACACGATCGGTGAATTGAGTTCGGCGTACCTTCTCGCCGACATCGTGGTCGTAGGAAGAAGTTTCGGAGCCCTGCACGGCAGCGACATGATGGAGCCCTGTGCGCTCGGAAAACCCGTCGTGGTCGGTCCTGCCACCGCTGATTTCACGGAGACAGTCGAAAAACTGGTTGAAGGTGACGGCCTCGTCGTGACCGATGCCACCAACCTTCGCGTGGTGCTTCATGAGCTCTTTGCGTCACCCGAACGATGCTCCGCGCTCGCTGAACAGGCTCGTGCCGTCGTTGCTTCGCAGCAGGGGGCGACGACACGAACCCGTCTGATTCTCGAGAACCTTGTTCTCTCGCGTTCAGGAAATGAGGAGGCCTCCGATGCGTGAATTCGATGTCATCGACCGGATCAGACGGGGCAACTCGAGTCTGGCCGCTTCAGTCATCGTTCCGCCGGGTGATGATCTTGGCGCTGTGAAGCTTCCTGATGGTGGGGGAGTGGTCCTTGCTGGTGTTGATCAGGTGATCGGTGGCGTTCATCTGCCTCTTGATGCCTCCCCCGAGCGATTTGCCTGGAAAGTGGCCGCTCGATCGTTGAGTGATGTGGCCGCCATGGCGGCCTGCCCGGTCGGAATGGTGGTTGCGGCAGCGCTTTCACCTCGGATCGAAACCGAATGGACGACTCGTTTTTCGATCGAGTTGCAAAGAATGGGGACCCTGTTCAAGTGCCCGCTCATCGGTGGAGACATCGCGGTGCTGCCTGGTGGAGATGCGCCGATGGTCTTTTCCTCGACCGTGCTCGCCACCCCCGATTCCGAGGCCTCGAACCGCATGGTGCTCCGTGATGGAGCGATGCCCGGCGATGTGGTGTGTGTCAGTGGTGCATTCGGTCGCTCTTTGGCGGCAGATGGTGGCGGGCATCACCTTGGCTTCACACCGAGAATCGATGTCGCGCTCGGCCTCCACCGTGAGTTACGAGAAAACCTGACCAGCATGATCGATGTGTCAGACGGACTGGGTTCCGAGCTTGCGCACCTGGCTCGAGAATCACACGTCAGAATCATCATCGAGGGCAACCGTGTCCCGAGACGAAATGATGCCTCTCTCGAGCAGGCGCTCTGTGATGGTGAGGATTACGAACTGTGCTTCACCGTCTCAGGGACATCGCGCCTTCCCGCTTCGATGGCGGACGTTCCATTGACCATCATCGGTACCGTGCAGCAGGGCGACGGAGTCTTCCTCACTGATGGTGCGGAGGAGACGCGTTTTGAAGCCTCCGGCTGGGAGCATCAAGGCGCAGAGGACCACGATGCAGACCGCCCCGATTCGAAGGGAGTTTCACAGTGACTGCTGGGCCAACGGCTTTTCTTCGTGATGCCGACGAAACCGAATCCTTTGCCAAGGCATTGGGGATTCTTTGCAAGGGAGGTGAGCGCTTCGCATTGAGCGGTGAGATGGGGGCGGGAAAGACGACCTTCGTACGCGGTCTGGCCTCCGGTCTCGGCATTGAATCCCACGAGATCTCGAGCCCGACATTCACCCTGATTCATGAGCACGAAGGCAGGAGCGAAGGTGCGCATTCGCCGCGGTGCCTGGTGCATGTTGATGCCTATCGCCTGGAAGATCCATCCGAATTGGACGAACTTGGATGGTCGGACATCCTTCAGCAGCGACACAACGTGGTCGTGGTCGAATGGCCACAGAAGATCTCAGGGTCCTTCGGTGAGTCAGTGGTCGAAATGGAACTGTTTCATGTGGCGTCAGAATCTGACGGGCTGGCTGGCCGTGAGATCATCTTCAATTCGACGCTTCCGGATGAACTCAGGCGGCAGCTGTTCACGTCCTGTAGAACCTGTCAGCGTGAACTTCATGCCGGTATCAGTTCATTTCCGTTCTGTGGAAACACCTGCAGAATGGCTGATCTCGGTAACTGGTTCGATGGAAACTACTCGGTCTCACGAGAGATCGAAGAGGATGATCTCTACGACTCGGATCTCAGCTAGTTGCCGCCAGCTTCGGCGGAGGCTTCCTCGTGTTCTTCGACCGGACTGAGTGCATAGATCTGAAATCGATGCCCGGTCGGTTCCCAACCGAGCTCGCGGCAGATCTTGTCACGAAGTTCGGTGATCTCCTTGTTGGAGAACTCCACCAGTCGGCCGGTACGCATGCAGACCATGTGATCTCGTGGCTCGAGGCCGTAGATGAGCCTGTAGTGAGCCTGTTTGGAGTCGAAGAGAGCCTGCGTGATGATGCCTGCTTCGACCAGCAGGCTGATCGTTCGATAGATCGTCGCCTTGGACACTCTGTGGTTCGAGCCTCTCATGTCGAGCAGCAGCTCTTCGACTTCGAAGACATTGTCACGGTCGATGATCGCGTCGAGGATCTGAGCTCGTTCCGGCGTGTATTTCAAGCCTTTCGACTTGAGATATCGTCGAAACACCGAGCAGATCGGTGCCATCAACTGCGGAAGGTCCTGATGAAGCGATTCTGATGAGTTGGCCATGTACAGAGTGTACTTCCTCAGTGAACCCTGGAGAATGATCACATGAGAATAGTTGCGCTTCAACCCTGGAATGATGGCTCTCACAAGTCCGTGCGCGAGTCCATCGAACGCCATTCAAGGCACGACTGGCGATGGTTCAGTCTGCCGGGAAGAGAGATCAGATGGCGAATGCGCCTTGGAGCGGCTCAACTGATCCATGATGTGATCAAATCGGATGTTCTGGACGGGGGGTGTGATGCGATCTTCTGCACTGGATTGCTCGACGTCGCTCAGCTCCGAGCGGTGCTCCCAGCCAGGCACAGAGCGATTCCGATCATCCTGTACATGCATGAGAACCAGCTGGTCTATCCAAGCGGTCCTCGAGTGAAGAAAGCGGATGTTGAGAGAGATGGCCATCTCGCCGCGACCAACATCAGCAGTCTGCTTGCGGCCGATCATGTGGTCTTCAACAGCAGCTTCAACAGAACGTCATGCTTGGACGCGATGCCTGAGTTTCTCAGTCTGTCCAGGACGTCGTATCCTGTGACGGAATGGCAGGAACGGATCGCCTCGGTCTCGAGCGTCTGCTGGCCACCGGTCGAACCCATACCAGACACGGTTTTACGTAACACGTCATCTTCGGATTATCAGGACATGGATCTCGTCGGGTGGCCGCATCGATTCGAGCATGACAAAGGACCGGACGAATTGCTTGGACTGATCGAGAATCGAGCGGTGCCTGAGACGTTGAGATTCAGCCTGTTCGGTCAACGCTACAAGGACATTCCACCCGAGCTTGAAGTCATCAGGGCGCGACACGCCGGGAGGCTCGCCTGCGATCGGTGGTTCGAGGATCGCCTCGAATATCTGCAGGAACTTGGTCGTTGCGGGTGGGTGCTTTCAACGGCCCGTCATGAATTCTTCGGCATCGCCGTGGTGGAAGCCATGCTGTGCGGTTGTCTTCCCTGGCTTCCGGAGAGATTGAGCTACCCGGAACTGCTGCCGGAGCACGCACGGGGAGTGAGTCCGATGAATCCTCCCGAGAATCGCATCGCCTTGATGACTGACATTCGTCGGCACCTGGAACCAGCCCTGGCTCCGAATTCGATCGCTCGCCTCGACCAGCTTCTTCAGACCCCCCCTGAGCTGAAAGCCAAGGTCCCATAATGGGTGTTACGTTAAATCAACCCCAGGGTGAAAACGGGGCTTTGAAGACTCAGGGCCCTCTTCTGGTGGCTTTCCCCTGTGGATGGAGTGTGCTTCAGTTCGCCAGAATCGACGCGCCGACCAGAATGATGGCCAGGTCGACGAGTGCGTGACTGATCCAGCCCGGTATCAGGCTTCCTGATTTCAGGCGCAGGATGGACCAGAGCACGCCGCCGATGAACACACCCGCAGATCCGAGCACGGTCAGCGACACGTCGAAGTACGCGGCCAGGACGAAGATGTGATGAAGCGTGAAGATGGCGGCCGAGATCGGAAGGACCAGAGTCCATCGAAGTCCCAGGGCAGAAAGACGGGTGTCCACGAACCAGCGAAAGACGATTTCTTCGAGAAGGCTGTTTCCCAGGCACAGCCATGCCGCAAACAACCAGAATTTGATGGGCCCATCAAGTCCGTTCTCCTTGATGACCAGGATCAAGGCATTGGTGTCCGTCGATTCAGACAACGCAAGGAACCAGAGCGCGAGGATGACTGCTGAGATCAACGCCCCGCTGCCAAATCCGGCCAGGACCCATTTCGCCTCCATGTGAAAGGACGGCCGTTGCGGTCTCTGACTTCTCATCCAGATGAACAATGGAAGACCGTACAGCACGACCTTGCATCCGGCATAGATGGTGCTTCCAAATGCGCCGGGCCAGAACCACAGCGCACTCAACGTACCGATCGTCGGAGCCAGAACAACCGGAAGCAGCACTGCCAAGTGCGTGGCTCGCCGACTTCCCGGCAAGGAACATGCCTCAGCCTCAGGCTTCTCAGCCGGCTCAGACGCCATGCAGTGGCCTGAGCTTGCCCTCGAGGTAGTTCAGAAGAGGTCCGGCAGTCAGCGACTTTCCAGTGATCTTCTGGCAGAGTTCCGCGGCCCCGTAGCGACGCCCATGGCAATGAATGTTGCTTCTCAACCAGTCGAGCAACGGCGCGAATTCACCTTGACCGAACCCTGCGACCATTCCGGGGACCTGTTCACATGCGGTTTCGAAGAACTGAGCACAATAGAGATTCCCGAGCGTGTACGTTGGGAAGTAACCGATGGCACCCATCGACCAATGCACGTCCTGAAGACATCCATGGGCATGGTCCGGGACATCCAGTCCGAGATATGACTTGTACATTCGATTCCATTCGGCAGGAACATCCTTCGCTTCAAGTGCGCCGGACATCATTCCACGTTCCAGCTCGAATCGGATCATGATGTGAAGGTTGTAGCTGGCTTCATCGGCCTCGACTCGAATGAAGCCCGGCCTCACGATGTTCGCACCCTGATACAGTTCGTCATCAGAGAGCTTCGCGACATCCTTGCCGAGCATCTTGCGCGCCAACGGTCCGCACCAGGCCCAGAACTCCCTGCTTCGACCGACCTGGTTCTCCCACATCCGACTCTGGCTCTCATGAATGCCCAGTGAAATGGCTTCTCCGAGGGGCGTTCCGACATGCTCGAACGGAAGTCCCTGCTCGTAGAGTCCGTGGCCACTTTCATGCATCGTCGAACCAAGTGCGTCATTGACTTCCGTGTCCTGGAAACGCGTCGTCATCCGCACGTCATTGCAATGACTGCCACCGCAGAATGGATGAACCGATCGGTCCAATCGTCCTCGATTGAAGTCGAAGCCGAGTCGTTCCGCGACTTCGCGAACGAATGCCTCCTGCGATTCGATGGGCACGACGGCCTCGTTGAAGAGGTTGCTGGGCTTCTTCGACCCTTCCTTCAGCTCGGCCATCAAAGACGCCAGCGAATCTCGCAGTGGCGTGAAGACCTCGGCGATGTCGGCTGCCCGCATGCCGGGTTCATAAGTGTCAGCCAGAGCGTCCCAGCGTTCCCCGCCTTCCGGGACTCCGAGGCAGTCGGCTTTCTGCCGGTTGAGCTCGATCAGATTCTCGAGGTGCGGGAGGAAATGCTCGAAGTCGTCGGCCTTGCGGGCGATGGCCCACTCGTGTTGCCCGATCGAGGATGCGCGTGCGATCTCCTCGACGAGCTTGGCTGGAAGCTTGGTGGCCTGGTCGAAGTCACGACGAATCTCGCGGATGTTCGTGGCTTCGATCGAATCCCCATCACATTCCTCGGATGCTGCATCGAGCAGATCGGCGATTTCAGAAGTCGTTCGCATCTGATGACCAAGGCGGGCGAGTTGAGCCATCTGACGACTTCTGTACTCCAGCCCCCCTTCCGGCATCATCGTTTCGTGATCCCATCCGAGGATCGATCCGGTCGCTCCAAGAAGCGATCCTTCCTGGACGAGTTCGGTGAGGCGCTGATAGGGGCTCGTGGTGACTGCGTTGGACATGGCCGAGGTTCTCCGTAAGTGATGGGCGTTCCACAATCATAGCACCGTGCCGCATTGGTTTGGACGAACGAAAAAGGCCCTCCTCGAAGGGTCGAGGAGGGCCTTGGTGTTTCTTGAGAATGCTTCAGGTCGGAAAGGAGGAATCACTCCCCTGCCGCTGGCTTCGCGACCTTGGTCTCGAGGAGCTTGATGACTGCAAATCTCGAATCATCGACTCTGTTGTTGGCATAGTCCAATGCATTTCTACCGCGAACGTCGGTGGCGTTGGGGTCCATGCCACTGTCAATGAGACGTTGCACGATCGCAGCGTTGCTGTACTCCGCCGCCATGTGGAGGGCATTCGCATCACTCCTCGTCTTCACCGAGGTATCCACGTTCGCCGCGAAGAGCATCTCGACTGATTCGAGCTTTCCGCTGCGAACTGCACGCATCAGGACCGATTCGCCATTGAGCGCATCGACTGAGTTCACATCGGCACCGGCTTCGATGAGGATCTTCATGGACCCGGTCTTGCCGGTCTGTGCCGCCCATGTGAGCGGAGTCAGTCCGTTGATGTCCTTGACTTCGATTTCTCCACCGGCGTCGACCACCAGCTTGAGTGTCTCGGGAGACCCGAGGCCAGCAGCCCAGAGAACGGCATTGCCACCGACGAGGTCACGCTTGTTGACGTCGGCGCCAGCCATGATGAGCATCGTGGTCATTTCCACCATGTTGTTTTCTGCAGCATGTTCCAGAGGTGTCTTGCCGGCCTGGTCGCCGATGTCCGGATTCGCGCCACCTTCCATCAGGATCTGGACGACTTCGGAGTGGTTTCCGCGAACCGCCCAGTGCAGGGGTGTGCGTCGGCCGTTCGAGTCAGGCTGATTGGGGTCCTTGCCTTCAGCCAGCAGGAGTTTCACCCGTGCGGCATCACCCGAGCGAGCAGCACCACTGAGATCATTGATCCCATTGGCACCATTGGCGTTGGCGACGCCGGGAGCGACGGGAGCTCGCTTCGAGGCACGTCGCTTGACAAGGGTCGAGACCTGGGATGACTTGGGGTGATCGAGAAGGAAGCTGACCTTGACGGGGCGGCCTTCAGTCTCCCATGCATTCCAATCGATTTGAAGCGTGTGCTCCTTCGCGGGTTCGGTGGAATACGCACCGACCACGTCGGGTCTGACACCTGTGATGGAGAAGGGCTCGCCATCAACGGAGGTCAGGACGATCGAATCACTCATCGCGGCTTCTTCGACGCGGGCGGGAACGATCGCAGGTTCGATTGAGACATATTCAGCGACATCACCGACGACCTGGAGAATCTGGGATTGATGCCCCTCGATCTGGAAGGTCACTCGCTTTCTCAGCTTCACGCCCTGTTTCGCGCCGGGCTTGAGAGTGACGTCGATGTCAGCGCTTCCGCCGGGGGGAATCGGATCCTTGGGCCAACCAAGAGTCGTGCATCCGCAGCCAGGGATCGCCTTGGTGATGGTGACGGGTTGGTCACTCGTGTTGACGAGGGTGACCTTGCCCGTCTTGGCGATGTCAGCGGACATCTCTCCGAGATCCAATGGGTCCGGTTCGAAACGAATAGGGCCTTTGGTCAATCCAAGGGGTGATGCCGGAGAAGCATCATTCTGCTTGCCTGTGGGCATGACACCCAGAGTCTTCGTTTGGTCACCCTTCGAGACATCAAGCTTCGGATTTTCCGCCACCGACATGTTCGGACCTGCTGAGGGCTTGTTTCCTGGATCGCTTGCCGTATCGGTTGAACTCGATTCACTTGACGCCGTGGGCTGAGTGGCTCCTGAATCACCGCAACCGATGAAGCAGAGTGGGATCGCCAGCAAGCAGCTTCCAAGGAGTCTGAAGTGGGAGTGTTTCGTGTTCGAGGGAATTGCAGTCATGTTTGAAGGCTCCGAAGATCATCTCAATGAGTTGGGGTTGAGTTGGTCACATTTGGAAACAAAAGCTCGATTAAGGATACACGGATCAAACGGACCCCGGACTTCACTATATACGCCCCAAGGGGCGTGCCGC
>CASICI010000031.1 GCA_949373145.1 uncultured Phycisphaerales bacterium
TTCGGCATGATCAAATTCGGTTCCACGACCGAACTGATCGTGCCAGACCGCGGCCCGGAACACACCATCGTGCACGTCGCGAAAGGCGATCGCGTGCGAGGTGCGATCAACACTCTGGTGACGCTTCGGGATGAATCCTGAAGCGGAACGTGTTCGGTGGTTGCGCCCAAGGGCGACCGTCGGACTCAGGCCGCCTTGCTGTCACCCGTGCCAAATCCCCAATCGGTGAAATCCTCGGCGTCCTCAGTGACCGAATCAGGCCACTGTGCATCGAGACGATGGTGGATCCGGACCACTTTCGCGAGCTGTTCACCGAACACCTCGCGGAGTGAATCGAGCAGAGGTGCCATTTCATCCGAGAAGGGCGTGGCCACGTCTCGGAAGAGGAAGACCACGGCCAGACATTCACCTTCGTGGATGCAGGGCATGGCGATCACATCGGAGTTCTGAAGAATCTCCGCTTCAGGGCCGACGGCCTTCGATGAACTCCTTGACGTCGTGGAACTTCACCAGCTCACCCTGCTCGGCGACATGATGACAGACCCCACTGGCAAGGCGATCGAGAACCGGATCGGCAAGTTCACGAGGACATTCGAAGTTCACGTACGCACCAAGCGCGTAGTCGACTTCGGATTCCGCAAGAAGAACGGCCGCGTTCGTCGGGCCCGTCTTTGAAAGAAGAAATTCAAGCGATGTCTGAAGGACGCCTTCGATGTCCAGGTCCTGCGACACCAGAGCGCGGTACGCGGAGACCGAGGAAATGATGTCGAGTCGGTCGGACATGTCCTTGTCGGAGGATCTTCATCGTCGGAAACACCACCGACGGCACCGATCACCCCGCTCGATTCGTTCGAGGAGATGTCATCGAACGCGCTTCGCACACGATCGAGAACGACGTCGTCGGCGCTGCAGAGATCGATGTAGTCATCGACTCCGGATCGGAAGAGGTCGACCAGTGAATCGACTTCGATTCCTCGACCACCGATGATGGTCGGTGTACGGCCGAGAGTCGACAGAGCAGTCTCCGACGACTTCCATCGAGGTCTTTTCGATGCAGAAAAGAACGAGATCGGGGCAGGTGTCGTCCATGAACGTTTCAAGTTCATCGGCGCAGCAGTGAGTCACCTGAATGTCAGACTGCTCGAAAGATCTTTTCAATCCGCTCGCGATCGCTGCCGTGGTTCGAGACCACCAGCAGCTCGTCGTTCCTGGAATCGTCCTGGGTAAAGTCATTGTTGAATTTCGAATTCATCTGGGGAAGCCTCCTTCTCATGCCTCAGTATGTCACATCGGACGAATCAGGCCGCTGGTTTGAGCGGTCTTCATGAAGTTGCGATGAAAGTTTTTCCAGCCGGAGTGGAAACGACCGCCTCAGGGAGATGAATCGAGACCCTTCCACCGGTGTGGGCTCCGGTTCGATTCGACAGAGAAATCGAACCACCGTGCGCCTCGATCAGACGCCGAGCCATGGACAAGCCCAGTCCACGCCGACGACCGGCAGGCTGGTCCGAGAAGAACGGCTCGAAAGCATTGTGAAGTGCGTTTTCAGTGAACCCGGAACCGTGATCACGCACGACGAGTTGAAGATCCCCATCGATGCATTCGGCCTCGAGCACGATCGGACCGTCGTTGCTGGCACGAAGACCGTTCTCGATCATTTCAACCAGCACGCAACGAAGATGATCGGGATCCACCAGAGCGGTCGGAAGCGGGCCGTTGCTTCGGATCGAGACACGCTCACCACGGTGATCCGGGACGTCATTGCACGCTTCAGCCATCAAGCGCCCGATCGGAGTGGGGCGGACCATGATCTCGATGGGCCTGACGGATTCCGACAACGCGGAGATGATCTCCGTCGCACGCATGGACGCTTCCTCGATTTCCGAGGCGGCACCCGAGAATTCGGTGTTCGCCAGCCACTTGCAGAGCAGGTGCGAGCGACCCGCGATCAATGCCAACGGAGTGTTGATTTCGTGGGCGGCACCTGCCGCGATCGCGGCCACCGCGGAAGCGGCTCGCGCCTTGGACAATGTTTCACGATGGTCGACGAGCACTCGGTTCGAATGGGCCAGCTTTCTCCGCGATGTGCTCGGCGTGCTCACGCATGAGAACATGATCGATGGCCGCTTTCCATGCGGATTTCAAGGCGCTTTCAGGGTTGAAGTCGCAACTCCGACTTCCTACTTCGACTCCCAGAGCCACGATGGCGACCCTGTCAGCCACGGAGTGAAAGCCGAATGGGAGCACCGCATCGTTCAAGCCGGTGTCCTGGACAGCACATCGCGTGCGACATCCGCAGGCATGCCCGCTTCGAACATGATCTTCTTCACCGAACCACCCTCGAACAGCCAGATGCGAGGATCATTCGAGGCATCATCCGGAGGCAGGATCACGCAGGCCGCCGAATCCGGGATGTGGTCGCGAGCTGAGTCTGAAATCAACTGCACGGCATCATCGACGGACTCGCAAGGCAGTCGTGTCAGGAAACGTCTCAGCGAGTCCAGACTGGACTCGGAAGCACGCGACTCGACCAGTCGGTCTCGATACGCACGAGCGAATCGTCCCCACCGAACGATTCGCTCGTCCGATTGATTCGAGAAGAAGATCGGTGGTCGGCGCCGAATCAAGGCCGAGATCCTCGGCACGGCGTTCGACTTCATTCAGGACATCCGATCTCATGTCGAGTATGCGATTCAGATCGAGATCGAACGTGCTGCAGATCTCTCGCAATGCCGACGCACGAGTTCCATGTCCCTTGATGCAGAGATGATCACCGGCGATGATCGCATCGGCAAGCGACACGATCGCGACCAGTTCCGGATGCACGCAGCCACCGATCACCGACATGGGTTGATCCAGCAACCAGACGACATCGATCAATTCCTCAGGGAGCCCCCACTGCCGGGCGACTCGTCGACCGGCAGTCCGACCGTCGATTCCAATGTGTTCCTGGATGATGACGTCGACGGTCTGAGTCCGCATGTCCGCGATTTCGCAGGCGGATCCGAAGATCTTCGGCACCAGTGAATGAAGTGCGAGATGCCCGATGTCATGGACCAGGCCACCGATGAATGCCGCGGATTCGGAGACTCCCGGATCGTTCAGAAGCGATCTTCTCCGCCATGACCGCCACCGCAAGGGAATGGCGCCAGAAGAGGGAGACATCGAATCCGGATGACTTCTCGGTACCGATCGCTTCGACCGCCTGAAAGAAACGGACGGAAAAGGCCGCCGATTTCACGGCATCGAAACCCAGCAGGACCACCGCACGATCCAGACTGGTGACACCAAGCGATCTGCCACGATCACTTCGGGCACACAGTCCCACGACACGCGCCGACAAGGCCGGATCGGTCGCGATCAGATCGATGATCTCGCGGGCGGTGCTTTGATCATTGTCCAGAACGTGGATGAGACGCATTGCCAGCGCGGTGGGCGAAGGCAAGGCGTCAAGACGACTCAAGAGACCGGCGATGGGATCGATGTCATCAGAGTGGCAGGTGTCGTCCATGAATGCTCCGTCTTGAATGATGGATCAGGGAGAAGTGAACAAGGCTCCGACTCTCGAAAAAAGAACGTCCGGATGGAACGGCTTGGCGATGAAGTCGTCCGCACCATCTCGGGCCATCTGTGCTATCTCATCCTGGTCCGTCGCACCCGAGATGATGATGATCCGGGTCGATTCCGTCATCGGATTCGAACGAATTCTCTTGCAGACGATGTTTCCATTCACATCGGGAAGCATGTAATCGAGCAACACCAGATCGGGCATCAGACGTTCGGTCAGGACTCCGGCGTCGTAGCCGTTGTCCGCTGTTTCAACTTCGAATCGACCATCGGATTCAAGCAATTCCGTGAGCAGTGCCACGATCTGCTCGTCGTCATCCACCACCAGCGTCCGTATCTTGTCTCTTCCCAGTGACGCGCAGGGAGATGTCGTTGTCCTTCATGAATCGAAGAAGACCTGCTCTGGGTATTCGTCGAAATCTGGAACCAGGAACCCTGAAACCATCGATCTTGCCCTTGTCGAAGCACCGGATGATCGTCTGCTGTGAGACACCGCACACCGCGGCGGCTTCACCAGTGGTGAAGACCTGCTTGGTCTGGAGAGTCAGAGCATCCCCTGCCTTGCTGGTCACGATCGATCTCCCTGAGTTCGATGATTCTGTGATCAATGGACGCTCCTGACGATCACAGGTGACTGACCTATCGACAGAATCCGACCACAGATGAGGTCGAAAAGGAAAGTCATCGACTTTTTCTAAGTCTCAGCCCTTACGAGCCTTCCAGAGCGAGACGGCCTCGGGCTCACGAGGGTAGAGAGGCTCCATCTCGAGGGGGTCGATGTGCCGGCCTTCCTTCGAGAATCGATGACCTATTCTGGCGCAGGCGGCGGCCGACCATCGAGGCTCAAGGATCCGATGAGCACCGGGGAGCATGGCGGAAAGTTCATCAGGAAGAAAACGGTCAGCCAGAACGATGGCGCCGGTGCACAATTCCAGCACGTTCTCATCAGGTGGATCGATGACGTGCAGCCCGCTTCGTTCGGATTCGACCCAGTCACGCCCGATGCGCTCGAGTCGTGACAACCAACAGGTCGTCGATTTGGCTGCCGCAAGGACCACCACCGGAGAAGCCTGGTCATCGACCGAAAGCGTGGACTCCGCGGCGACCATCCCACTGGGAACGGATACCAGCCGACAGCCGGTGCCTTCTGCGAGCCCCTTCGCGGTACTGGTCGCAATTCGCAGACCCGTGAATCCACCGGGCCCGACGCTGACCGCGACGGTACCCAGGTCGCCGGGCGTGAGATTCGCACGAGTGAACAGCGTGTCGATCGATGGAAGTAGATTGTCCTCGCCACGGGTGCCACAGGCAAAGGAATGTTCAAGCATGGATCCGTCGGAGAGACGTATCGCGACACTTCCTTCACGCTGCGAGGTTTCAATCGCAAGAAGGATCCCATCGTCATGACTCATGGCGCTGGTGCCTCGATGACCGCACCCAGAGTGAACGGACCTGAAACCGGTCACCGTGGTCACCGTGAACGAGGTTTCCGTGGGACCGCGCATGGTCGCCCTGGGGGTCACCAGGAAGCGAACGCGGACTTCCTCATCCGAGACCGGAGTCGAACCCAGATACTTGAAAGCGAGATCAGGGTTGCCGCTGGTCACACCGGTGACTTCACGCCAGGCGGGCTTTTGCACGGCATTCCGCGCGCGCGGATTGTAGTGCTTTATGACCACGCTGAATTCAGCGGGTACGCCTGCAGTGAGCGTTCGAGCATTGACGAAGGATTCATCCTGCAGCCAGTGTCGCTCGAACCTTGCAGCGTCGGCGCGTGCACCAGTGGCTTCGTTTCGAATGCGAAGAGGTAGGACGGGACATTCGGGATGATCGGTGAAGACGACCCACCAGATTCTTTTTCCGAGATCTGGAACACGTTCGAGGTTCCAGCGAAGGATGTAGCTCGAGCTCGGGACATCGGACTTGGAATCGGCACCGACGTACTGGGGCGGTTGATCACAGACTGCGAGGATCTTGAAGGGACGACCGTCACTCGAAGTGATCTGAACGTTTCCAACCATCTCCTTGCCGCGTGGCCCGCCGATGAAAGCGGGCGTGGCACGAACCGCCATCGCGACATCGCCCTCAAGTTCGAAGGTCAGAGGAGTCCCGCTTTGGAAGACGACCTGAACCTTGGCATTCTTGATGCCTGGCGTGGCAGGTGCGTTCAAGGTCGCGGCCAGTTCGATCGATTCCCCCGGCTGGAGGAGACGTCCCGAAAGATCCGTCGTCTCGGTGCACTTGCAGGACGTGACCACTCGTGCGATTCGAGCGGCGGCGTTGGACCGGTTGGTGATGACGAAGGTCCGTGCGTGGCGGCTCTCCGGTGCGATGTCACCCAGGAGGTATTTCGCGGGAACCCCCGTGAGGCTTCCGTTGGAACTGGCTCCCGAGGCACCTGAACTCGGCGCCTGAGCAAGGAGCTCGACATCCCAGGAAAGGAGACACGCGAAGAAAACGGTCATGAGCGGGATCAGACCACGAGAGACGCGAGGCGGAAGATGGTGTGAAGATGTGCGCATGATGGCATTCTATCCAACAATCCATGCCCGGCGACGACGCTCTCAGACCCTGACGACGATTCCCACCGCCACGGTACGTGACGGCGGAAGATGAAACGCCCAGACGGCCGGCCACTGATTCCGAAGAAGGAACTGAAAGAGACGACTGCGCCAGCGCGGCATACGGCGACTTGTCACTGGTGTCGACGACGAGCTGGCGCACGTAGTAGGTCAGATCGCCCTGGTCGATCTCGAGCCCCTTCGCCTGGGCGGCTTCAAGAATCAGCGGCGCATCGATCGGATCGAGATAACCACGTCTCACCGTGACGTGATCGATGTTCTCAGGCATCCGATACAGACGAATGTTCTGCTCCAAAGCTGATGAAGGGGACATCCTCCACCTGGATGCTCAGAAGAATGACCTTCTCCGGAAGAACATGAAGGCTTCGATAGAGCGTCGTGAGCGCTGGCGGAATCCCGATGCGGGAGGTGGTGAGAAAGACGCCGGTTCCCTTCGATCTGATGAGTCCGGTCGTCGGCCAGAGTCTCTTGAACGCCGCGAAACTCATGGACCGAAGTCGATGCTGACGTGACAGGATCTTGCTTCCACGCAGCCAGGTCGCCATGATCGCGACCATGCCGGCAGCGACCACGATGGGAACCCATCCACCATCGGGAATCTTCAGCACGTTGGCCGAGAAGACAGAAGATCGACGACGAGCAGAGTCAGTCCGATGATCAGAACCAGGGGAAGCGACCAGCGAAGAGCCGATCGCCCCACGACCATGAACATGATCGTGGTCAATGCCATCATGCCGGTCACGGCGACACCGTAGGCCGCGGCAAGCGCGTCCGAATCATGAAAGGTCACCACGAGGATGATGCAGGCAGCCCCCAGAAGAGCATTGATCGCGGGCACATAGATCTGACCCATCTGTTTCGATGACGTGTGCACGACCTTCAGCGGAGGGAGAATCTGAAGATTGGAGGCCTGCCGGGTGAGTGAGAAGAGACCGGTGATGATCGCCTGAGACGCGATCATCGCGGAGATCGTGGCGAGAATGATCATCGGCCAAAGCAGGGTCTCCGGAACTGTGGCGAAGAACGGACTCTCGACCGCCCCGGGATCGGAGAGCAATCGGGCACCTTGACCGAAGTAAGTGAGCAGCAACGACGGAAGCACGATGAAGTACCAGGCGACGCGAATCGCACGACGGCCGAAATGCCCCATGTCCGCGTAGAGCGATTCACACCCGGTCACGACCAGGACGATCGCTCCAAGAACCACGAAGGCGGTCTTCACGTGGCGCTGGACGAATTCCAGGCCGTACATCGGATTGATCGCCTGAAGGACGGATGGCTGCTCGATGATCGCCAGTGCGCCCAGAATTCCTATGGAGAAGAACCAGACCAGCATGATCGGACCGAACAGCAGTCCGACCTTTCCGGTTCCGAACCGTTGGATGGCGAACAGGATCAACAACACCAGCACGGAGAGGGGCATGATGAAGCGAGATGCTTCGGGCGAATGCGAAGAGAGTCCCTCGAGCGCGGAGAGCACGGAGATGGCAGGCGTGATGATTCCATCGCCGAAAAGGAGTGCCGCACCGAGAATCGTGATGGCGAAGGCGAAACATCGCCATCTTCGAGAGAGGCGTTCGTGACGCACTTTCTCGAGCATGGAGCAGATACCTCCCTCTCCACGACTGTCCACCTTGAAGATCAATGAGAGGTATTTGAAACTGACCACGAAGATCAGAACCCAGAAGATGATCGACAGCAGGCCGAGAATCTCCTCGGGTTCGGGCTTGAGTCCGTAGGAGCTGCTGAAGCAGGCTTGAATGGCGTAGAGCGGGCTGGTTCCGATGTCACCGAAGACCACACCAAGGGCACCCAGCGAGAGTGCTCCGGTCGTCGAAGGCGTCCCGGGCCTGCTCGATCGTTTCGGGCGTCCTGGATGACATGGATGGTGAGGGGATGTTGTCCGTCATGGTGAGCCACGAGGATACCCGTAGACGAAAAAAAACGACGGTCCGGCAAAGCCGAACCGTCGTGAATCATTCAATAAATGCCGCCTGTGGCCGACTGCGAAGATCACTCGCAGGTCGCGCCCCAGAAACCGAGGACGATCGCGAGGTCCGGGCCGCCCGTGCTGCCATCACCGTCGACATCGTCCACCACCGGTGCTTGATCCCCAGAAACCGAGCACGATGGCGAGGTCCGTGCCATCGACTATGCAGTCTTCGTTGATGTCACCCGTGCGGATAGGTCTCACAACTGACATCACCGGAGGCGGGAATGATCTTGAAGATCTCGCCACCGGATTGGTCCGCGATGTAGACCTCGCCGTTGGCATCCGTACCGAAGCTCGAGATGTTGTCGACTCCGAATCCACCAACGGCGGATTCAAGGTCGTTGCGATTGGTGAATCTCGGTGTACCCACTTCCGTTGTAGCGGAAGGCTCCAGATGTTGGTCGAAGCGTAGTCACCGAAGAAGTAGGTTCCCTGAAGCTCAGGGATCGCACATCCTCGATACACCACGCCGCCGGTCACGGAGAAACCGTTGGATCCCTGCGCAGTAGACGTAGACGGGATCTGTCAGAGAAGGTGCATTGCAGGTGCATCCGGAGAGCCCGGTGCAGCTGTCGGCTTCCATGCAGCGCCAACCGAAGTTCAGTCCACGTTCGTCTGCGGAGACGATGTCGATCTCCTCGACGGCGTTCTGACCCACGTCACCGATGTAGAGATCGCAGGTTCCGGGATCGACGTAGATCTTCCAGGGGTTGCGAAGGCCGTAGTGGAGAATCTCGTCGTCACCAGTGGTCCCGACGAAGGGGTTGTCACTGGGAATCGCATAGGCAACACCATCGGCGGTGTCGATGTCGATGCGCAGAATCTTCCCGAGAAGCTGGTTGGTGATGTCCTGCGAACGGTTGCCCGGGTCATTGGCGGAGCCACCATCTCCGGTCGCGATGAGCAGGTAGCCATCGCAGTCGAACTCGATGCAACCACCGTTGTGGTTGGAATAGGGCTGATCGATGCTCATGATCGACTTGGCGGAGCCGGAATCTGCGACGTTGGGGTTCAGTGAGACCGAGTAGCGGGATACCTGAGTGTTCCCTGCTGTTGTTCGTGTAGTAGACGAAGAAGAATCCGTTTTGTGCATAGTTTGGATGGAACGCGAGGCCGAGGAGGCCTCGTTCGGATCCACCGTCGAATTGGTGCCGCCGACGCTCGAGTTGATGTCGAGGAACGGAGTCGACAGAAGCGTGTTGGTTTCGAGATTGATGATCCGAATCCGACCCTGCTTTTCGATGACGAAGAGTCTGGAGTCATCATCGGGCGCATGTGCGATTGCGACGGGACGTGACATGCCATTCGCAATGCGAGTGGTGTCGATTGATTGTGCGTTCACCTGGCCGGCGGCTGCAAGGAAGAGTCCAAGACCGCAGATGAGATTCTTGAATGACATGGTGGGGTTCCTGCTGATGGGGTTCGAGTCTGAAACGTGTGTCATGACATGATGCCGCCCGGAGGACGACGCAGGCTGATCTGGCCTGTTGAAAAGACGACCGTCCAGGGCCACGTGTTCGGCACAAAAAAACTGGAAGGACACTCAAGAATACGCCTTGAATCCGTATTTGGCGAACAAAAAAACCGATCTGAAGGGGTGAAATAAACCGTTCACAACCGCTCAAGCAGCCTATGAAGCGGGTTTGTTGCGATTAAGGATCTCCACGAGGGTCTCCAGTTGATCGGCCAGATCATCCGTACGCAGGGCCATGATCGAAACTGCCAGTGAGAATTTGGAGTCCGCTCGAGCACGAACCGCAGACTGCAGGAGAGGGAGCAGAGATGCGGAATATCCAGAGGTTGGATCGTCGCTGATGTAGGTGTTCCTGTACCAGGGCCGATCAGGAAGCCCTGAATCGAGCAACCAGGAACGCTCGGCGGCCAGAAGCAGTGAACCTGCCTGTCGCCGAAGCGCAGGTTCCGACGATGGGTGATCGGCAAGTCTCAGAGAAAGTGCCATCGCGGCGGAATCAAGGCGATCCATCGCCTGTGTGAATCCGGCGAGATCCACTTTCAAACCGACCTCATGAGCCTCTTTCAAACGCTGAGCTGCAAGTCGTCGTAACTGTTCAGCGACCGCATTCCAGTCGTAAGGTGGGTAGTACGAGTCAGCGAGCATGCCCACGACACGGCTGGTGGCACGGGTCACCATCAAGGCCGAGGCATAATCATCACCGACGATGGTTCGGTACCAGTTGAGATTGTCGTAATTCGAATGGTAGACGACACCAGCTGCGCCCCCTGCACCAAGTCGGATGGAGGGAACACCGACATGACAGACGAAACCCACATGATCGGAACCTCCGCCAAGATCACCGAAGGAGGGTCCATCTTCGCCACCGGCCCAGGTGTCTGCGAGCGTCGCATCCTCGGCTCCCGATTGCGCCACGGGAAGCAGAGCCTGAGCAACCGCCTTCCGCAACACCGGTGATGCCGAGGCCTGAAAGTTGTCACCCATCGCGGCCATGTCGAGGTTGATGTAGGCCACGCAGTCATTGAGAAGACGATCGCGATTGGCTTCGACCCATTCGGTCGAACCGATGATCCCGAATTCCTCGGCCCCCCATGCGGCGAAGACGATGGTTCGAGCCGGCCGTTCGCCACGCTGGGCGGCCTCGGCGACGAGACGTGCGGTTTCCATCAGCACGATCGTTCCCGCGAGTGGATCCGCGGCACCGAATCCCCAGGCATCGTGATGACCTCCGACGACGATGAATTCATCCGGCAGGGTTTCACCTTCGATCGTGGCCAGCACGTTGGCGCTTCGCCGAATCCGACGATTCTGTTCGATGGCAAGGCGCACCTTGAGATCGGGACCTCCTTCCAGGCGATAAGCGACGGGAAGACCGCCTTGCCAGGATTCATCCTCGAGTGGGCGGCCCTCCATTCGAGAGAGAATGCGATTGGCGGCTGCGTATCCGATGGGTTGGACGGGGATCCAGGGAAGATTGACGTCTTCAATGTCGAGTCGTTCAGCGTTTTCGCTGGCCTCGACGAATGGCGTCAGCGGATCGCCTTTGTACGGCAGGACGAGGATGGACCCCCGTTGAATGCATGATTCATTCGCCCAACCACCGGAGGGCCACGTTTCACCACGTTCATAGCCGTACTCGGCCGGATCGAGATACATGAGCAATCCCGCCGCCCCCGCTTCCTGGGCGTACTTCGCCTTGTAGCCACGGAAGTTCTTTCCGTACCGAGCAAGCACGATCTTGCCACGCACATCGACCCCGAGTTCATCCAGCCGTTTGAAATCATCGATGGTGCCGTGATTGGCGTAGACGACTTCTGCAGTGACATCTCCGGAACCGCTGAATGCGTTCCAGCCGTAGGTGAGACCTGGATGCGCGGATGAAGGATCCTCAGGCAGATTCTTCTCATTCAACGGAAGAGGAATCACGCCGGGGCGAGGCCCGTCCCCGCCACGCACGCCTTCAGTGAGAGGCTTGGCTCCGATGATCTCCAGCTCAGCGCGCTGCGGACTGGGAAGAAGCGCATGGAACCAATGGACATGGGTCTGCAAGCCCATCGATTCGAAGGCCTTTTCAATCCGTGCGATCTCACGATGATCAGCGGGCGTGCCCGCGACATGTGGTTCACTACCAAGCAGGTCATGCCAGGCACGCAATTGTCCGGCATCGGCACCATCAGCCAGTTTCGCTCCGTAATTCTCAATGGAGGAGGTCATCGACATCGAAGCGACGAGCAAGAGAACCGGAATGACGAGCGCGACCTTGAGTGCGGTCACAGAGTGTCGATGAAGACGATCCATTCGTCGTTGATCTGCCATGTCGAACCACCAGTATTCTTGTAAAGGCTTGCCATATAGGACGCTTCAGAGACATCATCGACGTAGATGAGTCCCGTGCTTTGGAGCATTCCACCGCTCTTCAGAGTGATGACGGTCCCGTCGATGGACTCCGCGGCGAAGAGACCGATCCATCCGGGAAGAGGAGAGCGATTCATGGGAGGCGCGAGAACGTAGCTCTTCAGAGCATCCTCCGAAAGGAGGAAGGCCAGGCGAAAAGGCACGTCGAGTCGGACCAGTAGGATGCTCGCAAGCACCAGCAGCGGAGGCATGAACCACATCAGTTCACGGCGCCGGAATACCGGCTTCCGATGGCTCGACTCGAACCGCTCGAAAAAAAACGGTCGCCCACAGAACCAGAGGGCGATGAAATGCAGAAACAGCTCGCCGAAAAAACCGAAAAACAACATGGTGAAGCACAGTGCGCAAAGAATGCCGAGTTCGAAATAACCACCGGGCGCAGATTCCGATGCCAGGTACAGAGCGCACATCAGAATGGTCAGAATGAACCAGGCGAGACCGGGCGGAGCCAGCCATATGCGAAGAAAGAATCCGGGTTTCCTGGAATAGCTCGTGGAACCATCTTCGCAATCGAACCACTTCCCGCATTCCGAGCAGACGTCCGTACCCGAACTGATCAGCTCATGGTGACATCCGAAACAAAAGCCGAGGACGGCATCATCTTTCACTCCGTGTTCTTGGAGGCTTCGATCCATGCCCGTACATCCTTGGAAAGTTTCACTCGCAACGCGTCGTTCAGGTACATCATATGACCAGCCGGGTAGTACTTGGTCTCGATGTGCCCCCTGAAATCCTCAGGCAGCAGCATATGATCTATGACGTAGTCGGCGGCGAAATGCGGTGTGGCAAGATCGAAATATCCGCTTGCCTGGAAGACACGAAGACTTGGATTCTTGACGACCGCATCACGGAGTCGCCCCGCGACGGACACGAAACGATTCTCGAAACGAGAATAATCCCACGGCTGGACGTTTCCAGTCAGGATCTCGTAGGGGATGTCGCTTCGGTAGCCCAGATCACTGCGAAGATACTCGTTGAGTGTCGCCGTGTAGGGACCGACGATCGCGGTGTAGCTGGGATCATAAGCGGGCGAGTTGGAGCTCTCATCGACCGCAGGTCCGTCGAAACGGGAATCAAAGCGCCCGATGATGATCCCCTTCGAGCGGAGAAGTTCCTTGCGAAAACGAGTCGGACCGACCCTGAGATTGGAACGTCGCAGAACCTCCTGGGGCAGCCCCGTGAATTCATGGAGCTTGTCGATCATGTTGTCGGTCTCATCGGGGCCGAGGGAGCTTCCCTTCGCAAGAGCGGGAAGGAATCGCTCGATTGCGAAGGATTCGGATTCTGAAATGATGGACTCGAGATCGGGATACCGTTCGCGATCGACCATGCCGTGGTACCACGCGGCGGCGGCCATCGTGGGGAGATACAACGCATAGGGAAGATCATTCCCACCGGAGGTTCTCACGGTCCCAAAGTCGAGGATGCTCGACACGAGCAGGATCCCGTTCAGATAGATCCCCTGACGATCCTGAAGTTCACGAGCCAGTGCGGCGGAGCGCACGGTTCCGTAGGATTCACCCCCGATGTATTTGGGACTGTTCCAGCGGTCGTGTCTGGTGATGAAGAGACGAATGAATCTCGCGACGGAACTGGCATCCTGGTCGACACCATGGAAACGTTCGTGCGAGACATCCTGCTCGGCACGGCTGAAACCGGTCGAGACAGGGTCGATGAAGACGAGGTCTGCCACATCAAGCAGGCTGGCATCGTTTTCAGCGAGACGCCAGGGCGGCTTCGCGAGATCCCCCACGTCACCGGTGAGCACCCGCTTGGGACCGAACGCACCCAGATGCAGCCAGACACTGGAGGAACCGGGGCCACCGTTGAAGAGGAAGAAGATGGGCCTCGTCGAAGGATCGGCATCCTTCGCCATGTAGGCGACATGGAAGACCTGAGCCTCGACCTTGCCGTCGTTTTCATCGTAGAGCGGCAATGTTCCAGCGGTCGCGGTGTACTCGATCTTGCGACCATCGAGCTGGATCACATGCTCCGTGGTCACCGGTTCGGGCCGGATCACGACCTCCGACTGTTCCTCCTCGAGAGGACTGGGATTGAAAGAGACAAGAGCGACGATCAGAAGATGAATGTTCATACCCCAATGCTACAGATTAAAAGGCATCTGGTGATTCATTCACGACAACTGGATCGTCTCTTTGCGACATCTCCCCTCAATTGAAAACAGGGGCCTCCCGGGCGTCGTAATGAATGTCCGCAAGGCGCCGCGCCACCGCGCGACGAAAGCCGAAGCGAACCGAAAGGAAACAACCATGACTACGATCATGAACAACAACGTCTCAGTCAATGAACTCAACGGCAACAACGATTCAAAGAATGCCTTCAAGGCACTCGGAAACGGCACCAGCACCATCAAGTGCATCGCTTCGACAAGCTCGATCGATTCATCCGGTGACTACAAGATCACCCGACAACTCGAATGCGTGTCGACGAATCAGTGCGGCGAAATCGACTGCACCATCCTTGATCTGACGATTGCGGGAACCAAGGGAAACACTCCCGACGTGACCGTCAACGGCCAGGCGATTTCCGGCGGCTCGGTCAAATACGATGCCTCAGGAAACCTGGAAGTGAGAACCTGCACGGGACAGATTCTCGACATCGTGAAAGTTCCTGCCGAATACTTTACGGCAACGAACGGAAACGACGTTCAGAACTACCCCGGTGGGAAGACCACACCAGCACCTCCGGTCAACATGGCCTTTCTTGGAATCGCAGTCAGGCCCGCCAGCTCGGACCTCGCACACAACCTCGTGGTCGACGCAAGCAACGTATGCGTGATCAGTGAAGTCGTGCCAGGGAGTCCGGCATTCTCCGCAGGCCTCGAACCCAACGATGTGATCCTGGGAATCAACGGCAAGCCAGCGAATCCTTCGACTCTTCTTCATGATCTGAAGATCGCAGGTCCCGGACAATCCCTGAAGATGATCATTCTCTGCAAGGGCGTGGCCAGCGAAGTGAAAGTGATTCTGGGAACCAATCCCTGGAAGAATCAAAAGGCGTCATTCAAGTCGGAAAACGGATATCCGGTCAACCCAGCAAGTGTGAACGGATCACAAGGATGCGGCCAGGTGCAGGCTCAGGATCTGTACAACGACCGGTTTGGATATCCGCTCGGATCGACCGCGCCGAGTGAAACAGCGAAGACATGGCTCTCCGCGGGAACCCTGATGTGAAGACAGGGTGAAGAGACCCCTTGGGTCACCAGAGTCAATGGGTGATAACAGGTGACACAAGGTGGGAAGGCGGCGACCCGGATCAATCCGGGTCGCCGTTGTGTCGTGAGGAGAAGGTAAATCCAAAAAAGAGAAACCTCTCTCATCGAAGTCGATATCTTGTAGGAACAGATTCTTCTTCACTCAAGACGCCCTAGGAACCGACATGGTGAAATTCATCACAAGAACCGTCACACTCTCTGCTACCTGCTTGATTCTCGCACTTGCACAAGGGTGCGGTGATTCAGGAACGGCCGAGAAGAAGACCACGCAGGCGGGTACCGCGAATTCGAGCCGAACTCCGGATCGATCACCGAATGGTCCAAGATCGGGTGGAGCGATGATGCTCATGCCCGACTCGGTCGTGGATTTCGGTGACATTCAGGATTACGAAACACGGAAGGCGACCGTCAGCTTCACCAACAATGGAGACCAGACGCTCGAAGTCTTCCGAGTTCAGCCAACGTGTGGATGTACGACGACGGCACTGGACAAGACGCTCTTCGCGCCCGGCGAGGGAGATCAGATCGAACTGACGTTCAAACCCAAGGGTTCGGGCAAGCAGACCAAGGTGGTCCGGGTGCTGACCAATGATGTCACCAACCCCAGTCAGGAAATCAAGATCAAGGCCAATGTGATCTCTTCGGTGACGGTGTCTCCACCAGCCCTTTCATTCGGAAGAATCGCACTCAATCAGGGAGCCACACGAACTCTCACGATCACGGCTCCAAACGAGACCTTCAAGATCGGCGATGTGAAGATCTTCGGAGACTTGCGGGACATGACCAACCTGACACTGAACAGGACATCTGCCGAAGGTGCGGTTCCAAAGACATGGAAAGTGGATGTGAAGATCGATCCCTCGATCAAGTGGGGCTGGTACACGGGGAGCGTCCGAGTGAACGGAACGGTCCAGAACCCTGGCGATGCGACTCCACGACCGATCAACAAGACGGTTGGGATGAATGCCAACGTTCAGGGCAAGGTCCAGGCCAGTGATTCGATGTTTCGTCTGCTCTCGCTGCCTCAGAACAAGGATTTCCAGAAGAACATCAGACTTTCACGTGCCGACGGGCAGCCTCTGGAGATCGGTTCCGCGGAAGTCATCGGTGGAAATCTCACCAATATGAACGTGATCATCAAACCCATCCAGAATGTCGGAGGCGGGCTCTACGAACTGACTCTCGTAGGCAACACCGGAGACATCACGGGCGTGATCAAGGGCAGTGTCAAGGTGACCACCAACGTTCCCGGCGAAGAGGAGATTCTTCTCAAGATCGCTGGCAGCGTCAGAGCCAAGTGAACAGGTCGCTCAGGGGCGTTGTTGTGAAAACAACCAGTTGATGGCGCCTTCATTCAGATAGGCGTCGGTCCAGCTGTCATGACCCACGCCTTCGAGACGCGTGTACCCCACAGGTATGCCCGAGGATCGAAGCGCGGAGACCATTTCCATGGAGTTCGACTCCCCGACGACACCGTCGGCAGTGCCGTGAAAGACCCAGATGGGAAGACCGCGGAGTCGCTCCACACTTCCGGGGTCACCTCCACCGCAGATCGGAACCAGGCCCGCGAAGAGGTCCGGGCGATGTGCCGCCAGTGCCCACGAGCCGTATCCACCCATCGACAGTCCGGTGAGATAGACACGTGAGGGATCGATGTTTTCGGTCTTGATCAGACGCTCGATTGCATTTTCAACCGCGAAGATGGCACGACAGGTTCCCGCATCATTCCATGATCCGACCCAGAGTTCATCGGAAGGGCACTGCACTGCCAGTACGAAAGCTCGAAATCGTTCTCGCCATTCAGGTGAACACATCCACGTCGGGAGGTACTCAAGCTGATCAAGATTGTCGCCCCCCCGCTCGCCCATCCCATGAAGAAAGACCAGCAGCGGCCGTGCTTCATCGCCTTTTCGATCCATGGGTTTGAGAAGTCGGTAGGAATAGGAACGGGTCGCACCCTTCCGATCAGCGGCCTCGATCGTTCCTTCCACGAAGAGATCCTCGGGAGACATCTTCATATCCAGAGTCTTGGAAGCGGTCGAGCATCCGCCAAGAACGAAAAGGCAACACAGCAAAGGGATAAAAAAGGCGGGCATGGATGATCTCGCGTGGTTTCTGGAAATCACGCAATGATATCGGTAACAAGTTCGCCATGAACATCGGTCAAGCGGAAATCACGTCCCGAATGGTTGTAGGTGAGTCGCTCATGGTCGAGTCCCATCAGATGAAGAATGGTGGCATGCCAGTCATGAATATGAACACGACCATCCACCGCCTCGGCCCCGTATTCATCGGTCGCCCCGTGTTCGATTCCACCCTTGACACCACCACCGGCCATCCACATCGAGAACCCCTTGGCGTTGTGGTCGCGCCCATCATTGTTCTGAGCATCAGGCGTGCGTCCGAATTCCCCGCCACAGAGGACGAGAGTGTCTTCGAGCATGCCACGTTGCTCGAGATCGGTGAGCAGTCCGGCGATGGGTCTGTCGATCTTCGTGCAGCTGTTGACCATCGACTCCCGAAGATTTCGGTGGTGATCCCAGCCTCCGGAGGAGACCTGAATGAAACGAACTCCGGACTCCGCAAGCTGTCGCGCCATGAGGCACTGCCTTCCGAATTCGGCGGTCGGCTCGTCATCGAGTCCGTAGAGATTTCTCATTCTCGGATCGACACTCGAGATGTCGAGGACTTCCGGAAGTTCATCCTGCATTCGGAAGGCCAGTTCGAAACTCTGGATCATTCCGTTGATACCGTCGGAATCTCCGCCCTTGCGAAGGGCTTCTTTGTTGAGCTTCTGGATGAGATCGATTTGCTTTCTCTGACCCGCACGACTCAGGCGCTTGCTGCTGATGTTCGACATCGCTCCCGAGCTCGTACGACCGCCGATGGCCGTGCCCTGGTTCACTGCGGGAAGAAAGGAACTTCCGTAGTTCTGAGAACCACCGTTGCCCCGTTGAGGTGAGATCGTGACGAAACCAGGAAGATTCTGATTCTCTGTGCCAAGTCCGTAGAGCGCCCAGGCACCCATCGACGGCCGGACGAACTGGAATGAACCGGTGTGCATCTGAATAGTCGCCTGCGCATGCGCCGGCACATCGGTGTGCATCCCTTTCAGCAAGGCGATCTTGTCGGCATGTGAACCGATGTTCTCGACCAGCTCACTGTAGTGAATGCCACATTCCCCACGTGGCGAGAACTTGAATGGCGAACCCATGAGCTTCGCACCTCGCCGACGTCCATTGGGAAGGGACTTTCCGGTGTCGGTGATCAGCTTGGGCTTGTAGTCGTACATGTCAAGGTGACTTGGTCCACCCGACATGCAGAGAAAGATGACGCGCTTGGCACGTGGCGTGAAATGGGGATCACGAGGTGAGAGTGGATTGTCCTGCACCGCATATCGCGAAGACATCGCCTGCGCGATGCCGGCGAACGCGAGCATGCCGAACCCGGACGAGACGCTTTTCAACATCTGGCGCCGCGAACACGCGAACGTTCGATTCGAACAGAAACCATCATGATTCGACGACATCTACGACTCCTCTAACGCACATAGCGAAACTCTGCACTTGCGAAAAGCGATTGACACAATGCACTCAACGCAGCCTGTCTTGCGCTCATCATCGCTGCCACTTCCTCGCCCCGAGCCTTTCGACGCCGGAGCAAAGCCTCACGTCTCTGAGGGGACATTCGAGCGAAACGATCTCCGTACATCGCGCTTTCGTTCAATGCCGTGCCATCATCGAACATGGCGCCGAAATCCGCGAAGAAAGCCTGAGTGGCGGACCGCTCGGTGGACGTGGGACGACGACCAAGCGTTCTTTCAAAGGCGCTGGTGATCCGATCCTGATCACTCATGCGCTGCTTGAGAAGGTCGTTGGCCATGACATCGGACTGGGCGATGACCCACTCATTGTTCAACAGGAACAAAGCCTGAGCGGGAACGTTGGTTTCCGATCGATCTCCCACCACGAATGAGGATTCCGCCCCATCGAACACCGCCAGAAACGGCGGCATCACACTTCGGACCTGGGGGAGATAGACCGAACGAACCACGGAAGAGTTCTGGATCTTCTTCAGATCATCAGCTCGAATCAACCGTCCGGCACCAGCCCAACCGACCTGGGACCCCAAGGGCGGCGACGTATCGAAGTTTCCCGAGGCATGCAGGATCGCGTCCCGAATGGCCTCGCCTTCAAGTCGTTTCGGAGACACGCGCCAGAGCAGGAGATTTTCAGGATCAAGAGCCATGGCGCGCGTGCTCTCCCGAGAGGAGAGTCGATAGACATGAGAGGTCACGATGTCACGGATGAGCGTCTTGATCGACCAGTCGGAGTCGATGAATCGTGACGCAAGGTGATCAAGAAGTTCCGGATGGCTCGGGGGCATCCCCTCAAGACCGAAGTTCTCGGTGGAGGCCACGATCCCCTTCCCGAAGAGATGCAGCCAGACACGATTCACCATCACTCGAGCAGTGAGTGGATTCGATTCGGAGGCTATCCAGGTCGCGAACTCGTATCGCCCACTTCCCTCATCCACTTCAAGCGGCTGCTTTCGATGGACGATGGCGGGAATCCCGCGAGGCATGACGTCCGAAGGCTTGTCCAGTTCACCGCGAATCAAAAGGGGTACGTTGACGAGAGTCCCTCGCTCACGTGCTCCCATGGCGGTGCGCATCTTTTCGGTGGGCATGCCGTCTTCGTCGTAACGCTCGAGAAGGTCGGCGATGGGTGCAAGAGCATTGGTCCGAAGGCGGAGTCGCTGGACAGCCTCGCTGCCGCGGCCTTCACGTTTGACCTGGGCACGCAGGTTTTCGATCTCGACCAGGGCACGCTTCTCTGTGGCTTCAGCTCGTTGCCTGATCTCGACCGGGATCGGAAGTCCGAGCGAGACAGAGTCCAGATGCGGCAGCGTGTACATGTCCGACTTCAGAGCACGATTGTCCTGGGTACCCCCGAAGAGCGTCTCGGTCGATGTGAACACTCCGGCGAGACGGTAGTAATCCTTCTGTGAAACGGGGTCGTACTTGTGGTCATGGCATCGGGCACAGGCCACGGTCAGACCGAGAAGTCCCTGCGTGACCGCATCGATCTGTTCATCCGCGACATCGAGAACGAACTGCCTCCGATTGCGTTCATTGTGGCTCTTGGTGCCTACCGCGAGGTATCCGGTCGCCACCAGATTGTCCGCCGCGTCCTCCACGCTGCGGACCGCGAGCAGATCACCGGCCAACTGCGCGACGATGAAGTCGTCGTAGGCCATGTCGTCGTTGAGTGCGTTGATGACCCAGTCCCGATACCGCCAGGCCTGGTGGTAGGGAACCTCTGTTTCCTTGCCACTTGATTCCGCGAAACGAGCCACGTCAAGCCAATGCCTCCCCCAGCGTTCGCCGAACGCATGTGAATCGAGGAAATGATCCACCGTGGTCTCGAGCGCGAGAGGTGAGCGGTCGGACATGAACGCTTCGTACTCCTCGACGGAAGGCTGATGCCCTCTGAGGTCGAAGCTCAGGCGCCTGAGAAGAGTCGCCTTGTCCGCGTCGCGTACGGGGCTGATGCCTTCGGATTCCAGTCTGGCGAGGATGAATGCATCAATGTCGTCGTCACACCATCCGGGCTTGTCGACCTCGGGAACCGGTGGGTTGGTGATGGTCTGAAATGACCAATGATCATCACCGGCGGACTTGGGAACTCCGCCTCCGGGAATCGCAAGCGCTTTGACTTCATCAGGTCCGAGCGTTCTGGTCACCCTCGGATCAGGAGCGCCTCTTCGAACCCATTCCTCGAAGACGGCGATGTCACGATCTGACAAACGACGCTTGGGTGGCATCTGGAAATCCTCGTCATCCCAGCGAATCGCCTGAATGAATGGACTGGCATCCGGATTTCCAGGGATGATGGCCGGCCCTGAGACCCCCCCGACCTGCCAGCCTTCTCTGGTGTCGAGCACGAGCCCACCTCGGATGCGCTCGGAATCGGAGGCGTGGCAGCTTTGACAGTGGGTGATGAGCAGAGGCCGAACCTGGGATTCGAAGAACTGAATGTCCGCTGCAGTAAATCCAGAGTCAGACTCGGAGTTCATCATCTGGGCCTGAGCAACAGACCCCAAGCTCAGCAGGGTGAGAATCCCAACACGGAACGGCATCAGAGATGACAGTTTTTTTCGAACCATGAGATCGATGCTGACTCCGAGATGAACTCAGGAAAATGACAGAGAATCGGCATGAAACCAACGATGCTTCACTGAGATGATTGCATCTAAAACAGAGGACTCAAGAAAAGAGGCCTGCTCAGTACCTCAATTCATCATGTTACGAGTGACATCCCGGATTCTCGATCAGAAGTCGGATCTGGAGGCCTTTAAGAGGAATCCGAGCGCTTTTTGACGGTTATCACCAAAAAAAGATCGGCAGCTTCCCGAAGGAAGCTGCCGAGTCGGGCTGACAGGATTTGAACCTGCGACCTCTTCACCCCCAGTGAAGCGCGCTACCAAGCTGCGCTACAGCCCGAGAAAAACGGACAGAGTGGGATTCGAACCCACGGTACGGACAAGCCGTACACGGCATTTCCAATGCCGCTCCTTCAGCCGCTCGGACACCTGTCCTAGTGAGACGAGTAGTGTAGCGGCATGAGCCAAACCGACAACTCCCAAACTGGAATCAACGGATTCATCGTTCTGGACAAGCCCTCGAACATGTCATCCATGAAAGCGATCGCGATTCTGAGGCGAAAAGCGGGTCGCCCCAAGACCGGGCACGCGGGCACGCTGGACCCCCTTGCGACGGGTGTTCTGGTGTGTGCGCTGGGAAAAGCCACGAAATCGATCTCTCGGATGATGAATACCACGAAACGATATCGGACCATGGTGGATCTGAGTGCTTTCACCTCCACCGATGATCTGGAGGGAGAGGCGGAACGGATCACTCCGGACACGATTCCAACCCAGCCTCGGACTCGAAAAAGCCCTCGAGACGTTCACCGGCTCGTTCCTGCAGAGACCTCCGGCGTTCAGCGCGATGAAGGTCAAGGGGCGACGTGCCTATCAGTTGGCCAGATCAGGTGAGGAGGTCGTACTTCAACCACGCCCGGTGATGGTCCATGAGATGACACTTCTGCAGTACGAATGGCCGATGGTCGAACTTGAATTGCTGGTCGACAAGGGCTTTTACGTGAGAAGCCTTGCACGGGAACTTGGCATGTCCCTGGGAACCGGTGGCCACTGCACGTCGATCAGCCGAACAGCCGTCGGTCCGTTCACTCTCGAAGGCGCACACGATCCAGAGTCGTTGCCCGATCCGTTACCCCCCGAGCTTGTTCTCGGAATCGAGGATGCGATCGCCCTTCTGGGGGACTGAATCTTCGTTCTCAACCGGGTCTTTTCGGGTGCCGGTCATGAAGACGATGATCGCCATGCCCAGCAGCAACAGCATGTCGGCGACGTTGAACACCCATGGAAACACTCCGGCGCTTCCATTGGGCCAGTTCATTGAAAACGGCAGATCCCACCGAGGCAGCATGTGAAGAAAATCCCTGACCGCACCGAAGAGGATCCGGTCGTAGAGATTTCCGATTCCACCGGCCAGAATCAAGGCGATGCCGACATGCAAGGCATGGGATCGAGCTCGAGTTCCGACTGCAAAGATGACGAGGGCAAGCGTGACCGCGGTGATGGTGAAGATGATGAAGACCGTTCTCTGGTCCTGACCGATGCCGAAGACGGCACCATGATTCATCACGAGGTCGAAATCCAACAAGCCGAACGGCAGAACCTCGATACCCTCATGTGGAGGTGGCCGCCAGTCGGAATCAGCGAGGATCTCAGCGCGATTCAGCACCACGGGACGATCGGCGACATTCTCAAAGGCCCAATCCTTGGACCAGAGATCCAACCCGATACCGAGCATCGCGACAAGAACGAGCGTGCACCAGGCGACCGGAGAGGTCCAGGCCGGGGGATCAGCCGAAACCTGCCCGGTACGTGAGTTCGCGTGGGAGGAGTGGCCGGAACTCATTGATGATGAAGACCGCTTTCAACTTTTCGAGCAGCATCGATGGTGAGACGGGCCCATGGCTTGGCGTTCAAACGGGCTTTGGGGATCTGCTTCCCGGTCATGTCACAAACACCGTACGTCTTCTCCTGGATGCGCTTCAGCGCCGAATTGATTTCGTTCAAGAGCTTTCGCTCGGTTTCCGCCATCCCGAGTGCCAGATCCTGATCGAAGGTGTCGGTTCCGACGTCAGCCATGTGAATGGGCATGTTCGAGAGGTTTCCGCCCTTGGAACGGAGCGCCTCATCTTCCATCCCATTGACGAGACCGAGCAAGCGAGAACGCTCACTCACGAGAAGATCGCGATAGAAGTCGAGCTCCTTCTTCGCCATCTTGGTCTTTCGCTTGGGCTGAACCTTGGGCAGCACCGGCTGATCCGTGCTTGCCGAAGCCGAGGACTTCTTCTTGGTGGGAGAGAATCCCTTCGTCGAGATCATTCGCACTCGACGTCCGTTGATGATGACGTACCCAGCGGCATCAGGCTCGGCCGCAGCAGCAACGGCAGCAACCGACCGGCTGGCCGCACTGGCTGAGAACTTCTTTTTGGCAGCCTTCTTCTTGGTCTTCTTCTTCGCCGCTTTCTTGGCGACCTTCTTGGCCGCCTTCTTGACCACCTTCTTGGTCGCGGCTTCTTGGCTGCGGCTTGGCTCAGCTTCTTGGTCACCTTCTTGTCACCTTCTTGTCGCGGCCTTCTTGGCTGCAGGCTTCTTCGTCACCTTCTTGGCGATCTTCTTGGAACCAGCAGCCTTCTTGCTGGTCTTCTTCGCGGTCTTCTTGGTGACAGCCTTCTTAGGGGCTTTCTTGGTGACCTTCTTGGTGACCTTCTTGGATGTCTTTTTGGAAGTGGCTTTCTTGGCGACCTTCTTGGATGCCTTCTTGGCAACAGCCTTCTTCGCGGCCTTCTTCACCGGCTTCTTGGCAGCCTTCTTCGATGCCTTCTTGGCGACCTTCTTTGAAGCCTTCTTCTTGGCTGAAGTCTTTTTCTTTGCCACGCGAGCTCACCTGCTGATATTGATGCGAAGAAAACGCATTCTTAGTGTTTAAGAGACACCGGGACCGACTCGGGGACCTGTACTCGCAAGAGTAGTCGAGCCGCTGGAACCCCGTCAAACGCAGGGGTCATTCAGGCGCCTCGGTATCGATGAATCTGGTGGTCACTGCACCGATCTGTCTGAACTTGTCGAAACGTCTGCGAACCAGCGTTTCAGCCTTCAATCGCGAGAGTTCCGAGAGCTGGTCGAGAATCCAGGCCTCCATCCGCCGGGCCGTTTGAGACGGATCTCGATGCGCTCCACCAGAAGGCTCCTGGATGATGTCATCGATGAGCCCATTTTCCAGATTGTTTCGAGCCGTCAATGCCAGTGATTTGGCTGCCAGTTCATTGGTCTGGTCATTCGCTTCCTTCCAGAGAATGGCTGCGCACCCCTCTGGAGAAATCACCGAGTACCAGGCGTGCTCGAGCATGGCCACTCGATCGCCGACGCCGATGCCGAGCGCACCACCTGATCCGCCTTCGCCGATCACGATCGACACGATGGGCGTGCGCAGACGGCTCATCTCTCGCAGATTGACCGCGATGGCTTCCGCCTGACCACGCTGTTCGGAGCCGACCCCGGGGTAGGCTCCGGGCGTGTCGATGAAGCTGACGATGGGAAGACCGAACTTCTCGGCAAGTCGCATTTTCATCAGCGCCTTGCGATAGCCCTCCGGATGAGCACAGCCGAAGTTGCATTTGATCTTTTCGGGTGTGGTCCGTCCCTTGTTGTGGCCGACGATCAACGCTTTCATCGAACCGATGCGACCGAATCCCGTGATGATCGCTCGATCATCACCGAAATGCCGGTCTCCGCGAAGTTCGCAGAAGTCACGACACAGAAGCTTGATGTAGTCGAGTGATTGAGGCCGATTCGGATGGCGAGCGACCTTCACGGTCTGCCATGGCGTCAACGCGGCATAGGTCTTGGAGAGAACTCGATCCCGGGTCGCCTGCAGCTGTGCGATCTCTTCCGCATAGCGCTCGGCATCGGTACCACTTTCCAAGGCATCTATCTGTTTTTCGATCTCTGTGATCGGATCTTCAAAGTCGAGTGTCATCATTTTCGGTACAAGTCTCCCGTTCTGTCTGAATTCTATCGCGAAGGCTTTGAGTTCGTCGAATCGTCGGTTGACGTACTCCGAATGATTGAGGATTCTGAGGGCATGGACACCGTGCATGAAATGAAGAAACTGGGCTTCCTCGGCTGCGGAAACATGGGCGGCGCCATTCTCGAGGGGATTCTCGAGCATGGCGAACTCGCGCCGGAAGAGATCCTCGTGGTGGAGAAATCGGAGGAGCGCACCTTCTACTGGCGGGACAAAGGGGTTTCGGTCTCGGAATCCCCGAAAGCCCTGCAAATGGCCTCGACCCTCATTCTCGGGGTGAAACCTCAGATCTTCGATCAGGCGGCGGTCGATCTTGGCACCTTGGAGAGATCCTGCACGGTGGTGAGCATCATGGCTGGAATCGACTCGAGCAGGATCTCAGCCGCGCTCGGTGAGAAGGCAAGAGTCGTCAGAACCATGCCCAACACACCCTGCACCATCGGGATGGGCATCAGTGCGATCGCTCGGGGCCACAATGCCACGGACTCGGACATGGAGACGGCGATCGAGATCATGTCGACGGTCGGTCGGATCATCGAGGTCGAGGAGGCGAGCATGCATGCGGTCACTGCGACGAGCGGTTCCGGGCCTGCCTATCTGTTTCTGATGGCCGAAAGCTGGATCGAGGCATCGATCGCCACCGGTCTCTCGCGAGAGATCGCGGAACTGCTGGTCATCGAAACGATCCGTGGTTCAGCAGAACTTCTGCATCGCGAACGAGCTCCCGTCACCCTCCGAAAGACAGTGACCAGCAAGGGTGGCACCACCGCGGCGGGCATCGAAAGCCTTGAGAACAATGGGCTCAGGAAATCGCTGGTTCAGGCATTGGAGTCGGCGCGACGACGCAGTGTGGAACTTGGATCAGAAATCTCTTCTTGAGAAGTACCAACAGGCCAACCCAAGCACGAAGAATTCGAACAGAAGACTGGTGCCGATGATCCAGGTGATGCTGCGATCATCCATGGTCTCCTGCAGCTTCTCCTCGAATTCACGAGTGCTGATCTGCTGGCTGGCGCCGAACAACATGTCCTGACGTTCAGGCGGACCGCCGACCTCCATCCCGGTACGCTCTCTGAGCACTCGTTCGAGAAGATTGATGGTCTCAGCGGTCTTGGGAAGGACCGTCTTGGCGGAAAAGAACCAGAGATGGAAACTCTCCCAGGTATCGAGACTCTGCTGATCCTCGTCGCACAACAATTGCAGGGGTTCGGTGACCTCGATCGGATCTTCGGCGTCGACCGCTTCCTGGAGATCCTCCTGCGAGTACCCCAGTGAGATATCGAGTGCGGTACGCCCTGCCAGCGTGATCTGTTCTCCGGAGTTCACTCCGAAGACCAGAAGCCAGAAAAGCATCGTGACGAGAAACGAAGCGATCGTCGAACGAGTGATCGTGCCCAACAAGGCACAGATCGAAAACAGGTAGGAATAGAACAGAAGGACCAGAGGAATGCAGATCAGGATCCAAGGTTCCCATGCCCCGCCCCTGAAACCGATGAGCAGAAACGCTGCGATCGTGAAGACACTGACCTGAAGCAGAACGAAGAGCAGACCTGTCAGGTAACGGGTCAGAAAAAGCCTCACGCGCCCGATCGGCTTGGAGAGAAGAATGTCGATCGAACCCCCGCTCACCATGTCGGGAAAGATCGATGCCGTTGAAATGAGCGCGAGTATCGTCGCAAGCCAGGCCAACCAAAAGGGGACCGCCAGTTGTGCGAAAATGAACTTGTAGAAGACATCGACGGGCATGATCCTGGTGTTCAGGAATGCGAGGTCGAACTGCCACCAGAGAATCGTAAGCCCCTTCTCGTTGAGGCCAACGATCGCCATCGCGACGACGACCAGACCCGAAAGGCCGAGGGTGACCCAGAACAACTTACGAGCGTTCAATTCACGATACGCGGCATGAAGAAGGGCGAGTGTCTGAATCATGAGACGCCTCCGACAGGGGGCTCTGAGGGAGGTGGCGGAGGGGAGGGCGTGCCGAACGATCGGACATCGGACTTACTGGATCGATTGGCACCAGGATCAAGAGCAAGCCCGGTCGATGGATCCGTCACTGAGCGGACGAAGAGATCTTCAAGCGACTCACGCTTGGGAACGACGGATTCGATCATGACCTCGGAACTTCTGAGCCGGTCGAGAATCGGCTGAACCGCGATCGGATCGTCACTTGGAATGCGAAGCAGAGATCGTCCCTCGCCAAGCGACTCGAATTCAACTCCGTCGAATGTCGAAGCAAGTTCGGAAGTCGCACGTGAGATGATTTCGTAGCAGCGGCTCGAACTGGTGAGTGACGCGACGGTGCCCTGACGCGCGACGAGACCCTGGACGAGAATCGCGACTCGATCGCAGATGAGTTCGAGTTCGGAAAGGATGTGGCTGTTCACCAGAACACTCTTGCCCTGTTCTCGCATCTGGGTCAGGACATCACGAATCTCGCGGCGACCCACGGGGTCCACGCCATCGGTGGGTTCGTCGAGCAGGACCAGCTGAGGGTCATTGACGAGCGATGCCGCGAGGCCGATTCGCTGCTGCATTCCCTTTGAATAGGTGCCAAGACGTTTTTTGGCCCATTCGCGCATGTGGACGAGATCCAGCAGTTCGTCGGTCCGCCGCACACGGAGTTTGCGCGGCATCTTGCACATGGCACCGGCGAATTCGATCGCCTGCCGCCCGGTGAGCCAGGGGGGGAATCTGTGGTGTTCCGGGAGGTATCCCACGTTTGCAAGTGTTCCATTGTGCCCGACAGGTTTGCCGAGCACCTGACCCTGAGCGGTGGTCGGCCTGACCACCGTCATCATGATCTTGACCAACGTGCTCTTGCCTGCACCGTTGGGACCGAGCAGACCGAAGATTTCACCGGGATGAACTTGAAGGGACACGCCACGCAAGGCGAAGACGCCACCCCGATAGGTCTTGGTGACATCTTTGAGGTCGATTGAAAGGGGGCTGCTCTGCGTCATGAAGATTGATCTACCGAAGAGTGATGGGATGCAGAATATTCGGAAGAACACTGCATGGATTGCACCATGGCGTGAAAAACATCCGACATCACCCGCTCACGGGGAAAACGAATGGTTCTTGATCATAGTGGTTCAAAGGCACGACACCTTCTCAGATGGGGGCTGAGACCGAGGAAATGAGGACCAGGCCGCCCACAGTGTCAAATTCCTCGGATTTCACCATGACGTGGAATTCCCGAGGCGGCTACCCTTCTCAACTGCCATGAGCTCTCATTCATCACTGAACAGCTTCATCAAGGAACTCGAATCCGCAGGAGAACTGACCCGGGTGGATGCCGCCGTGTCGCCACTGCTCGAGATCACCGAGATCACCGACCGGATGAGCAAGAGCAAGGCGCCCTCGACGAGTGATGCCGCACGCGGGTTCGATCCGGATCACGCAGATCTGGGTGGCAGAGCCCTGCTGTTCGAAAACGTGGAGGGAAGCGACTTCCCGGTGGCGATCAATCTGTGGGGCAGCTACCGACGCATGGAGATGGCGCTGGGAGACGACTACGAAACGATCGCGGCGCGCATCGCCTCACTCACCAAACCACAACCACCCAGAAACCTGCGAGAGCTGGTCACCAAGGCGAAGGAATTCCTTCCCTTGCTCCGGATCCCACCTCGAACGGTGAAGAAAGCCGCTTGTCAGGAGATCGTGAAACTGACGGAACGCGGCGAGGTGGATCTGACCCGCCTGGGCATTCTCAAATGCTGGCCTCTGGACGGAGACCCCGAGTCGGTCGGCTATCCGATCACTGCGGAGGAATCGGGGACCGGCAAGGGCCTGGGACGATACATCACGCTCGCAGGCATGCACACCATCCATGCCGATGATCTGGGCGAGAAGAAACCATCCAGTCACAACATCGGAATGTATCGGTCACAGCTGATCGACGAGACGCATCTCGCGATGCACTGGCACATCCACCACGATGGTGCCTCGCATTGGCGAAGCTGGAAGAAGATCGGCAAGAAGATGCCGATCGCGATCTGCCTTGGTGGGGAATCGATCCTGCCCTACGCCGCGACCGCACCCCTGCCTCCGGGGATCTCGGAACTTCTCATGGCGGGGTATCTCAACGGACGAGGCATCCCGATGGTCGAAGGCAAGACGGTCCCCATCAGGGTTCCCGCGAACAGCGAGATCGTGATCGAGGGCTGGGTCTCCACCGAATGCGGCCCGATCGGCTGGGACCCACGACATACCGATGAACCACTGGGCCCGGGCGCCGTCTTCGAAGGTCCGTTCGGTGATCACACCGGCTTCTATTCGCTTCCGGATCGATATCCGATCGTGGAAGTGACCGCGATCACGCACCGAAGCAATGCGGTCTACCCCACCACCATCGTGGGCCCCCCTCCCATGGAGGATTACTACCTGGGCAAGGCGACCGAACGGGTCTTTCTGCCGTTGCTCAAGACGATCGTGCACGACATCACCGACTACCACCTTCCGATGTTCGGCTGCTTCCACAACTGTGCCGCCATCGCGATCGAGAAGGCCTATGGACTGCAAGGGCGCAGAGTCATGCACTCGATCTGGGGCGCAGGCCAGATGGCATGGACCAAGATGATCATCGTCGCCGATGACGATGCCCCGATCCATGAAGAGAAGGCGCTGTTCGCGACGATGATGCGAAACTGCGACTTCAGACGAGACGTCGAGATCGTGAACGGTCCACTGGACATTCTCGATCAGGCCGCTCCTCAACTGGGTTCCGGTACGAAGATCGGTTTCGATGCCACCCGAAAGATCGACGGAGACGGCATCGCCGGCAAGACCCTGGACCCACCGAGAATCGACTCCGATGAAAGACATGCCGAGGCTGTCATGGAGATCTCGAAAGCACTCGACGTCAACCATGTCTTCCCGGACTGGGGCGTGAAACGAATGCTCGTGATCGCCATGCCCGCATTCTCCGATGGCGAGACGATACGCTCCAAGGCGCAACAGGCGTGGTCGGCGGCGGGCGTCGAATCAAGTGCCGCGGACTTCATCCTGATCGTGGATGAAGACATCGATCCCGACGATTTCGACCGGGTGCTCTTCAACTGGATGTCATGCAGCGACCCGGGGAACGACATCATGTTCGATGGCTCCAGTGGTGGACGAAGAATCGCATTCGACGCGACCACCAAGCGCCCCGGAAGACGACCCAGCGGCGCCGCGATACGGGACTTCGCTCCCTATCTCGGAATGGACGAGGACACTCGAAGCAAGGTCTCCGAGCGCTGGGATGACTACGGAATCTCCCTGGACATCAAGAAGTGACGAGCCCGGAGAGGCATCCGATCAAGGCGCCGACGTGGTCGATGGTGCTCTTCAGATCACTTTTCATTCTCACGATCACCGGCTTTTCGTTCGCCGCGTATTCCCTGATCAGACCGCTGTTCGGCACCTTCGGATTTGAATTCAACACGTTCATCAAATCCGCGGGTGCGGTACTGGTGCTTGGAATCTTCGTGGTGTGGCTGATGCCGATGGTCGACCTTCACATCGGGATCTTCGAGCATGTGATTCCGGGAAGACGCTTCAAGCGGGGACTCTGCGCAAGGTGCGCACATCCAAGAGCACCACACGCCGCCACTGGCTTCTGCGCGGAATGCGGCCGTCAGCACGGCGCTCCGGAAGGATGGCGACTGAAGAGGAGAACCATCCTCAATTTCGTGCTCTGGCTCACGGTGGGTCTCTTCTTCGGATCCGCGATCGGTGAGACCAGACTCACCCTGGATGAACGCAAGTGGATCCAGGAATGCAGGATTCTGGAGGACATGTCACCGGAGTCATTGGGATTCCGAGCCAGACGAAGAAGTTGGCCTTCAAGCTATTCCGAGCTCTATTACAGAACGGAACAGGGACCGTATGCGGAACCCCTGGTCACCAATGAACGAGTGAGGCGCATTCCATGACCGAAGCCACCGTCAGCTGCGCACCTTGACCCACACCCGGATCGACTCCGAGCGACACCACTACTCTTCGTAGGAGGCCACGATCTGTGGCTTGAGGAAGAAGTAGTACATGGTGCCTTCCGCGTACTGACCACCAGCGAGCGTCCGGGCTTCAGGCCCGATTCCCATGAACAGATCACACCGTCCGGGAGCGACGATCGCACCTCCGGTGTCCTGATCACAGACCAGTCGCACGAAGGGACGCTTGCCACCACGACCGTCGACCACGTCGGTGTTGACCAGAGCCACCGCACCGGGCGGGTAGACCGACTTGTCGGTGGCGATAGAGGCCCTGTCGGTGACGGGAACGCCCAACGACCCGGCGGGCCAGGTATCACCCGAGTAGTGCTGGAAGAAGACGAAGTTCTTGTTTCGGGCGATCATCCGATTGATGGTCTCGGGATCATGTTCGTTGTGGGCCTGAATGGCATCGAGGCTCAGGCCATCCTTGGTCATGATGCCGGCTTCAAGCATCGAGGCTCCGAGACCGGTGTAGGGATGCTCCGTCTTTCCGGCGTACCCAACGTGATTCAGACTTCCATCCGGGTACCGAATGCAGGCCGAGCCGTTCACCTGACAGATGTAGGCGTCGAGCTTGGTGTCGAGCCAGCAGAGTTCGGTTCCCTCGAGCATGCCGCTCGATTCGATCTCATGACGCTCGGGTGAATCGACGATGCGTCCGTTGTCGAGTCTGCGGCCGAACGGGACACCCTTGGGACACGTCAAAAGCCACTCGGGTCGCTGGTGGATGGGGTGATCGAATCGTTCGGTACGGACGGGGCTGCCCTCGAAGATCGGTGCGTAGTACCCGGTGAAGAGAACCGTCCCCTGCGAGTCCCAGCCGACGGTCTGATAGACGTCGAAACGAGCCAGGACCGATTGTGCGAACCGTTCCCCGTTGACGCTGGACGTGAGCGACTCTTTCAGAGCGACGACACTCTTTCGGGCCTGATCATGACTGATGGCGCCATCCTGGGTCTGAAACGGAAATCGAGTCTGGCTGGAGGGCGCGGCGTACCAGACGGTACTTTGGTCCAGTGCCTTCGAAAGACCGGACTCACGATCATCGAATGCCGTCACCAGATGCGAGCGCACCGTGGAGGGATCGACTTTTCGGAGGGCATGCTCACCCGGATTCAGCTGCCGGTGGTAGGTCGGCTTGGCCGACTTCGTGGGGCTGGAGCACCCCGAAACGGAAAAGAGGAGCACTGAAAACCCAAGAATGGGGAGGAACCTTGACATTCGAAGCATCATGATCTGCACCTTTCACGAGTCGCCTCGCTCCGAACCGCCGGAGAAAATCGCCCGTCGTCCGAATAATCGGCCGTCTGGGCCAAGGTTCTGCAAGGAACAGCCCGGATCGATAGATTCCCAGCGAAAGAGTGACCAATTGCGGTTCCTCGTTACAATACTCTTTGTAGGCGTCCTCGAGCAGACGAGCCGAGCGAGCCAGATCAATGCACCCCTGCAAGGGCCTATCAACGATGATTTCAACCACCGACCAACTCTCTCAGTACCTCCTTGCCTTCGGTATGCCCAGTGGATGGGAATGGATGGCACTGGTGGTCATCGGACTTCTCGTCTTCGGAAGAAGACTTCCGGAGGTCGGACGATCCGTCGGAAAATCGATTGTGGAATTCAAGAAGGGCATCAAGGGAATCGAGGACGAAATCGACGACGAGTCGAACCGAAACCAGAAACGAGCCCCGGAACTCAAGAACGATTCACCCAGCAACACGACTTCCGCGATGTACGAGCAGGAAAACACCGCGAAAGACGCCTGAGGATAAGACCCTTCGGGTGGACACCAGCAGGCTCGCATCGATTCCGTGCAGAACACGCCCTCTGTCGGGAGGGATGACATGACGCAGACAACCGAGACCATTGAAGAGAGCACGCCACGAAACCCGCGTCCGCCGGGTCTTCTTTCGTACGCGCTGGCGAATCTCATTCAAAGCAGTGGCGATGCGATCGACATCAAGAGGCATCATCCCTCCGAATCGACGAAGACACTTGAAGCACGATTGGACTCGGTCTCCGCGGCCCAGGAGTCGGGTGCTTCACTTCGCAAGACGATCAAGGGAATTCGGGGCTGGGAAACCGCGCTCATCATCATCTTGATGGTGGTGTTCAGTGCGAGTGGCGGACTTGCCGCAGCGGCCAGCCTGGAAGCCGGTGACTCCGGAGCGGTCAACATCTTCTGGTTGCTCGGCGTGGTCCTTGGCATACAGACCATTCTGCTCGTGGTCTGGTTGATCATCGCGATTCCGGGAGGTGCTCTTCTTCGTCGATTCTCCGGAGGGAGCCTGATGATCTCCGCGATTGGAGCGATCGCCAGAGCCTTCACACCCACTGGAAGCAAGAATCGGGCCACTCGACGGCGACGCGTCGAAGCCGCGGCGGCCGCGGTGATGCACGTCGACTTCGGAGGAACCAGAACCCGCTGGGCACTCTCATCGATCACCCATCTGGGATGGACGGTCTTCAATCTCGGACTGCTGGTCGCCCTGCTGGTCATCCTGTCCGTGCAACGATTCGATTTCGGGTGGGAGACCACGATCGGAACCGACTCCGCATTCAAGGAGGCGGGACGCCTCGTCGCCATCGCGCCCGAGGCCGTGGGTTTTCCCGTGCCATCGGAAGAACGCTTCGCGGCGGCCCGAATCGGCGCGACCACGAATGAACCCGCTGAAAAAGACCCTTCCGCGACAGCCGACCGAAAGGACTTCAGTGGCCTGCTGGTCGGCAGCGTCGTGGTCTATGGCCTCGCACCAAGACTGATCCTGTTCACGTTCTGTTTCATCCTGTGGAAACGGGCGACCCGACGATGGCGGCCTGACACTGGCAGTGCGGGCTTCGCACCACTGATGCGTTGGGGCGCACGCTCGGCGGTCGAAGTCGAGGTCGTCCTGGACGAACCCCTGACCACGAAGCTCGGTCGTGAAGCGACGGGGTCGACACTTCGGCGCAGCAGCGGTTCCGCGCTCCTGGGCCTCGAACTGGAACCTCCGAGCTGTGGGTGGCCCCCACCATGTGGTGCCACGATCATCGATCTCGGCATTCTCTCCAGTCGTGAAGATCGCAATGCCTGCATTCGTCGAATCGAAGTCGCGGAAACGGCACCAACACGCCTGGTCGTGGTGGTGAATCTGGTGACCACTCCGGACAACGGAATGTCGCGAATCGTGCAAAGGCTGCACGCTGCCTCCGATGGCGCCATGCTGAAGATGGTCCTGACCGGTGGCGAGCGCTTCAGAAATCGAGTGGATGCGGGCGCGTTGGCGCAAAGAGTCACCGACTGGCGCGCGATCATCGATGGACCGGAGATGAACGGAGAAGCGGTCGAACTCGATCTGGACCACCTCACGGCTGAGACACGTGCCCGACTGGCGGAGATCGTGACCGGCAAAGGGAGGCCCGAACTTCCTGAAGATCAGGGACGAATGGTCACGCTTGATGCCGCCTTCGCCGAGATCGCCGTCCATGCCAGAAACTGGCATGGAGCGCCCAACCAGAAGGAACTGCTCGCCTTGCAACGCGCGGTCGCATCGTGTGCCGGAGCCGACTCGGAAGATCGACTCGTGGGTATTCCGGACCTGACCACCATCGCCGCCGATCCGATGGCCGCACTCGATCAGGCGGCGAATCGAATGAAGGCATTCCTTCCGACTGACTTGAGAGACTCCGCGAGATGGTGTGCCGTCGGTGCGACGGTGGGCACCCTGGCCTGCCTGGTCACGGCAGGATCGATCGCACCCGTCGTACTTGGAGCACTTCCAGCCTGGCTTGCGACTGGTGCGTTTTCAGGAGGCGTGCTGGGACTGCTCAAGACGAACTCTGCAGAAGACACCGAAATGGACCAGAAGACGGTGGCCTCCATTCGTGGAGAGGTCATCGCTGCCGCGGCCATGCACGCGATTCTGCTCGCGATGCAGGGGCGAGGCGAACGTGCGATTCAGGAAACACTCGAACAGACCTTTCTGGAAGAGCCGCCATCACTGACACTGACCAACGATGTCGGCGTGCAACTGGGAATCTGGCGTACCAGACTCTCGCACGTCCTTGAAGAGCGAGGTGGACGATGACGGATTCGCCACAGGAGAGCACCCTCTTTCGAGTCGGCGTGGTCGGACACACCAACGCCGGCAAGACCTCGCTCATGAGAACCATCGCACGAGATGCCGCGTTCGGTGCGGTGTCTCCGAGCCCCGGCACCACCGTCGAGGTGGCTTCGGTCAAGCTGTTCGCGAACGACACTCCGCGTGCCGACTTCCGGGACACACCGGGACTCGAGGATCCGATCGGACTGCTCGAGTTCATAGACGGCCTGCGGACCGACCGGCGAGACGACGGACCCTCCCTGATCGAACGCTTCCTTGGCACCGAGGAATCGAGAAACCTCTTCAAGAACGAATCGAAGGCGCTTCGTCAGGCACGCACCGCGGATCTGGTTCTGTACGTGGTCGACGCGCGCGACCGGGTCCTGCCGAGACACAGCGATGAGATCGAACTTCTCAACCGATGCGGCAAGCCGGTCCTTCCCGTGCTGAACTTCGTCTCCGACGCCGAAGCCAGGGTCGATGAATGGCGGGACGCGCTGGCTCGCCTGGGCCTGCACGCCACGGCGAGTTTCGACACCGTGATCTACGAATCCCGGGACGAGCAACGACTCTTCGAAGCGATGCGCGTCCTTGCCGATGATTTCAGAGACGACATCGACGCATTGATCAAGAATCTTCGCGCGCGAAGACGAAAATCGATCGACCGTGCATCGCGTGCGATCGCGGAACTTCTGGTGGATGCCGCCGCCTATCTGCAACCGGTCGCCCCCGTCCCCGCGGACGACGACGCACTGCGCGCTGAAAGAAAAAGGGAATCGGAGCAGGCGCTTCAGGCCGCCCTTCGAGAACACGAACGACTCACCTTCCACAGCATCCTCGCCGCCTTCGAATTCAAGACCGAAGACGCGGAGACCGCACTCCTCGAATGCACGGACGGACGACTGGGGATCGATCTCTTCTCGAAAGACGCGATCAGACAGGCGGGCTTCGGAGCCGTCGCCGGTGCGGCGGGTGGCGCGGCGAGCGGCGCGGCCATCGACCTCGTTCTGGGTGGTATGAGCCTGGGCGCGGCGTCGGCACTCGGCGCCTTGATCGGCGGAACGTTCGGTTCGAGCGCGACGCAGACCAGGCGTCTCTATCGACGCCTTCGCGGGGCGAACGATCTGCATGCCGGCGACCTCACTCTGAAACTGCTGATGAGTCGTTCGGTCGATCTCGCGCGCGCGATTCTCAGACGAGGCCATGCGGACGAGAAGAAAGTGCGTCCCGAGGCGGTCGCGCTCGAGAAGTCGGTGCTCGATCAGGTCATCAAGGCTCTGAAAAGCGCACGATCTCATCCGTCATGGAGCGGTGTCGGCACGAGTCCGCCTCAGGGGAACGATCGCGAACGTTCCATTCGCCGTCTCGCGGCCCTGGTGCGTGAACAGATCGTCCCGAAGCGCCCCGAAGAGACGCAGAACGGCTGAACGCGCTTTCATGGCGTCCTCATCACCCGAAGAAGAGCCGCGCCAACCCCAGGCCCGCACCAGCCAGCACGATGCAGCCCGGAATCGTCAGCAGAAACACGACCCACGCGGCTCGATGTCGACCGGCCCGAACCAGTCGAAGCACGTCGGAACAGAAACTGGAGAACGTGGTGTAGGCACCGCACGCACCACCCACCAGAAGCACGTTCGCAACGTCACCCAGCAGATGCGCCTGATGCGCTCCGTAGAGAATTCCGATCACGAACGAACCGGTGAGGTTCACGAGTACCGTCGCGATGGGAAACGTGGCGTGGGTCCTGCGCTCGATCAGAACATAGAGAAGGTGCCGGATCAGACAGCCGCCCGCCCCACCGAGGAGCACCATCGCGAACCAGGTCGTCGGAGCGAGCGAGCCCATCAGAGTTCCTCCTCCACCCGCGTCTGCCGATCGACGTCGACCGAGCCCCCGCTACGCGCGACGAAGAACGCACCAAGACGTTCGCCACACCAGATCAGAATGAGACCACCCACCACCGAGATGACGACGTAGGGAATGAACGTCCCCCAGGCACCCGCTTCGATCAGGACGATGCTCTGCAGCGAGAAGGTCGAGAGCGTGGTGAAACTGCGGACGAAGCCCGCTTCCCAGAACGGTCGGAACACATGATGATGGATCACCCCGTCGATCCAGGTCGCGAAGAGACCGAGCAGAAACGCGCCCCCGAGATTCGCCAGAAGAATGCCGAGCGGAAAGGCTGTCGACGAGCCCCCGGTGAACCAGAAGGCAAACAGCTCGCGAAGCAGCGCACCAAAGGCACCACCCAGCATCACCGCGATCAGAACTTCGGGACGAAGGGCGCGATCCAGCGCAGTCATGGCGGGTTGTGTCGCGGAGGGCGTCGAGGACATGGATGAAAGCATCGACCTTTCCAAGGAACCCTGTATACTGTTTCTTCCAGTTGCAGGGCGATTAGCTCAGCTGGCTAGAGCGCTGCCGTCACATGGCAGAGGTCGTAGGTTCGAGTCCTATATCGCCCATTGAGATGACTGATCGAACTCCGAACGGAGTTCCACAGGCTCTGAGACTCACGTCTTGGAGCCTGTTTTTTTGAGAAACAGATCGATCATGATGGTCTCGCTGGTGGCGGAACACTTGAACAAGGATTTCGAGGTGTCGTTTTTATGGAAACGCGCAACCTTCTGTTCGCGTGAGCGCGGCAACCCGATTCTCTTTCCAGCCAGAGAGGCGAACCCACCCCTCATTTTTGCCAGACTTCTAGGAGTCCCACTTTGAGGAAGGTCTCCAGTCAAACGTCAGGGAACTGCTCCCACCATTCTCCTCGTGATACCTACGTTCTTCGGCACCTATATCCATCACGAAGTTTGGGTCCTTCCCTGACTTCTCATATTCAGCCCATTGCGCCGCGTTCCACTTGAGCATGTGATCACGGAATGCCTTGTCATAGGGCCTGCGCCTCATCCTGGCGGGCCTGCTCCCGGTATTCCGTCACGTACGAGTTGACGACGAAAGCCACGAGACCCACGCCAACGGAGATCCACACGGCTGCCACGATGATGATCCATTTCTTCATGTCACTTCTCCTTGCTGGTGGTTGGGCTGGACGGGCGGACTCGTTACCTCAAAGTTTACTTTTCGGTGGGGGCAGAAACAAAGAACGCCCCGTTTGCGTTTATCGGTAGCCACTTGCCCGGTATTCTTGCGTCTGCGTATTGGAACCAAAGAGACCTGTCATCGGCGACCATGAAGAGAGTGTTCCTTTCCTTCCCCCCTCGGCGACGTGTAAGTCCCAATCGTGAGACTCACAGGGTTCGGGCCTGCCTTCTGTGATGTTGCTGCAATGCAAAGGCCTGCGACGGCGGCAAGGCCCAAGCCTCGCCAGATACGGTTCTCTGTGTCATGTCCATCTCCTTAACATTTTCCTGAAACAATAAGTCCGAAGCCAAGAACTAGGCCAAAGATCATTTGGGTCATTACCTGCGTTTCCTGTATCGCACTCTGCCCTTGATTGCCAATGGTAAAAGTGTCGAGGCAAGTGAGACCAACCACGATAATTCCAATGATGACAGCTATCAGTTTGAGCCCATCGAATTTACCTCGCTTCGGTGTCGCTAACTTAAGCAGCTCATCGTTCTGCTCGACCAGCTTGCTGTTCAGTGTTACGAGTTCATCAAGACGCTGCTGTGAAGCGGACTTCGGTGGTGGCGGTTGACCTGTCATGTTGTTCTCCTTGGTTTGTTTCTCTTTGGGGTTCACTTGAAATCAACGTCAGCCCCAGACTTATCTACAACCCTAATGAGCAGTGGAGAGGATCGGCCTAGAGCATCTGTTCCCGCTGTTATCTCTATGGGAGCCACCTTCAATTTGTCATAGGACGGCCAACTCTGGATGCTCATCATCTCCGCTCGCTTCGCTTCGACAGCTCCACCCCAGCTAATCGCCGCCACGAGGAAGCACCCCAAGATCAACGTCGCTCTCTTCTGCTTCGCCAGCGATTTCTCTACCAGTTCAAGACGGTCTTCAGTGCTGATCATGTTGTTCTCTTTTAGTTGTCGGTGGTTCATCATTTAAAGTACCCAGAATACTGCGACGACCATCAAGCCCAAAACCATCAGGCACATGAGAGCAATCAGAAGTAGTCCAATCGTGTCCCATGGATCGCCTCCGCATTTTTTACCGCAGGTCGGGCAACGAAAGTCCGTCAAGACCGTGGCTGCCAAGTGGATTAGGCCAGCGAGCCAGACGAGGCCACAAGTGAGCCATCCAATGACAAAATAAAGAAGTCCCCCAACTACTCCAATATTATTTCTCTGCGCTGCGACCTTGCGATCACATGTCTTGCAGTGCTTTTGAATGATCTTGACTGACATGTGTCCATTCCTTTACTTCAATTTATCTTGTGTCATCTTCCACGTGTTTGAGATTAACACCAAGCCAGGGCTTCTTGTGTTTTCAAAGCGCGTTGCCAGTTTCTGTTTTCTGGAAATGCGCTTGCGAGGGCCCATGGCGTGTGCACGCAGTAATTTCCTTCTTACTTTTCCTCGCAACTGCTAACTTCAGTGAGGTACTTGAACAACACACTCTCTGGAGATGAACGATGAAGAACGCAGGACTCGCAGGCGCCATCGCACTGTGCGGCATTGGCTTGATGATGATTGGACTTGGAAACTTCGTGAAGGCACCGAGCGCGATGGCGTACACGCCAGCGGTTGCCGCTGCCGTGCAGGACGAGGGTGAGCCGACGATTGTTTGGTACGGAGCAACCTCTTATCACTACTCATCTAACGGTGTAAACACGTTCTATCGTGCTTGGTCTGACGGCACGGTTGAAGCTAGGTCCGTTGATGTAGGCACAAATGGCTGTCGCACACCCGAGTACTGTTCAGATTGGGGGATCATCTCCTCACCAACAGAGGGTCTCAACGCCGCTGCCGACATTACCTTCGATGAGGTGGTCGATGGTGAAGACCTCGCGACACTCCTCGCCAGCTGGGGAGACGCCCCTCGCAACCCCATGCCACCGAGTGACTGCCCGCTTGGCTTGCTGAATTGAATCAGTCAAAGCTGATCCATAGTCCACTTTATTCTTGGAAACACTGCCTTGGATCTATAGTTGCCTAGGGATGTTGTACTGTGATTGCCGAAGGAGAACGACATGACCCAGATGCCTCCAATACTCCCGAATACTGAAGATCCCATGAATCAAGACCAATTGAAAAAGAGAATTGGAGGTGGATGGAAACTCCGGAATGTATGGGTGATACTTTTTGTCATATTCGTGCTTCCAAATGTTCTGAGGTCCTGCGCAAATGATGGGCCTGCCAAAAATCCTGCCACCACTGTTGATGTGATCCAAGAAGAACAACATGACAGAGACCTCGAAGAAAAGAGTGCGAACGACTCAGGCTCCTCAACGAGGGTGAACTTGGTATTTTTGGTGGCGCAGGATTTGGTTGGCCTCGCGGAGAGACGGAAAAAGTGCAAAGAGTCTGGAACTCGTTGGCTCAACGCTGACATTGCTCCACTCCACTGAAGTTTTTCAAGATCTGCTCATCCCGTTTTCAATGCTGGGCTGCTCAGCAACCTCTGCTTGGATGGAACTCCCTGCGGCCCACGGCGGCGAAGGCTATGTCTGTCGATCCGATGTCAACGGTGATCGTCGTGTCGATGGAATCGACCTAGAGCCCCTGCTCTCCCAATGGGGCGACGGCGTGAGCTGTGATCCGCAACCGACCTACCCGTATTTCGATCTTGGAAACCTCAACCTGACCGCCGGGTGAACTACTCAATCCCCTGCGGCCTGGAGAGCTCGGATCTCAGCGATGGAGCGACCAGACCACGCGACGAGCGAGTTGATGTCGACGACGGGCAGGGTGAGCATGTCTAGGATCACGGTGTCGGTGACGGCGGGGCGAGGCATGACGAGGTTGCGGTCGTCGGACAGGGAGACGTCCGACGTTCGTGCAGGGCTGACTCATTGGCGGTCGAGCAGCGAACTCGTTTTCAGAAAAACACTTTCACTGAATGCTCCAACCAATAGGCTGGAGGAAAGAAGACGCCGGGCCGCAGGTGACCATCTCGGGGGTGGATGCCATGCCCGGGCATTTCAAGGAAAGACCGTCATGACAGAAGACGCTCGAAACCAGGGCCTCAGTGCCGCGGGGATGCCTCAGTTCGAAACCGATGAAAAGATTCTGAATGCGCTGAAGCGTTCGAACGCACTCTCCGAGAAGCTGATCAAGATCGGGCTCTTTCTGGCGGTGTTCCAAGGCATTTCAACCCTGATCACCGTCTCGATCGTCACCCTGGCGATGCTGGGGGGGGTGGCGGGGATGATCGAGGAGTGAAGCCCCTGGGGATAATTGAGTGTGATCAGTCTCTCGATGGCCATGCATCCATGTCGGTGACTTGTTGGCACTCTGTTTCCTGAGTGGTCACTTTGCCTTGAAAATGTAGTTGCGATGTCGACGGCCCTTGATCCGAGGCATTGTGTCGTAGTCGCTCGCAGGATAGACGTTTCTTCCGACATGGAATGATCCGGAGTATCCCAACGATGAAAGCAGGGCGGTCACTTCCGGCATCTGTTCTTCATGGATTTCAATCAACATGACCGGCTTGTCCTTGGTCAAGGTCTCCGTGGCGCCCTTGAGCATCTCGAGTTCATGACCTTCAATGTCGCATTTGATGAAACTGATCGGACGCGGCAGAGTTTCAGAAATCGAATCAAGCGTCACGATCGAAGTCTTGATCTCCTGGCCTGACGCATGCTCACTTGGATAGAACTGCAGTGAGGCGCTTCCGTGTTCTGGCTTGCCTCTGTAGAGAGGAGCCGTTGTATTCCTGTCGGAAAGTCCGAAGTTACGTAGCGCCACGTTCTTCAGTTTGAACATCTTCATGACTCGCTTGATCGTCACGATGCATTCAGGCTGTGGCTCGAATGCTGTCACGGTGCCATTTTTCCCGACACATCTGGACATGAATTAACAGTAGATACCGCGGTTGGCTCCGGTGTCCAGCACGGATGCCCCCCGTGAGTTCAAGCGATTGCAGAAAGCGAATGGATTCGGACTCGGTTCTTCTCTTGTAGCGCCAAAAACGCTGGGCGTGCCCCATCTTTGTGTTCTTCAGATATGTCCGAATGATTCTTAAAGGGTATTGGCATGCTGCGAAGTATACCCTATGAGCTTTTCATCATGAATCAGGGGGCTGCGGCGGAATGGCGTGAAAAGAAGTCGATCATGCCAAGGTATGATCGCACCAGGGAAGGCCGACCAATGTCCGAAGAGCTGTCAGCAGAAGACTTCAGAAGGATGAGCGCGGAAGAACTCCAGCACTGGAGGAACCAGCGCAAGGCTCGGTGGCGGGCGCATGTGAAGTCTCTGCGAGGCGTTCGTGTCGACCTCGTGTCCGCGCAGGGAACCAAGTTTCGCTACACCGGCGAGCACGTCCTGTTCGAGTTCATGGACGGAAGACCGGTCCCCCGCAAGCGAGTGTCCAAAGCGGGCGGGGTCTCCACCGTCCTCGACCTCGGAGGGGACGAGGTTCCGGTGAAGGAAGCTTTTTCCGTGTCGAGGGGCATCGCTGGATTCAAGACATGTCGACGTGCTGATGGCTTCCTCTACAGCATGTCGTAGAAGAGCCTCCTTCGCGGGGTCCGAAGTTCAGAAGTCGATTTTTTCGAAAGATGCCTTGATGAAGATGTCCCTTTTGATCAAATGAAGAAGACGGGGCGGTGAACAGCCCGAGAAACGAAACGACATGTTCAAAAACGCACACATGAACGGGAAGACAAACCATGGCGACCACCGAAGAGAGACTTGAGACGATCGAAAAGAGACTTAAAGAGAAGCAGGATGGTTCTGGACCATCGATTCTTGGTGGCTGCTTTTTCATCGGATTCGCAATTATGATGAATGGATGTCTGGGGGAGGGGGGGACCTTTTCACCTATAGAAATGGGAGGAAGCTCTTTCAGTCCCTATCATGTGGAGCTCTCCATAGACTCATCCGATAGGCTGAAGGTCCAACTGGTTGATCGCGCTGGCAAAGACATCTCCCTCGAATGAAACGCTGGAAAGAATCCCGGACCACGTCGTGGAGCGAGCAGCTCGCCATGGTCACCGCCTGCGAAAGATGGTGAACCAGTCTCCGGGAGAGATCAGATGCGTCACGGTCCTGTCCTTGAACTCGTAGAAGGGTTCGCCGAAGTCACTGCCGCCCCGCTGCCACCAGGCCATCGACTCGGTGGGACTGATCTGGAGTGGCTGCTGAAGATCCTTGTAGCGGGCCCCGTCATTGGTCATGGCCAGATGAAAGACGGGCGCGCTCGGACCCGCCGCGTAGACGGCACAGGTCACGGGAACCAACGGAGTCACGAAGATCAGAAACGCGAGGATCGCCGCGCCGGGGATGATCCAGAGCACGATCATGAACGTGCGGTTCAGAATCCTGTGACTGGCGGACAAAGCATGACTCCGAGGTGAGAGTAGGGATGAACGTGGTGAATTCTGGGGGCGAAATAATATGCGGCTGACAGACTCGTTTCCCTCGAAAAACGCCCCTGTCCGGATCATTTGATCCGGACAAGGGCGCGTTGAACACGGAGATTTGTGCGATCAGCGACGTCGTCGTCGGGTGCTGAGGCCACCCAGCCCGAGAAGGGCGAGT
>CASICI010000032.1 GCA_949373145.1 uncultured Phycisphaerales bacterium
AAAGATCGCCTGTTTTTTTCAAGACTGAAAAAAGCGAGGACCTCGCCCACACCGAGTGGTCGGAACCGGGCGGTGCGCACCTGTCTAGGAAGAGACCCCCCTGCTTTCAAGGAGGTCGTCGATTTCTTTCAGTTGGAGATCGTACAGATCCCTCTCGAAGCGAAAAAAAGGATCACGCCAGCCATGTCGTGCTTTTCGATCGACATGATCGATGAGCCTGAGTGTTTTCTTCCGGAAAGACTTGAGATGGAGAGTCGGGGTGTGCTCATCAAATTGAAAGAAATTCATCCGTGAATTTTCCTTGGAATCTTTGAATGGCTCGTGTGAAAAACGCTTGAAGCCAGTCCCGACAAACAAACCTCTCGAAGTGAGCTGTCCGTCGAATCGGAGCATGAAGCGATGACTGCATTGAAACGATTCACAAGTGTGTCACACGAGCCGACCAAGCCACGAAGAGGGTTGCTCTGTAGGGATTGTCGATTTCATGAATCGATTGGACGGCCGATAACAAATCGGGTTCACGCTGGGAGGTTCAACGGGATCGCAGAGACACTCGCAGGCGAAGTGAATTGGCGACGACCGAGACGCTGCTCAGTCCCATCGCGATTCCGGCGATGAGCGGACCGGAATCACCCAGCAACCCGAGTGCGGCGACGGGTATGGCGCACGAGTTGTAGAAGAACGAGAGCGAGAGATTCTGACGAATCGCGCGCCGCGTCGACCGCGCGATGCGCAGCGCCTCGAGAACCGCTTCCACTCTCTCGCCGGGAAGGACGATGTCGGCCGACTCGATCGCGACGTTGGTCCCCGCACCGATGGCGATGCCGACGCCACCGCGGACCGCGGCCTCCGAGAGTGCGGCGGCGTCGTTGATGCCGTCCCCCACCATCGCGATGGTCTCTTCACTTTCGGCGACGAACTGCAGCTTGCCTTCCGGCGTCAGTTCGGCATGGACATCCTTCGAATCGATTCCGACCGAAGCCGCCACGGACTCCGCCACACCACGCCGGTCACCGGTGAGCAGGGAGATCCGCCGACCGTCGGTGCGAAGCGCGGCGATGACCGCCGCCGCCTCGTCTCGGATTCGATCCTCGAAGACGATGACGCCACGCACCTGGTCATCGACGATCAACACCGATGCGGTCAATCCCTCGGGAATGCGCGCGGGGTCGACGACGCCGCGCGAGGTGGCACTGGCCGCTGAACAGAGCTCGGCGGCGCGGCCTTCGATCGTGCCTCGAAGTCCGACCCCGGCCTGTTCGCTGAGATCATGAGCCGCCGCGAAGGAGAGTCCACGCTCTCGAGCCCCCTCGACGATCGCGACCGACAAGGGATGGTTGGATCCGACTGCCAGCGACGCGGCCTCACGAAGGAGGTCGTCATCACAGTCCTTCACCACGGGACGACCTTCGGTCAGGGTGCCGGTCTTGTCGAAGCAGACCCGTTCGACCACGGCGGCCCGTTCGAGGGCGGCGGAGGAGCGAATGAGGATGCCCTGCAGACTGGCCGCGCCCGAACCCGCCATCACCGCGGTGGGCGTGGCCAGACCCAATGCACAGGGACAGGCGATGACGAGCACCGTGACGGAGTAGACGATCGCGTGGACCAACGAGTCCTCCCCACCGAACGTCCACCACCCGAGAAAGGTCAGGGCGGAGATCATCAGGACGATCGGCACGAAGACCGAGGCGATCCGGTCGGCCAGTCGCTGCATCCTGGTCTTCGATGATTGCGCCTCGAGGACGATCTCGATGATGCGCGAGAGCGTGGTTTCGTCTCCGTGCGTGGAGGCTTCCACCACCAGAACGCCATCGGTGTCGACGCTGCCGGCGACGACCTCGTCACCGACTGAACGCTCGACCGGAAGCGGTTCGCCCAGTCAGGGAGGATTCGTCGACGGCGGCGCGACCTTCTTTGATGTGTCCGTCGACCGCGATGCGGTCGCCGGGCCGAACGCGGAACAGATCACCCGGTGCGATCAAGGACGTCCCGACTCGACGGCCATCCGCCCCGTCGTCTGGAGTTGACGCGCAGGACGTCATCGGGCTGAAGTTCCAGCAGCGACCTCAGGGCGCCTCCCGCCGCGGCCGTGGTGCGCGCCTCGAGATAGTGACCGATCGAGATGAACGCGAGCAGTCCGATCGACTCCATGAAGTAGACGGGGTGCTCGAGGGCGATGCCGTTTTGGTGCAGGATGAGCAGCACCACCGAGTAGAAGTACGCCGACAAGGATCCGATCGAGACCAGCGTGTCCATGTTCGAGGAACGCGCACGCAGCGCCGACCAGGCGGAGGCGAAGAACGCCGAACCGACATAAAAGAACGCGAGCGAGATCAGCGTGACCTTGAGCCAGCCGGGAAGCAGGCCCCCGCCCGAGGTGAACATCCCGTCGCTGACCGAGAGCCAGACGATCAGACCGACGATCATGCGCGCACGCCAGCGATGCAGTCGTTCGGTGATGCGGGCATCCAGTGCGGCACGTTCCTGCGCGAGCGACCGGCGAGTGGCGATGGGTTCCGCCTCGAAACCGGCGGAGACCACCGCTTCGACCAGTGCGTCTGGTGAGACGCCGTCGGCAGAGACACGAGCGCTCGAGTCCGCCAGGCTGACCGAAGCATCGACTACGCCATCGACTGATTGCAACGCTTTCTCGACATGCCCGACGCAGGAAGAACAGTGCATCCCATCGATCGAGAGCCGAAGAGTCGCTTCATTCCCCGTGGGTTGTGGTTTCGTTTCGCTCAATCGGTCACCCATCACGGTATCCTGCCACTTGGATCCGAATTCGAAGCCTTCACTTACACAGGACAAGCATATCCACCATGGCCATTCATGAACTCGCCGGACGCCCGGCCCCCGTTGAAATGCTGATTGACGTCCCCCGACTGCTCAATGCCTATGACTCTGAGCGACCGGATTGCAGCATCGCGGCACAGCGAGTGGTCTTCGGGACGAGCGGCCACCGAGGCACGCCCGCGAAGTCGACGTTCACCCGAGCGCATATTCTCGCGATCACGCAGGCGATCTGCGATTTCCGCCGCGCCCAGGACATCGACGGTCCGTTGCTCATGGCGATGGACACCCATGCACTGTCAGAAGCCGCGCACGAGACCGCGCTTGAAGTGCTTCTGGGAAATGATGTCGACGTGCAGATCCAGCAGGACCGACGACCCACGCCGACTCCGGTGCTGTCGCATGCGATTCTCGAATACAACGCAGCACGAGAGAACGGACACGCCGACGGCATCATCATCACGCCTTCTCACAACCCGCCCGAAGATGGCGGCTTCAAGTACAACGGCACCGATGGTGGACCCGCGAACACCACCGCGACCACCTGGATCGAACATCGTGCGAACGAGATTCTTGAAGATGACAATCGCGCGGTGCGAATGACCGCCCAGGTCGCCGGTTCCGACAAGGTTCATGAAGTCGATTTTCACCATGGATACATCGAACGACTCGGTGAGATCCTCGACATGGAAGCGATCCGAAACGCCGGCGTGCGCATCGGCGTCGACCCGCTCGGTGGCGCATCGCTTCCGCTGTGGGCCCCGATCGCGGAACGCTGGCAGCTCGATCTCACGGTCCTCAACGATGCACTCGACCCGACGTTCGGATTCATGCACGTCGACGGTGACGGCAAGATCAGAATGGACTGCTCCAGTGCCCACGCCATGGCGGGCATGCTTGCGATCAAGAACGACTACGACGTGTCGTTTGGAAACGACCCCGACGCCGATCGGCACGGGGTGGTCGTGCCGGGACGCGGCCTGCTCAATCCGAACCACTATCTGGCGGTCGCGATCGGACACCTGATCGAAACCCGCACCGACTGGCCCGCCGGAATCGACGTCGGCAAGACGATCGTCACCAGCGGAATGGTCGATCGCGTCCTCGCCCGTCGGGGAAGAACGCCCTGGGAGGTGCCGGTCGGATTCAAGTGGTTCTCAGGCGGACTCTTCGACGGTTCTCTGTGCTTTGGAGGCGAGGAGAGTGCGGGCGCCTCCTTCCTTCGCTTCGACGGAAGGCCCTGGTCCACGGACAAGGACGGTCTGGTGATGTGTCTGCTCGCCGCCGAGATCACCGCGACCACCGGCAAGGATCCCGGTCAGCACTACGACGAACTCGAAAACGAATTCGGCGCGCCGGTCTACCGACGGATCAATGCAAGCGCCTCGTTCGAGGAGAAGTCACGACTCAAGAAACTCTCACCCGACGATGTCGCCGCGGACACCCTTGCCGGAGAGACCATCACGTCGAAGATGGTGGCCGCTCCCGGCAACGACGCCCCCATCGGCGGCCTGAAGGTCACGACCGAACACGGCTGGTTCGCCGCTCGGCCCAGTGGAACCGAAGACATCTACAAGATCTACGCCGAGAGCTTTCGAGATGAAGCGCACGTCGAGACGATCCTCTCCGAAGCGCAGTCGATCGTGGACGATGCCCTCGCGGGCGGATGAACCGAGTCAGGTCGTCGCGGGCTTCCAGCCGTAATCGACCAGCGTGTTGGTCGCGGAGCCGTCGTCGAAGAGATCGATGATGGCGTAGGCCGGCGGGAATTCCGCACGGTCTCCATCCCACCAGGACCCGCAGACCGCATGGTTGCAGGCGTAGGTGACACCCAGATACTCGACGGAATCGGCGAGATGGATGTGCCCCGAGACGCAGAGTCTGACGTTCGGGTGGGTGTGGAAGAGATCCTTGATTCTTCGCGCATCGATGTGCATCCAGGAACCCGGGATGACCCAGTCGCCGCTCTTCTCGTTCTCACCATCGAACATCGTGCAGGCGGAGACGATCGGCATGTGACTGGCGACCATGACCGGTGTGTCCCTGGGCGTCGCCTTCAATGTGTCGGACAACCACTGGAACTGCGCATCATCCAGCCGTGCGGTGTAGAGCCCGCCCTCGACGGGGTGCGTCGAATCGAGCACGATGATCCGCCAGCCCGCGCGGTCGATCGCCTGATACGGGCGCGGCATGCCGAAGACATCGGCCGCCCACTTCTTGCCGTAGTCCGATTCGGATCCGGTGGTACCGGACTTGTCCTTGTCCCACCCCCAGACATCATGGTTGCCGATGACGTTGATGACCGGGAGCGAGCATTCCTTCTTCATCACCGAATTCCAGAGGGCGAAGAGTTCGGTGGAACGATCTCGGCCTTCGGACATGACGTCCATGACCTGGTCACCGCCGTTGAGGATCACGTCGGGATGATGATGCTCCTGCGCATGCGAGAGGGCCGCGGCGAACCCTTGCGCCGCCCGCTTCTCCGGCTGGACGTGCACGTCGCAGAAGTGGGCGAGTCTGAGCACGCGTTTGGGAGGCGTCGAGATCTCAACCGACGATTCCTGCGCCGAAACGACGGAAAGACCGAGCGGCAGAGCCGGAATGGCCGCGGCGAGAAAGTGACGACGTTCGATGCGGCGTGTCTTTTCGTTCATGACACCACGATAAGTCGAAGGCGCCCGGAGTACGAATGAAATCGACTCAGAAGTTGTATCCCAGACCGAGGACGAGCTTCAGGTCATTGCCGTTTTCACCGACGCCGGGATCGGAGTCATAGATGTTGAGGAAGGACACGTTGAAGGTCAGCGGTGAATCCTTCATCAACTGAGTCTTGTAGACCGCTGACACCGTCAGGAGATAATCCTGAAAGTCACTGACGTTGGGGGCGAACTTGACCGCGCCGGTGAGGGAGGATCGATCATCGATCGTCCAGCTCGTGTTGACCTCGAACAGCAGCTGGGTCGTGAAGCCATCGTTTCCCTCGTACTGCCAGGTACCACCACCACCGAAACGAAGATCGACGGTGAGGTTCTCGGTTCGCTCGAGGGCGTACCCGATACCGGCATAGGGGCTGACTCGTTGTTCCCAGTTTTCGAACTGATCCCACTGGTACGTGCCCTGAGCGAAGTAGCTCCAGGGAAGCTGGCCGTTCTCATCGAACATGATCCAGGTCTGGTCGATGTTGGCGATCACATCATTGTCGGTGACTTCTTCCTCGTCTTCCGAATAGAAGTACTGCGCCGACATCGTCAGAACGGTCTCCTTGGTCTCACGCTTTGCGGAGGCGCCGAGATTCAACGTGAGGTTCGTCGATGAATTGTCGCTGTAGGTCAGGCCCAGATTGACCGACCCGCTCCAGGGACTCTTGGCCTTTTCGGCGGCAGCGACGGCATCAGCGGCGGCGGCGGCCTTCTTCTTCGCCTCGGCCTCTTCATCGGAGCCGGAGAGCATCGTGATGTCGTCGATCTGATCGCGATCGAGCGTGACCGTTCCGAAGACCGGAGAGACCACGGTGATCTCATCCTTGCCGTCATCGGTGAGTTCACCCTGAACACGATCTCCATTCTTCAAGGCGATGACCGCTTCGTTCGAAGCAGGCTCGGCATCTTGTGAAAAGGCGGATCCTGATTGCAGAGTGATGGATGCGAAGAGAAAAGCGCTGATGAATGATGGTGCAAGACGCATGGTGACCTCCGGAAGAATTGTGGTGGCGAATGATAACACTCGTTCGCAGCCGTGGTCACTGGATGTGGTTGGAAAGGTGTGAGATTGGATCAGGCAGCGCTCGACCGACGGGGGTCAGGAGGACTGCGAAGCGTCGCTCTCGGATGAATCGTCGTCTTCGGGGACTTCTTCGATGCTGTTCCAAAGGACCCAACCGAAGAAAGTGGCGACAAGGCCGCCAAGGACACCTGCGGTCGTACCGAGGATGACGAGCATCATGAAGGATGTGTTGGTTTCGTCCACGTGGGTCTCTCCAGAATCAATGCTGAGGCGAACATCCTATCGACTGGCGAAGCGGAGTTCCAAGATTTTACCCCCGTGATATCGCAAACCACCCCAAATGGTCAGATCAAGACGGTGCAGATGACGGCAATCACGAGGGCTCCGATCACATTCAGGCCCAGGCCCTCGAGATTCATGCGCCGCATGGGAATGCGGCCGGTTCCGTAGACAGCGGCATTCGGGGCGGTGGCCACCGGCATCATGAAGGCACAGGAGGCACTCATCGCCGCTGGAATCATCAATTTGGCGGGATCGATTCCCGCTGAAACGGCGGCACTGGCCATGATCGGCATCAGAAGCAGGGTGATCGCGGTGTTGCTGGTGACTTCCGTCAGGAAGGTCACTGCAAGGCAGATCACCAGAATCATGACGAACTCGGGCAGAAGCGTCACATCGATCAGCTGGCTGGCCAGCAAGTCACTCAATCCGGAGGTCTTGAACCCCTGGGCCAGGGCGATGCCGCCTCCGAAGAGCAGGAGGATCCCCCATGGAATGGAGGACGCTGATTTCCAGTCGAGGAGCTTCTCGCCTCGGCCATCGGGAATGATGAACATGACCACCACCATCAAGGCGGCGACACTGGAATCTCCGATGCCCTTGGGCACGCCGATCAAAGCGGACCAGCCACCTCCGGGCGTGGAACGGAAGATCCAGAGACAGGCGGTGATGGTGAAGACCACCAGCACCCGGACCTGCGCACTGGTCCAGGGCGTGCGACCCGGCAGGACGATTGAAATGCCTCCCGAAAGGCCGCGGGTGAGCCACCACCAGGTCAACGGGAGAAGGACCACCACCACGGGAATGCCGAGGGTCATCCAACGCGCGAAGGACCACGGCGCGATGGGATTCTCGGCGGTCGAGTTGGGAAGCACCAGCTCATCAAATGCGGCCATGAACGCGATGTTCGGAGGCGTTCCGATGGGGGTTCCGATCCCGCCGATGTTCGCCGCGAAAGCGATTCCGAGCAGAAGCGGAACCGCGAAACGCTTGTCGTCGAGGACCGCAAGAATGGCAAGCGCGACGGGAAGCATGGCGAGGGTGGTCGCGGTGTTGCTGACCCACATGGAAATGAGGGCGGTGGCGAGCATCACCCCGAAGATCAGACGACGCGGACTGCCAGCCCCCACCACGCGGATGATGACCAGCGCGACCTTTTCGTGGGCGCCCGATTTCTCCATCGCCTTCGACAGCATGAAACCACCCATGAGCAGCAGGATCAGGTAGTGGCCGTAGGCATTGGCGACGACCTTGTGGTCGAGCACGCCGGTCAATGGCAGCAATGCCATTGGAATCAGGGACGTCGCGGGAATCGGAATCGCCTCGGTCACCCACCACGCGGCACAGAGCACCGTGATCGCCGCCGTCCAGCAGATCTCGGAGGAATGTCCCGCCAGGAAGAGCGACCAGGCCACCAGCCCGGCGAGGGCGGGGCCCACGACGAGCATCACGCGACGAAAAAAAGTGTTCTCGACATCGAGATTCACGGGACTGGAACCCTCTCGATCATTCGTGGCCGATGATGGGTTTCAATTCGAGTTTTCTGACTTCGATCCAGACACCTTCGGATTGAAGACCGATCGGCCCCGCCACGACCTCGCACCCGGTCGCGACGTTCTGAATCAGACCGTTGACCTTCAATTCGAGATATTCGCCGTCAAGGGTGATGTCGTAGCGGTTCCATTCACCGAGTGGATTCTCGTTGCTGGGGGCGGCCTTCTTGGTTCGCCGTCCGCTTTGTCGCGACTTGTCGGTCTTCATCGGAAAGTCCTCGATGTTCCAGATGTCACCGGCATTGCGGGAATGAAGCTGGGCTTCGATGCAACGCGGCCAGACCTTGTCTTCACTGATGATGCGCATCAGAATGCCACTGTTGCCACCACCCTTCTGCGCGTCGAAACGCCACTCGATCGCGAGGTGGTAGGACGTGAATTTCTTTTTGGTCCTGATGTATCCGATCGGCATGCCCTTGCTCTTGAGGAGACCGTCTTCGACGAAGAACGCAGCGGCAGGATCGGTGGCGCCACCGATGAAGAACGCCGTCCAGTCATCGAGATTCTCGCCATTGAAAAGCTGGATGGTCTCACCGTAGATCGGTCTGCGAGTCGCGGCTGGTGCGGTGGCATCGGACGGGGGTGCGACCTGATCGGTGACCGGTGCGGCGGGTTTCGCATCCTGACCTCGCATGCCGAGGAGACCGAGGACCACACATGCCAGAACGATAGATGAGAGGTTCTTCATGTCTGCAGGATAACGCAGGCGATGCCGAACCGTCAGATGCCGGTCAGGACACCGTTGGAATCCCCGAAGCGGTCGGTTTCGACGCCCATGCGCTGCAGCATCGAGACGAAGAGGTTCGAAAGCGGGGTCCCCGATTCGTAGCGGACATGCCGGCCCGGATCGAGCGTACCGCCCCCACCACCGGCGAGAATCAACGGAAGATCGTCATGGTTGTGGCGGTTTCCGTCCGCGATCGCACTGCCGTAGAGGATCATCGAATTGTCCAGGAGCGTCCCACCACGTTCCTCGACCGAATCGAGCTTTTGAAGAAGGTCGAGGAGCATCTCGCTTTGAAAGTGGTTGATCGCGCGGATCTTCTCGATCATCGCGAGGTCCCCCTTGTGGTGCGAGAGATGATGGTGGCCTTCGGAGACCCCGATCGAGGGAAACTTCCGATTGGACCCCTCGTTCGCCAGCATGAAACTCGCGACCCGTGTCTGATCGAGACGGAAGGCGAGGACGAGCATGTCGTTCATCAGACGAACATGTTCGCGGTAGTCGGTGGGCACGCCCTTCACGGGTCGAATGGAATGAAAGGCCTCGGGATCGAACGTGGCCCGCTCGATCATCTCGATGCGTCTTTCGACCGCCCGGACGCTCTCGCGATATTCGTCCATGCGATGGCGATCCTCGACCCCCAGGGTGGCATCGAGACGGCGGGCATCGGATCGGACGAAGTCCAGTATCGAGCGACGCGTTCGCATGCGTCGGGCACGCGCGCGTTCACTTTCCTCGGCGGGACCGAACCCGAAGAGGCGTTCGAAGACCTCGCGCGGCCGGATCTCCTTGAGGTTGGGTTGCCGACTGGTACGCCAGGAGATGTTGGCGCTGTAGGCGCACGAATATCCGGAGTCGCAGTTGCCGGACTGGAGCGCGGGTTCACATCCAAGTTCGAGAGAGGGCAGATGCGTTCGTCCACCGATCGCGTCGGCAGCCAGCTGATCGACGGAGACACCGACCTCGATGTCGCGACCGGCGGTCTTGTACGGGTGGGCTCCGGTGAGAAAGCAGGCGGCCGAGCGTGCATGGTCCCCGGGGCCGTCACCGAGAGCCTTGGCATTGTGGTGAGCGAGGCCCGAAAGAACGCTGAACTTCTCGCGCAGAGGAGCCAGAGGAGCGAGTGATGAGGAGAGCTGGTAGTCACGACCATCACCCGTGGGATGCCAGACTTCTGGATCCACCCCGTTGGGGATGAAGACGAAGGCCGTGCGCAGAGGCGTCGTGGCCGCGGTCGAGGCCGCGAGTGCGCTCGAACCGATCTTCGAGAGTCCGCCGGGCACCATGGCCTCGAGCCAGGGCAAGGACATCGCGGTTCCCATGCCACGAAGCATGGTCCGTCGATCGAGTTGTCGTCCTGATTTTCGCATCACTCGGTGCTCCTGAGATCCATCATCGCATCTGCCGAGGAGGGGCGAAACAGGAAAAGGCGACTCTCCGCGATTTCATGGACCAGGGTCCGGATCGTCGGTCTTTTCTCGAATGAAACGGTGATCTGGTCGATCACCGCGTCGTCACGCGGGTCCAGTCCACGGCCGAGGGCGTAGGTGGTGAGATGGCGGGCGAGTGAACGCATGAATTCGGAATGGATCTCACCTTGCAGCAGGGCATCTCGAATACCGGAGACGCCGTCGAGCACCGTTCCGTCGGGCAGTTCCCCGAGATCGTCGATCGGTCTTCCCAGACCATCGACGAGACGCTGACGACCCACCGCGTCGAAGGATTCCAATGCGAAACCGAGCGCGTCCATTCGAATGTGGCAGGCGGCACAGTTGGGATCGGCGCGGTGTCGTTCGAGAAGTTCGCGCAGCGTGGCATCCGGTGCGACCCCTCCGTCTTCCGGCAATCCGGAAATCCCCGGAGGTGGCGGTGGCGGCGCATCATCCAGCAGAGCTTCGAGCACCCACTTGCCGCGCTTGACGGGAGAGGTGCGAGTGGGATTGCTGGTGGCGAGAAGCACGCTTCCGTGACGCAGCAGTCCCGCACCATTCGAAGGTGAGTCGACCACGACCTTTCGAAAGGCGTCACCGGTGACACCTTCGATGCCGTAATGCACGGCCAGTCGCTCGTCGAGCCAGCTCCACTCGGCATCGAGCAGGCGGTCGACGGGGAGATCATCCCGCAGGAGTTCATCGAAGAAACGTCGGGTCTCGGCATCCATCGATGACAGCAGTTCCGGATCGACCTCGGGGAAGAGCTCGGCGGCGGGAAGTTTCTGATCGAGCGTCCTGATCTGCAGCCATTGAGTGGCGAAGTGTCTGGACAGTGCCTCGCTTTTCGGCGATTCGAGCATGCGCTCGATCTGGAGCGCACGTCCGGCGGCGGTGTCGAGAGCTCCGTCACGAGCTGCCGTCATCAGTTGCGCGTCCGGCATCGTGGACCAGAGGAAGTACGACAGTCGAGAGGCGATCTCGAACCCAGTGAGCGGTCGCTCCGATGAGGTGGCTGAACGCGCCACTTCGAAGTCCTCTGGTTCGATCCGAAACAGGAAGTTGGGATGAACGAGCAACGCCGTGAGGGCGATTTCGACCTGATTCCAGCTTCCCTCCTCCTGGCCGGCGAGGGCCATGAGTGCATCCAGTTCCCCCGGGCGTCCGTCTCTCCGCCATGCAGAGGTGAGAAGTTCGCCCAGCCAGGCTCGAAGGGCTCGAGGTGAGTCGGGCACGCCGTGCAGAGCGGCCATGCGTTTCTGGAACGAAGATGGATACGCGGCCCGGATCGGCCCGACCAGCTCGATCCAATCAAGTGAAAGATTGCGATCACGCTCCGAGGGATCGGTCGACTCGGGAGCGAAATAGTCGTTGACGAAGGAGACGGAACACCGCGCCACACCGGAATCGAGCGAGATCGGAATCTCGAATTCAACCGGGCGTCGGTCGGGGGCGTCCACCTCGAACCGCCCCACCACTTTGGAATCATGTCGCACCACGAAGCGGGCATCTTCCGGACCGGCCTGATCCGCCGCACACCTCAGACGAATCAGGTAATCCCCCGAAAGCGGAACATCAAGATCGACGTCGACGCGCCCACGTGACGAAAAGAACCAGCTCGAACCTCGGGGACGAACCTTGCCTGACCCGACCAATCGATCGCCTTCGTAGCGAACGACCTCGGAGCTGAGTTCGCCGGGACGAGGAAGTGCCTCGCGGGTGATCTTTTCGGCAAGCAGGAGATACTTCTCCAATAACAGAGGATTGACGGAGAGCACATCACCACTGTTGTCGAATCCGGAACCGATCTCATCGACCGGAAGGGACTCGAAAGGATCGAGCTGCACGCCGGTCAGATCCTGAACGGTGTTGACGTACTCGAAACGATTGAGCCGACGAGCGATGGTCGGGGGCGGTGGACCCTCGGCGAGTCCGGCCTTCATCGCATGCAGTTGCTCGATGACGGACTGAAGCGATTCGCCGGGCGGCTGATCCCAATCGGGGGGTGGCATGTCACCGCGCTCGAGACGTGTGAGCATTCGCCAAAGGGAGTCGGGTCGATCGCCACGGTCGATGCGTTCGAGAAGAATCTCCAGGTCGAGATCCGCCTTCGCCCGGGTTCCTTGGTGACAATCCAGACACCAGTTTTCGACGAAATTCCGGAGCCGATCATCGACGCCGGAAAGGCAGAGAGTCAGGATCAGAGCGATCAAGGTCATCAACATGAGGCTATCGGGGCATCTGAAAGGGAGCAAGAGGCCATCAAGTGGCTTTCCTTCATCGGATTCATGTCAAAACAGTTGCCCGGAGGTGATTTTGGACAGATCATGAAGGACCCCCACCAATCGCTCGAATACATGGCAAAAGGTTCGAAAATCGAACGTCACCACATGAAGAGCGGCCCTAGAAAGGCACCCCCATGCTTCACACAGGATGGTTCAACCGACTTCTACGCTGTCTACCGGAGGCCACCTGCGCCATCGCACTCGCCGCCACGAGTGCTGGAGCACTGGCTCAGGATGACAACGAGTCCGAAGGCCCGGATCGATTCGAAGGCCATGCCGTGGTCAGAGCGGAGATCAAGACCATCCGAGATCTGCGGACGATGTTCGCGGTCTCACCCGACTGCTGGAGTGAATCCGAGGGACTGGGAAGTCTTGACTTCCGAATTCCCCCGGATCGCATGGCCGCCCTGCAAAAGAGCGGCGTCCCTATGAGGTTCTGATCCCGACGTCCAGGTGCTGATCGATCAGGAAAATCAGTGGCACGCGAATCCATGTCTGGATTCCCGGCGCGGAGGCCGGCGGACTCGCGGGCGGCGCGGACTTCTTCGATGATTTCAGACGGGTCGAGGAGATCAACGCCTGGTTCGATCTGATGATCGATCAATACCCCACCCTGATCAGCAAGACCCAGGCCGGCACCTCCATCGAGGGTCGAGCGATCTGGGCCTACGAGATCACGGCCCCCGGAGCCGACGAGAAGCGCGGCATCTGCGTCAACGGCATGGCGCACTCCCGTGAGTGGATCTCACCGATGACGGTCTGCTGGCTGGTCAAATCCCTGACCGAGGGATACGGCACGAATGCACAGGTCACCTCGATCATGCAGGACATCCGCTGGCACATTCTTCCCGTGATCAATCCCGATGGCTACACCTACGCCTGGGACCAGAATCGACTCTGGCGCAAGAACCGTCGCAACAACGGTGACGGCACCTTCGGGGTGGATTGGAATCGCAACTTCGATTCCAACTGGAGCGGCCCCGGCTCCAGCAGCAACACCAACTCGGACATCTACCATGGCACCTCGGCGTTCAGCGAGCCTGAGACCCAGGCGCTTCGCGACTACATCCTGAGCCGACCGACCATTTCCGCACACGTCGACGTCCACTCCTATTCACAGCTCATGCTCTATCCGTACGGATACGAGGAATCGGTCCCGCCCGGATCGGAAGGCACCGTCCTCGCCACCGTCGCGATCGACATGGTGGAAGCGATCGAGAGCTACGACGGCAGGATCTACATCGCAGAACCCGCCCACGCGCTTTATGTGGCATCAGGGGTCTCTGATGACTGGTCCTACGACGCGGCCAACACGCTTTCGTACACCCCGGAACTTCGGGATACCGGCCAGTTCGGCTTCATCCTTCCCGCGGACCAGATCGCACCGACCGGAAGCGAGATGTTCCTCGCCTTCAAGATCCTCGCCGAGTCCGTTCGTGATCGTGTCTTCGTCGTCGTGTCCGGTGGATGGCCGGAACTCGTGGATTCAGGAACGACCACCGGGATCACCGTGGACGTCGCACCGACCTGGAACCGAAACGCACAGATCACCACTGTCGAGATCATCCAACAGGACACACCAGCGGTCGCACTCAGTGACCAGGGTCTCGGGCGTTGGGCCGGCAACCTGCCCGCGTTGAACTGTGGAGAGACGATCAGCGCGACGCTGAGAATCACCGACTCTGAAGGCGACGTCTTCACCTTTCCCCAGGACGGAAGCGTGCTCACCACCTCCGCGACGGACGTCACGGTTCTGGTCGAAGATGATCTTGAAACCGATCTGGGCTGGAACGTCGTCAACGATTCATCCCTCACTGCGGGTGGTTGGGAACGAGGCGTGCCCAGCAACGATTCCATCTCAGTGATCGATTGCAGTGCACCCGGATTCGACAGTGACGGCAGCGGAAGTTGCTGGGTCACCGGAAACGGAAACTCGAGCTTCGGCTGTGAATTCGACATCGACGGCGGCGCCACCCAGCTGACCTCACCGGTCTATGCGGTCTCGGATGATTCGGCCTCGGTCGGATTTTCGTGGTGGTACGACAACACCAGCTCGAACAACACCGAATACGACGACGTCTTCGTGGTCGAGATCTCAGGAGACAGTGGTGCCAACTGGGTCCCGCTCTTCTCACGAAGCAACGGAAACAGCGCACAGACCGGTTGGTCGCGGGAAACCCTCCCGATCGCGGACTTCGTGTCGGTGACCAGCGGACTTCGCCTGCGCTTCACCGCGTCCGACAATGACCCCGGATCGGTGGTCGAAGCCGGTGTCGATGCGATCCGCGTCACGCTTGCCGGATGTCCCGGCGGCAATCCTGCGGACATCAACGGTGACGGATTCGTCAACGGAATCGATCTGGCCGCACTGCTCTCCAAATGGGGCACCGCCTGTGAAGGCTGTCCGGAAGACATCAATGGAGATGGCACGGTGCTTGGTCAGGATCTTGCAGCAGTGCTTGCGGCCTGGACGGGTTGATCGAACACAAGGAGACGACGACCGTGATGTTTGTGTCATACTGAAGTCATGCATCATTCAATCACCTTCGCAGTTGCCTGTCTGACCACACTGAGCTCACTGGGTTCACTGAATTCCATGGCCCACGCCGAGTTGAGGCTGCCATCGATCTTCTCGGATCACATGGTGTTGCAGCGGGACATGCCGGTAAGGGTCTGGGGCTGGTCGGAGCCCGGCAGTCGCATCGCGGTGAATCTGAAGCAGAGTACATCGGACCAAGGGAAATGGGTCGAAGCCTACGCCACCTCCGATGTCGATGGAAGATGGCATGTCGCACTGCCCGATGTCTCGGACACCGAAGGAAGCTGGACACTGACGGTCGAGGAGTACGACGAGGCGAAGCCGAAGACTCCCATCGACACAAAGGAGGTCAAGGATGTCCTTGTGGGCGAAGTCTGGATCTGCGGTGGCCAGTCGAACATGGAATGGACCATCGACCAGGTCGGAGATTCGAACACGATTCCTCGATCCGGCATCCGGTTGATCAAGGCCCCCCATGTGCTGGCGACCGAACCACAAGACGACATCGAAGCCCGGTGGGAACTCTGCGATGAAAAGACCATCGGCAACTGGTCGGCGGTCGGCTTCTTCTTCGGTGAGACATTGAGAAATGAACTCGACGTTCCGATCGGTCTGATCTCGACCAACTGGGGCGGCACCCGGATCGAACCGTGGATCGAACGGGCCGACCTCGCGGCGCATCCGATGTTTTCCGAGAGAACCATCGCACTTCAGAATGAGATCGACGCTTACGAAACGATCAGTGACGCCGATCGCACGCTGCGACGCGACGCGATCTCACGACAACGGGAGCGCAAGGCCACGAGCTACTGGGCGCAGATCATGGACATCGATCCCGGAGACGAGGGTGGATGGATGACTCCTGAATTCGATGATGACGGCTGGAGCACCATGGAACTCCCGGCCGAATGGGAGAACGCCGAGCCCGGCATGAGCGATTTCGATGGCACCGTCTGGTTCAGAAAGACGGTTGAAATCCCTCGTTCCTGGCGTGGCAAGACGCTCCTGCTCGAACTCGGACGAATCGACGACTCCGATCGAACCTACGTCAATGGAGTTCTGGTCGGCAGTTCGACGAATCTTCACGACACCATCCGCACCTACGAGATCGATCCCGAAACGATCGGCAAGGGCAGCGTGACGATCGCGGTCTGCGTCATGGACCCGCATGGTGCCGGGGGATTCACCGGGCCATCCATGATGTTCACTGTGAAGAGCGAGGACATCAAAGACTGGGCTGACCGCGAGGTGATGAGCGTGGATCTGCACGGAACATGGCGCTGGAAGACGGGCGTGGCGAGCACTCTCACCACGAACCTCGACGAAGAGTCGATGAGGAAACCAGGCATGACCCCCCAGTCACCGGGAACGTTGCATGATGCCATGATCGCTCCCTTCGTTCCCTACGGAGCCCGGGGTGCGATCTGGTATCAGGGTGAATCGAACTCGGAACAGGCCGAGGAGTATCGTGCACTGCTCCCCCTTCTCATCGAATCATGGCGCGAAGACTTCGGATCACACCTCGCCTTTGGAATCGTGCAGCTGGCCGCATTCAAGCAGGCCTCGGACGATCCCGATCAGGGCGGATGGGCCGAACTCCGCGACGCGCAGCTCCATGCACACAAGACGGTCCCGGGAACGGGCCTTGCCGTCACCACGGACGTCGGAGATGCGAACGACATCCACCCTCGTAGAAAGAAACCCGTGGGAGAGCGCCTTGGATGGTGGGCGCTGCATGATGTGTACGGCAAGGAATCCTTCACTCCGAGCGGTCCGATCGCCTTGAAGGCGGTGGCGGATGGAAACAAGGTCATCGTCACCTTCGACCATGCGGAAGGAGGGCTGTTGGTTCCCACACCCGAGGGGGTTCGCGAATCACCTCCGTTTGCCGGGGATTGGCGGGTCACCGAAGGATTCGCCCTGGCGGGTGATGACGGGGTGTTCCACTGGGCGAAAGCCCGATTCATCGGAAGTCTGAACCGGGTCGAACTGTTCTCGAATGAAGTGCCGATTCCACGTATTGTCAGCTATGGCTGGCAGGACAACCCGGTTCGTGCGAACGTCATGAATTCAGCGGGTCTTCCAGCATCACCATTCAAGATCACCGTCGAATCAAAGAACTGAAGGAGGATGACATCATGGACGATGCGAACATCCAGAAACCGGAACTCTTCGCCATCACAGACGCCGACTGCAGAGTCGTGGCGGAGAGGCTCTCCTCCGACCCGGAAGGACTCAATGCGTCGGGACACATCGCTCCGGGAAACGTGGGTGCGATCGAGAAGGTCATGAACGAAGCGCTCGCCAGAGGCCAGAAACTGTGGCGCATCCGAGTCATGGACGATCTTTTCGGAGCGATCGTCGGGGACGATCCGTTTCAGAATGATGAACCACGGTTGTTTGTCTGGCTTGATCCGAAGCACAGAGGCAACGACCTGGGCATCAAGCTGGTCGCGGAGGCGATGAGAAAGCTCGAGGATTCAGGCCGGCAACGAGTGATCGCCACTCCTCCACGCTCGAACTATGCAGCGCTGCGGATTCTCAACGTTCTTGAGTTCACCTACATCGGTGAGAAGGATGCGAATGTTCCGGGTGAGGAACCTCGGGTGCTCTTCGAGCGAAAGCAACCCACGAAGAACGTGACGAACGGCGGACGCTGACTCAACGAGCGACGACCTTCCAGATCGCACCAGGCCCCTGCTCGCTCTGCTCGAAGGTGACCGCGTAGGTGGTGCCGTCGTTGGCTTCACCGAAACTGGAGATCAGTGAACCTGGCTTTCGCATCACCTCGACGGGGCCGATGAATTCATCACCGTCACGCCGGATTCCCCAGACCGTCCCGAAGGCATAGTCTGCATAGAGATACACGCCATCGAGTTGAGGATATTCCTTGCCGCGGTAGACGTTTCCTCCGGTGACGGAGAGGCCTTCCCGATGACTGTATTCGGCGACCGGGTCGATCATGGCATCATCGACCTTCTCAGCAGGCGCTGAACCACGTCGCTGACGGCCAAAGGGGTGCGCACCCTCTCGCTTGTTCCAGCCGTAGTTGCCGCCCTTCACCACGATGTCGATCTCCTCCCACTTGTTCTGACCGACGTCACCGGCCCAGAGATCTCCGTTTTCACGGTCGAAACTCATGCGCCAGACGTTGCGCAACCCATATGCCCAGATCTCAGGTCGCACGTTCTCGACACCCACGAACGGGTTGTCCGCGGGCACGGTGTAGAGGATCTTGCCCGAACCGCTCACATCGATCCGAATCACCTTCGCCAGCAACGTCGAAAGATCCTGTCCGTAGCCATGGGGGTCGTTGGCCGCGCCGCCGTCGCCGATCGCGAGATACAACATGCCATCGGGCCCGAAGGCGACGGTGCCCCCATTGTGATTCCAATAAGGTTCCTCGACTTCGAGGATCACTTCCTCGGTCTGCGGCAGGATCTTCTTCCGCGCGTCGTCCATCGAGAATCGGGAGAGAACGGCCCTTCGAGGGTTCACCGCGGTGTAATAGCAGTAGACCTGGTTGTTCTCTGCGAAGTCCGGATGGAACGCGACCGAAAGAAGTCCCTCTTCATTGCTGCGGGCGTTCACACGATCTCTGATGTCCAGAACCATTTCGGAGGCATCACTGGTGAGATCGCTCCCGTCGACGGTTCGAATCCGCCCGAGTTGTTCGACGACGTACAGGACGTCATCACGGTCCGGGCGAGCCACGATCTGAACCGGACGCATGGTCTTGACTCCGGGCCAGGCACGCTGAAACGAAATCTTGGGAATCGATTTCTTCACGGATGTGGGATTCTGGGAAGAGGTGCTCGGTGTCTCCTGAGCCACGGAGGTGGCCATCGTGGCGGAGAAGACAAGCAGTCCCAAAAGGAGTGCGGAGAGTCGAGAGAACGAAAGTGGTGAATTCATCATGATGACACGATAGCGGGCAAAGAGTGGTTCGAGGCTGGCGTTTTCAGGATGAAACGACCATCATGCGCAGCGAAGGAGTCTCCAAGATGAAAACGACCAAGCGAATCGTACTGATGGGCTTTCCCCTGCTCATTCTGACACTCACCGGATGTGGCGGCACGCCAACCCCCGCTTTCGACGGCGAACTGCCCCCGGCAGGCCTGCCGGGGGAACCCATCGACCCGCAATTCGACGGTGCGATCTTCCCAGATGATGGCAATCAAGACCCGGGCTCAGGCATCCCCAACGGCGGATGAGCCGGCTGACCACGGTCAACAGGGTGACAAAAAAGAGATTTTCGAGCATGCCCGCGAACTCCTGATGAAGGAAGGCGTACCAACAGGGCGCAGCACGCTGCGCTCCTGATTTTCTTCATCTCTCTTTTTTTTATCCCGCAGGGGACACCAACGGGGCACCCAACATTGAACGAAGGCGAAGACGACTGACAACACGTCAAGCTGGGGCATCAAAGCCTCGATGACCATGATCCCCCTGGCAACCGTGAGATCCACTCCCCCCGGATTTCACGGTTGTCTCATTGCGAATCGAATATCATGGGAGTCATGGGAAGGCCCGCAGGGTGGCTTTCTGAAAGAAGACACGGAACGCGAAAGAAACGAACGAATGACGCACAGCGATACACCTCTCGTCGGCGTGGTGATGGGCTCCCAGAGCGACTGGGCCACGATGGAACATGCGAACAAGACTCTGGACTCGCTCGGCATTTCAAATGAAGCCCGAGTGATCTCCGCCCATCGCACACCGGATCTTCTCGAGGAATGGGTTGGAGATGCTCGTGAACGTGGGATGAAGGTCATCATCGCCGGAGCAGGCATGGCGGCACATCTCGCCGGAGTGACTGCCGCGAAGACCGCCCTTCCGGTATTGGCAGTCCCCCTTGGCGGTGGCGCGCTTGATGGACTCGATGCGCTTTATGCGATGGTCCAGATGCCAAAGGGCATCCCCGTCGGAACACTTGCCATCGGAAAATCCGGTGCGATCAATGCCGCTCTCCTCGCCGCGTCGATTCTGGCACTTTCGGATGAACGGATTGCAACGGCATACGATGAATTCCGAAGAAATCAGACCGAAACCGGTGCCGCGAATTCAGTGCCAACACGTACTTCATAAGCCATTGAGAAAGAGGAAGACATGTCACAGATGAACATGCCGTATCAGGGAATGGTCGCGGCGCAGGCTGGTACCGACGAACGATTGAGTTTCATCAAGAGAACGTATCTGCATCTGTTCGGTGCGATTCTCGTGTTCACACTGATCGAGACGGCATTGTTCAGTTCCGGAGTCGCGGACCGAATCGGCCCATCGCTGCTTGGTGGGAGTGGATGGATCATCGTCTTCGTCCTCTTCATCGGCGCGAGCTGGTTTGCCAATCGATGGGCGATGAGCGGGGCGAGCCCCGCCCTGCAGTACGCAGGCCTGGGCGTCTTCATCCTGGCACAGTCGATCATCTTCCTTCCGCTGCTCTACGTGGCGGTTCACTACGGTGGCGGCATGGACACCATCGCGGCCGCCGGGTCGGTGACGGTGGTGCTTTGCGGCCTGACCACCCTCTTCGTGCTCATCACCAAGAAGGACTTCTCGTTCATGGGGTGGGGCTTGATGCTGTGCTCGGGTGCGGCATTCATCGCGATCATTCTGGGAATGATCTTCGGCTGGCAGATGGGCGGCTGGTTCAGCGCATTGATGATCGTCCTGGGCCTCGGATATCTGCTGTACGAGACCTCGAACATTCTCCATCGCTACCGCACGGATCAGCATGTCGCCGCAAGTCTTGCACTGTTCTCGTCGGTGATGCTGGTCTTCTTCTACGTGCTCAGACTCTTTCTCGACCGCCGTTGAGTCCGGGCGCGGGGACCGAGTCCGGATAACCGACGGACGAATCGCCGATCGAGTGCTCTGGAAATCATCTTCGTATTATCTTCGCATCTTCACTCAACCCGAGTGGGTTTTGCGCCGATTCGGCTGACATGCCGATCACGTCAGACAACGAGTTTGAAAAGAATGAAAAGAAGTTCTACGGGACCGTGCTTCGCAGAGGCTACGCATCTTCGTCGATCGTCAAGTTGCTCATGCTCGTCAGCATGGCGAGCTACACCATCTCATTCGTCTGCACGGTCGATTCCGGGTTTCGTAGTCATGCGAGGATCGCATTGATCCTGGCCCTCGCATGGAGCGTCATGACCGTCATCGCGATTCTCGTGGATCGAAAGAAACGAGTTCGAGACGTGCTGCTCATGCTCGACCGATGTGGAGACTGCGGACAGAAATTGACCGGGTCCCCCACCGTCAGAGGTCGAGGGATCAATGCGCGGTCCTGTTGCGAATGCGGAACGGTCTGGACGGACCTCGATCGACAGGCGTCGATAGAGTCGATCTACAGAGCGAACTGAAAGACCACTGAACGATCTTTTTCGGTACGCTCTGAACGAAAGGTGCCGCCACATGAAGAAACGATCGAACACCACCGCCATGATCTCGACGTTGTTGACCGCTGCAGTCCTCTCGGGATGCAATGCCTTCACACAGAACTATGAGGGTGAGAGATTCGGCCGGACGTCACATGCCCATCTGGTCGAGAACGCTCCTGAAGACGCTCGCAAGATCGGTGAATCCAGGGTTCTCACCTACGAGGATCTTCGAGCTGAGGAAGCGATGAAGACGGCACAGGACATCGGTGCCAACTTCGTGGTCTTCTCGAAGAAGGATCTGGGAGAACGGTCGGTTCCAGTGGGGACGACGATGATGGTGTCGAGTGGACCCGGTGGCTCACCTGTCGGAGTGAACATTCCAGTGCCGGTGACACGACGATGGTATGAATACATCGCGGATTTCTACCGACGAACCGCTGACGATTCGCAACGCTGAGACTCCACGGCCTCGAGACGGGCACGGGCGAGCGTCACCGCATCCGAACATCGATCGAATCCGAGACAACGTCGTTCGGTGTTGCGGGCGGCCACCATCGTGGTTCCGCTTCCGCACATCGGATCGAGCACCAGACCGTCGACGGGCGCGCAGGCTCGAACCAGGATCTCGAGAAGCGCAAGTGGCTTCTGAGTGGGCCAACCGTTGCGCTCCTTGGCCATGTTGTTCAGTGCGGGGACATCGAGAACGTCGGTCGCCTTCTTCAGGCGACCACGCATCCGATTCGACGTCGCGGGCACCATGGGCGGATCGAAGTACCAGGCATCGGGTCGGGCGCTGTACCAGATGATGTCGTCATGCTTTCGAGCGAATCGCTTGGGGCTCGAGCCACCAAGACCGTATCCCCAGACCAGCTGGTTCTGAAAGCACTCAGGACCAAGCAGGTCGTCGAGCAGGAACCGGACATGGTGAGACGTCCGCCAGTCACAGTGCACCAGAATCGAGCCGGTCTTGGCGAGTGACGCCAGCACGGAACGTATGCGGGGCGTGATGAACTCCATCCAGGCCTCGATGGTGGGCCACTGGTCGTCGAAAGCAAGACCATCGCGACCGACGAGTTTGCGCCCGGTGGCGAAGGGCGGGTCCATGTAGGCGAGGTCCACCGATTCCGATGGAAGTCGCTTCAAAAGCTCGAGACAATCACCGTGGTGGATGCCGTCGAGTTGGAATGGATCTGAGGTGTTCACTCGAACTTCATCGGGGGAATTCGTGCTTGATCGACAGGATTTTCACGGGTTCTGGAGGGAATCATCCGATCTGACACCGAGTTCGGCCTCGATCTCCGCGACGATCCGACAAGTTTCCTTTTGAGACAGCGTGGGATCCAAGGCGCCCTGGTACGTCTCGGTGGCGACCTTGCAGAGCGCCTGATACGCAGTGAGCGCTTCTTCGAGGTACCCACTCATTCGCGCACTCTCCGCGAAATTACTAATGAATTCAAAGGCATTGTCGTCAAGAGACGCGAGCGTCCCATCATGAATCGATGCATGCCATGAAAGGTTCCCCGAAAGCGATTCTTCATAGGCTTCCTGCCATAATCCGCGGCCGTGCAGCGTGGTCGATAGCGTGTAACTGCTCCACTCGATGAGACCGAATTCGTCGATCTCGATGGCAAGTGCCTTCAAGTCGATCGCCATCGAATGGGCTCGCTCCTTCTCTCCCATGTTGCGAAGGACCAGCGCATGGTTGTTCATGAGATACCAGAGATTCGTCTGTAGTCGGGACTGGTCGGGACTTGCGTACAGCATGTTCAATCCTGCCACCTGAAGATCATGCGCACCCTGAAGGTCTCCCAACTTCAGCGAGTTGCTCGCTCTTCTGTTGATCAGACTCAGACGCCTCTCCTCGCCCATCGTGCCCCCCCTGATGCTGGCCTCTTCAATAATGTCCAGAAGCACGTCCGATGCAGGAATGACTCCTGCCTGCCATGCGACACGCGAGTAGTCGGTCGCAAGTTCAATTGCTGTTTCGAACTGTCCGTCATCCATCAACTTTTCGATTTCAACGATGAGTGGCTGGTAGATCGTTTCCGTGAGATAGGCGGACGCCGCAGTATTGGCACTGACTAATTTCTCATTTGAAATCGGTTGCCCTGAATGCAGCATGGGATCCATGAACTCCGGTGAAAAGTGATCACGAAGCTGTTCGAAGACATGATCCGGTTCGAGGCTGATGGCCAGACTCTTCATGGCATCCGTTGTGGCGCGGGCGATGACCAGATTCCGCTCAGACTCGGCGAGCGCCGACTGCTCGCGAAGCCACATCGTGGTCGAGAACACCGAGACGAAGACAAGAAAAAGCGCGAAGAAAAAAGTGGCCGCAACGCCCATACGATTGCGGCTGATGAACTTGATGGAGCGGTAGGACCAGTTCTCAGGCCCAGCCAGAAGCGCGAGCCCCTCGCGGTAACGGGTCACATCATCACTCAGTGATTGAATCGAGTCATAGCGTTCCGATGGGTCCTTTCGAAGACACTTCATCGGAATCCAGGCGATTTCCGAACGAAGCAGACCGCGCAAATGAGACGGTGTGAGCTGCCTTGTGGAGGATATCCGGTTCTTTTTCACGGCGTCCTGTTGATCGAAACGCGTCAGTGGATGAGCCACTGGGTTTTCACGGATGAGCCTCTGCATCTCATTGATGTCGATCCCATGAAAGGATTCGGGCGAGACCGGGAGAATGCCACTCAACATCTCATAGAGAACGACACCGAGTGAAAAGACGTCGGAGCGAACATCGATATCGACCGGCGACACCACCGCCTGCTCGGGACTCATGTACTCGGGTGTTCCGATCAACTGACCGAGTTTCGTCTCCAGCATCCCCTTCGAAAGCTCCATGTTCATGGCTTTCGCAATACCGAAATCGATCACCTTGATGACGGGTGATCCGGAAATCCGATCCGAGGTGATGAGGATGTTGCTCGGCTTCAGGTCACGATGGAGGATGCCACGCAGATGCGCATGATGGACTGCGGAACAAAGATCGACGAAAAGAGCGAGTCTCTGATCGATGGTTGCCTTGAATTCATTGCAGTAATCGGTGATGGCATACCCATCGACGTATTCCATGGCGAACCATGGACGACCATCCTCGGTGGTGCCGAAGTCCATCACTCGTGAGATTCCAGGATGGTTCAGGAGCGCGAGCGCCTGTTGCTCCGATGAGAATCGGGCCAGCACGGACTCGGTGTCCATTCCCGGCTTGATGAGCTTGATCGCCAGACGCCGATTGACCGGCTCGCTCTGACGTGCCAGATAGACGATCGAAAAACCACCTTCACCGATTTTTTCGATGATTTCGTAGGATCCGACCATGTCTCCGGGGATCAATTCCTGAGCACGAAGTCGTTCATGGAAATCATCGACCGCAGCGCCGCCTTGTGTGGACAGACCCGCGGCGCGGTTTCCATCATGTCCCTCAAGGAGTGATCGAAGTTCGACACTCACCGTGGGATTCTCCCGTTGAATCTCATCAAGTCGATTTTCACGTTGCGCGTCATCCAGAGATGCGAGCTCGAGAAAAAGAGATTGAAGGTCAGGAAGAGACATCTGAAGAGTCCTCCTGGGTGGAAGCGGCGGTGATCGCACGTCGAAGCCAGGCGCGAGCGAATGACCAGTCATCGACGACCGTACGTTCCGAAACATCGAGGGCCAGCGCGGTCTGCTCGATGGTCAGACCCAGAACGAATCGAAGCCATGCGACTTCGGCGGCTCGAGGCGCGATGTCCTCGAGATCGGTCAATGAACCGATCGCAACCATCGACTGCTCACTCAAGGCGACTTCGAGCGACGCCAATTCTCCTGATGCGATCGAGAGCGAATATTTCTTGATGTCACCACCATGCTTCACACGATCACGCCTGCGAGCATGATCGATCAGATACTGACCCATCACTCGTCCGACGTTGCCGAAGAACTGTTTGCGACCATCCCAGCTTGGAAGCACGCCATCCTTCGCCCAGATTCTCAGAAAGACTTCATGGACGAGCATCGTCGGCTGCAATTGCGAATTGACACGTTCTCTCGCCAGATAGGCGGATGCCATTCTTCGCACATCACCGTAGGCGGATTCCCAGAGTTGATTCGATGCAGAAACATCCCCTGATGCGGCCGCATCAATGAGCCTGGTGATCGATTCTTTCGATTCAGGTTTTCTCGCTTCGGAGGTACTCAAGATTTCATCCCGTTGGTACCTACTTGAAGCACTCTGCTTTCAGTTGCACCAGGGCCATGATTCATGACTTCGCTGCAAAATACAATCCCCTGTCACAAAATTGGAGTCTGGGTCCAATTTAGGTGCCCCAATCGATCATGAGCACTTATTTCCAGACATCACCTGTGACGTGAAACACCCCGAACCATCGTGGTTCGGGGTGTTTGAAATGCTCTGGTGATCACGTCCGATCACACCCGTGCGTCAGGCCGATTCAGCGCGGGGATGCGCCTTGTCATAGCCATCGCGCATGCGCTGTCGTGACAGATGGGTGTAGACCTGAGTGGAACTGAGTGACTGATGTCCCAGAAGTTCCTGCACCGATCGGAGATCCGCACCGTTGTCCAGAAGGTGGGTGGCGAAACTGTGTCGAATGGTGTGCGGGCTGATTTCAGGATCCAGACCGACGGCGGTGAGATACTTGGAGACCTTTCGTCGGACGGAACGACTGCTGAGTCGACCGCCGTGCTTGTTGACGAAGAGTGGTGAATCAGCGGAGGCGGAAAGACCGGCTGATGCCAACTGCTTCTCGAGCATGCCGACGTAGTGATCGAGTGATTTGATCGCATGTGCACCGAGGGGGACGATTCGCTCTCGCTTGCCCTTGCCACGGATGACGAGTGCTTCGTCCTGGACATTGATGTCGCCACGATTGATGCCGACCACTTCGCTGACACGGATACCGGTGGAGTAGAGCACCTCGAGGATCGCGCGATCTCGAGCGCCGAGCAGCTCCATGTCATCCGGTGCTGAAAGAAGTCGTTCGATTTCATCCACGGTGATGGCCTTGGGAAGGCGCTTCGCCTGCTTGGGCGTGCGCACCAGAACCATCGGATTGTTCTTGATCAGACCCTTTCGTTCCATCCACTTGTGGAATGAACGAAGGGTTGCGATCTTGCGGGCCATGGTGGCGGCTGAATAGTTCTGGTCGCCGAGATGGGTGATGAAGCCTCGCACGATCTCAAGATCGGCGCAGAGCATGCGGCCCGTGCAGGTCTGATCTGCATCCCCGGACGTGTTGCCGGAGAGACGATTTTCAAGAGCCTCGGCCTCGGCTTTTTCGTCGCAGTTGATGTTGAATGCGGTTCTAAGATGATCCGTGTATTGACGGAGATCCAGACCATAACAACGACCGGTGTAGGGGCTGAAATGGCGCTCATCATTCAAATAACTGATGAAACGGTCGACGATTGGAAGATGCTCGCTCATTATTGATCCTCGAGAACTCAGCTCGAATTCAGACTTGCCTTCCCCGACAGATACGCACTGCAAGGGGAATTCGTTCTATAAAAATCACCTTCATCAGTCGGAGGTCCCCCACGGCGATGAGAAGAGAGGGCTCCGCCCCACGTTTCGACGGATCGAGAACACGAGGTACGACCGATACATCGGTGGTTTTTCGGACTTGGTTGAGTGAGTATCGGACTGATTGGAAAAAAACAGCGGACCCCCCACTGGCGGACTGGAAACACCGCTTTTGGGCGCTTGATTTTTCCTTGCAGAATTACGAAGCGTTCGCAAAGACGGCAGAATCTGCCGATTCTGCATACGTGGCCTCTCGAAGCAGGCGCTCGAGCAACTGGTGGAACACGAATTCTGCGTAGTCATCCATATCCAGGTGGTAGAGGCCAAGTCCATTGCGAGCGAGCTCATGGGTCGAACGACCAGTGGAATAGGCTTCCATCTGAGCTCTGACATCGTGATTCTCGGTGTCGAAAATGCCCGAGGACTGAATCGGTCGAGCCTGAATCGGCGCACGCACGACGGCATCTGATGTTCCGCCGAGACTCATGCTCAAGGCCCGCGGATCGAATTGAGCGGGGCCGCTGGTGCTGTCATTTCGAATCAGCTGCAAAGAGGATCCGAATCTCAGGGGCTGATAGGGGTCATACGCGATGATTGTGCCCACCAGAATGGCATCAGCGTTGAGAACCTGACAGAGTTCCCGGTATTCAGCCTCGTTGGGAATTCCGTCGAGACCGATGTTCAGGGAAAGCATGGTCTCCAAGGTGCGGTTGAGAGGAAGCACGTCGACACCCTTGATCGAGGCCACCTCGAGAACCAATCCATCGGTGATCGCCAGGCGGTCGACATGGCTGACTCCGCTTTCATTGGCGAGAGGTGCGATGGCCCAGACCTGCTGGCGAGGCATCCATGGTGAGGTGAGGGAGACAGGCCTCGGTTTGGCACACCCAGAGGCCACCAGCACCAGACCGCAGCCGACGAGCATTCGGATGATCGCCTTATGGCGCAGAATCTGCCGAAAAACCTCGCTGAAGCGACCGATTTGAAGACTTCGAGTGTTCATGATGAGCTTCATGCAAGCCTGATTCCAAACCGCATAAAAAAACCCTCGCACCAGCAAAGCTGATGCAAGGGTGGACTGTGTTCTGGTCGGCAGGCTCAGTCATCATTGCCGGCGGTCGTGTCGACCGTCGCAAATCGACTTCCGGGTGCTGCCGGTGTCGAGGATGCTGCTGGAATGGCCCAGATGACATCCTGGCCGCCTCGATCGGAGACGAAGAAGATTCGACCATCCTTGCTCCACGTTGGCTGCATGTTCCTGTGGACTCCCTGGGTCAGCGGAGCCTGACCGGAGCCATCGATACCGACCATCCAGACATCCGCCTGCGTCGGCCAATTCGCGACGGAACCGGGGTTGTTCACGGTGCAGTAGCAGATCAGTTCGCCATTGGGAGACCAATTGGGATGCATGATCGCGGTATCGCTGGCAGCGACGATCTCGGTCGGGTTCGAGCATTCGCCCTGACTGAAATCCACGGTCCAGATGCTGAAGAACTGACTGCCACGCTGTCGAGCACGCTGGAAAAGCAGGGTCGAACGACTGCCATCGGGACACCACTGTGGAAACAATCCGTCACAGACATAGGTTCTGGTGCCGGGGGAGTCCATTCGATAGCTCCAGATCTCCCAGCTGCCGCTTCGGCTGTTTCGACGACAGTAGGTGAGTTCGGAACCGTCAGCTGAAAAGCTGGGATGCAGCTCGTGGTCTGAATCGAAGGTCATCTGAGTCGCGGGTCCACCATTGAAAGGCATCATCCAGATGTCCCAGTTGCCGGATCGATCACTGGCGAATGCGATCCACTTGCCGTCCGCACTGATCGCGGGCATGACGTCTTCACCGGAATCGGACGTCAATCGAGTGATGGTCTTGCCGTCGATTCTCTTGCGGTACAGATCCGCCTTGGTCGCATGCTGCGTCGAGGCATAGACGAGTGACGTGCCGGAAGGATCGATTTCGGGATCGAAGTCGGATCCCTCGGTGGCGAAACTCACCTGCGAGAGGCTGTTCTGGCTTCCGTGCGGCCCGTCCGACCAGAAATCATCACTCATGTCCGAATAGACACCTGAATACGATGAATTGGTGTTGTCATCAGTCGTTGCCTTGGCCGACCAGCTCGAACCGGAGACGAAGCCCGTCGCGGAGGCTTCGCCGCCTTGCCACTGCGTGCTGGAACTCTGGCAACCGACCGCGCCCAGAAGTGCGACAGAACCGATCAGAAGACGAAACGTGTGTGAACCAAACATAGAAGCTCCCTGAAAGTGCATGCATGTCATCCCTCGACGGACAATGTCGGGGCTGCTCGAACGCACTTTTCCCGGGCGGTCGAACACGTGATTGAGTGACTGGGTCGAAATCGGGGCCCTCGATCCTCGAGATCCCTTCATTCAATCGGCAATGAGAGGGGTCAAGTCCACACTGATCCGCTGAGATCGAGGGATTCCTTCCTCATACGGACCTAGATCGGGCATTTTTCGCCTCTGAATCCAATGTGGAAGGGTGTCTGATGGGGACATTCATCGAAGATCCGTTAGAATTGGGAATTCAAGATTCCGTAGCTCAGTTGGTAGAGCACGCGACTTTTAATCGCTAGGTCCTGGGTTCGAGCCCCAGCGGAATCATTTCGAATCCGATCCCGCCCACCATGGAGCGGGGAAGACGACGGATTCACACTCATGATCAGTTCGGACACGAACATCATGTGCCCTCGGAGGTTGCGCGAAGCATGTTGGTCTTTCACACCGCCTGGGCACACAATGGAATACATCTCTGGGCCGAGTCGACATCCGATGCACGACTCGCACTGAATGATCTGCTTGGTTCACGCGGCAGGGAGATTCATGCCGGTGAAGATCTTGAAGAGGCTTTTGAAGAGATCGAATCCGCAACGACCGGAGCGCGACGCTGAAGCGCCCACTCCAGGTGCGGACGCTTCCAACAACGCCGCCAGACAACTGAATTCTATTCCGACCGTGAATCATGCCTATGCCGCCAGCCCCACGGCGCTCGAATCGCTGCTGCTGAAGGCGGGAGTGATCACTGAAGAGATGATTGAAGACAAGAGCGAGCTGACCTTTCGCCTGCCCCACCGTCTGCATGATGATGGCCTGCTTGTCGAACCGAGCGAGCGTCTGGGTTCTGAACTGGGATGGAATCTCGATTCCGTCGACGGTCTCGAGCTCCACTCAGTCACCGTTCCGGTACTGAAGATCAAGGCAAGCCATTCTGCAGAGTGCCTCGTTCGACTCGAAGAAGGACTCCCGGACGAAGAGGCGACGCTGGGGCATGACGCACGCTATTGGATCGAAACCGGCCGACTGGTGCTCGATCTTCTCGCGGAACAACGCTTCATTCCGACGATGATCCAGCAGCGCGACGGAATCCTGAGAGCCAACTGGCTTCCCTGGCTGAATGATCGCGAAACGAGCGCTCGGGCGGCGCACCTGTTGTCCTCGACGCCTGCGATCGTGTGTGCCGTCGAGGAAAATGGCGACAGCGACGCCTGGAGCCTCATGGAAAACGCTCTTCGAACGATGTGCGACAGCGCGGTTCGAAGAATCCTGATCGCGGATGATTATCCCGACGCCCTCGAGGATCGGGATGTCCTGGGCGACCAGCACGCAGGCTGGCTTTCCGGTCTTCTTCACGAAGAGAACGCGGTCCCCGTCATGCACGGAGGCGAAGCGCAGATTCTTCGTTCGGCACGCCAGTGGATCTCGCACCTCGATGATCGAAGCGCTTCGCGAATGGTCCGTCTCTGTCTGCAACTTTCCGAACCGTTGATGACGAGCGATAATCCGGATGAAGTCCCCACCGGACCGTGGCGTCTCTCATTCCATCTGGTCACGACCGACGATCCTCCGATCGTCATCGATGCGGAGCAGATCTGGGATCCCGATTCGGTCGGGGACAGAATGCTGTCACAGATCGGCAATGAAAGTGAAACGGCGGCGGACGTCCTGCTCGCGGAACTCGCAAGAGCGGCCCGCCTCTACCCGAATCTCGAGGCATCACTCGAAGACGCCTCACCCTGCGGAATCGATCTGCCGCTCGCCAAGGCCTATGAATTCCTCCGGGAAACCAGACCGATTCTCCAGGAAAGCGGCATCGAAGTTCTCGTGCCGTCCTGGTGGGGACAAGTTCGAAGCCGACTTGCCGCACACATGGTGGTCGATTCACAGCCGTTGTCCGAACTGGAAAACGGGCAATGGGGCGCCGGTCCCGGACGTGAAGGCGAACTGGGACTGCACACGCTCATCGACTACTCCTGGCAGATCACGCTCGGAGACAAGCCGGTTTCAGTCGAGGAGTTCCGAAAACTCGCGGCTCAGGGCGCGCCGTTGGTCCGCATCAATGGAACGTGGGTCGAGATCCGCAAGGAAGATGTCGATGGTGCCGCGAAGTTCATCGAGGAACACCCCGGCGGAGAGATGACCGTCCTGGAAGCAATGCGACTCGCACATGGCGTTGAAAAAGCGGAGATCCCGATTCCGATTCTCGGCATGAAGGCCACCGGGTGGGTCGCCCAGATCTTCGGCGAGATCGATCAGGAGACCGGTGAACGCACGATCGAGAATCTCGAACAACCGGAACTTTTCAGAGGAGACCTGCGCCCCTATCAGCTATCGGGGCTCAGTTGGCTCGCCTTCCTCGATCGATTCGGGCTTGGAGCCTGTCTTGCCGATGACATGGGCCTGGGCAAGACCATTCAATTGATCGCTCTGCTTCAACACGAACGACAGCATGCTGCGGATCCCGCACACATCGGACCGACACTTCTGGTGGTTCCGATGTCGGTGCTCGGCAACTGGAAACGGGAATTCGGACGATTCGCACCCGAACTCAAGGTGCATCTCCAGCATGGCGCCACGCGTCCTCTGGGCGATGAGTTCATCGAACTCGCGGAGAGGACCGATGTCATCGTGACCACCTACGCGTTGGTGACGAGAGACCAGGAGATGCTTCGAAACATCAATTGGTGGCGCGTCACGCTCGATGAAGCGCAGCACATCAAGAACCCTCCGACGAAACAGACCGCGGCGATTCGTTCGCTCAAGACCCATCGCCGGATCGCACTGACCGGTACCCCGGTGGAGAACAGACTCGCCGAACTCTGGTCCATCATGGAATTCTGCTGTCCCGGCTTCCTGGGAACCAATGGGGATTTCAGGAAACGATTCGCCGTGCCGATCGAACGTCACCGTGACGAACGACAGGCACGAAGACTTCGCGAACTGGTCCAACCGTTCATCCTTCGAAGGCTGAAGACGGATCCCAACGTGATCACCGACCTGCCGCCACTTGTGCAGAGCAAGCAGACCGTCACCCCTTCCGAAGAGCAGGTGCAGCTCTACGATGCGGTGGTCGAGGAGATGCTGCGCAAGGTCGACAGCGCGGAAGGAATCAGACGCCGAGGACTGGTGCTCGCCTCCCTGGTGAAGCTGAAGCAGATCTGCAACCACCCCTCGCACTATCTCGAATCGATCGGCATGGAGACCGGAGAGATCGATCCTCTGCGCTCCGGAAAATCGACGCGAATGATGGAGATGCTCGAAGAGGTCACCGCGACCGACGACCGGGCACTGATCTTCACGCAATACAGAAGAATGGGTCACCTTCTGGTCTCGATGATCAGACACGCCTTCGACATCGAGCCGTTGTTCCTTCATGGCGGCACGCCCCAGATGAAACGAGACCAGCTGGTCGATCGGTTCCAGTCGAAGGATCCATCATGCCCGATCTTCATCCTGAGCCTCAAGGCAGGTGGCGTCGGACTGAACCTCACCGCGGCGAACCACGTCTTCCACTACGACCGCTGGTGGAACCCTGCGGTCGAGAATCAGGCGACGGACCGTGCATTCAGAATCGGTCAGGACAGAACGGTCAACGTCCACAAGATGATCAGCTCAGGCACTCTGGAAGAGCGAATCGATCAGATGATCGAACAGAAGACCGAACTGGCCGCACGCATCATCGGCGCCGGCGAGTCATGGTTGACGGAACTCTCGACGGGGCAGCTGCGAGACATCCTCTCCATACGCCATGAAACTCTGGAGGAAAGCTCGCCATGAGCAGCACCCCACCACCCGGAGGCATGCCTCGCTCGAAGCCGGAAGGCCCGAGAAGAGTGCGCAACGGAATCCGACTTCGGCGCAAGGAAGACGCAGGGCCGCGACCCTGGCCGGCCAGTGCCTGGTCGGAACGCCTGGACGTCGAGCGGGACGAGGTCCTGCTCGCCGAAGCGAAGGAATGCGGCCGAACCGGACAGACGGCCAAGTTCGAGATCGGAAACGGTTTCGTCGAGGCCACCGTTCAAGGCGTGGAACCCAGACCGCACACGGTTCGCATCGAGTTTCCCTCGTTGAACGACACCGCCTGGACACGAGTCCTTCAGTATGCGGCGGAAGGCGCGATCTACGCGGCCAAGCTCCTCGCAGGCGAATTTCCGGAGATCGTCGCGGAGCCGTTCGAATCCGCCGGCCATCCGCTGATCCCGGCCCCCGAGGAGATTCAGAGAACCTGCACCTGCGGAGAGACCGAGCGCTGCTGGCATGAACTGCTTGCCTGCCTCGTTCTTCTGGAACGGCTGGAGGATTTCCCCGAATTCACCCTCGAGATGAGAGGCCGAAACGCGGAGCGCTTTCGAAATCATCTCCAGGAAGCCCGCATGCTCAGCACGCAGGGCGTGTCGCAGGCGCACACCAATCCCGACATCGTCAGACTCGCGAGTCCCGTCGGTTCGATAGAAAGCCGCATCGGCGAATTCTGGAGACCGGGATTCGCGCTGGCTGAAGCACGAACCGCACCGCTTCCCGAGCATGTCCCTCAGGCACTTCTCAGAAGACTGGGGCCTTCACCACTCGAGGGACGATTTCCGATCACGGGGCTTCTGGCAAGCATCTACGACACGATCGCGGAAGATGCTGCACGGTCCATTTCAAGTGCGCTCTCGACGCCTCTCGAAGACGACCCCGAGGTCGACGACCCCGATACCTGACCGAGGCGGAGTCAGGCCTGATCCGGGTCGTTCCCAAGATGTCCGTACTCTTCGAGATAGTCCTCGATCGAGGCAGTCACCACCTTCATCGCATGGTCACGTCCGTAGATGCCGGCGATGGTCACCTCGCTGGTGACTCCGGGGACGAGCTTGTAGGTGGCGAAGTAGTGTTGCAGTCGATCGACCAGGGCGATCGGGATCTCTCCGATGTCGCTCGCCTCTCCATAGACCGCATCACTGTCCATCACCGCGATGATCTTGTCGTCGGCCTCGCCACCATCGATCATGCTGATGCCACCGATCACGTGGGCCTTCAGAAGGATCTCGGTGCGATCGATGGGGCGTTCCGTCAGGACACAGACATCGAGTGGGTCACCATCACCACGACTCGACGTGGGAGACAGAGCCGCGACCCGCGGCCCGCACCACGTGCGAGGAATGAATCCATAGGGAGTCGGGGGCGTGGAACTGGTCCTCTGAGGACGGTCGACCATGAGATACCCGGTCCGCTTGTCGATCTCATACTTGATCACGTCGAAGGGCGTGAGTTCGATGAAGGCATCGATCCGGGCAGGTGGATCATCTCCGGTGGAGAGGCCATGCCAGGGATGTGGTCGGTAACGAAACCAGTCGTGCTGTGATTCGGTCAAGGCGTCAGTCTCCTGATGTTTCAGGGAGACGCTCGAGGAGATCCTCGACCGCTCTCTGTAGCTGTGCATCGTGTTCCGATGACTCGTCTTCGGGTGTCTGAAGAACCACGAGGTCCGGCATCGCACCATTGTTCTCCATGTCCGTGCCATCGAGAAGGTACCAACCTCGGAACGGTGTTCGAATGGTGGTGCCGTCGATGAGCGAAGCACGTCCGGTTGAAATCACCGAACCTGTGGTCTGCGTGCCGACGAGAGTTCCGCGATCGAGCGCCTTGAAACCATGGGAGATGATCTCGGCGTTGGAGTAGCTGTTCTCATTGCAGAGCATGTTCACCGGAAGCACGTACCTCTGGATGAACAGGCGATCCTGTGGATAGCCGTCGGTGCGAGCGGGATCGGCACCACGAGGGACCGTGTAGGCGTGAGGTCTGGCATCGAGGGAGGCGAACACCCGGTCCGCGGTCCAGCCACCACCGTTGTTTCGAACATCGACGAGAAGTCCGTCCCTGCCTTCCGCAGCGGCGTAGAGATCTCGCTCGAAGACGTCGAGAGACGCCTGGTCCATCGACTTGATGTGCAGATAGCCGAGACGACCGTCCGAGAGTTCATCGACACGGGCGCTGATCGATTCAAGCTGTTCGTCGTAAACGAGGCCTGACTGAGCACCGCTTGAAATGGGCTCGATGAGCGTGAGCATCTCGACCGGATCGTCCGAATCATCGGAAGTCCTTCGGATACGAAGAACCACTTCACGACCGACTTTTCCTCTCAGATGACCTTCGACCGTGTCACCGGTCTCGAAGGGCTCATCATCGATCGAGACGATGACGTCTCCGCTCATCAAGGGCATGGGGCCGATCTCCGCAGGTGACCCGGGAATGACTTCGAGGATCTCGAATCCATCATCGACGCGATGATGGCGCGTGCCCAGTCGCCCCTGCGACTTGCGAGTCGGGGAGGAGGGTCCCGGCGTTCTGATTCCGGTGTGAGATGCATTCATCTCACCGAGCATGCGTGCGGCAACCCAGTTGAACTCATCGCTCGTCCAGGCGCGTGACGCGAGCTCGTGGTACTGACTCTTGATCTTCTCCCAGTCGCGCCCCTTCATCTCGGGGTGATAGAAGATCATGCCGAAGATCCTCGAGGCCTCGTCGAATTTCCGACTCGACTGTTCTTCAAGATCGAGTTCGATCTGGGCATTGACGGGAATCGACTTCGCGGTGCCGGATGCCGTGAGCCACCCACCGCTCGATCCCTGGGTCGTGACCTTGTCACCAGACAAGGTGAATTCGCCAAGCGATCCGGAACCAAGGCGTTTCGAGCCCTTCCCCTTCCAGTCGACCGACCAGATTCCGGTGGTCCCGGAGCCTCCCCCGGATCTCTGGAACACGATCTGGTCGCCTGCCGGTGAGACACGTACGGTCTGTTCGTTTCCGGTGAACGAGGTCATTCGATCGAGACGCTTGTAGGCGTCATCAAGAGACGCCGTCCATTCGGTCCTCTTCGCTCGTCTCAGTGTCGGCATCGTCTTCAGTGTCGGCATCGTCTTCCGAATCTTCGACATCTTCGAGTTCGGGGAGCCATGGATCGATCGGCTTTCGCTTCTTCGCAATCTTCTTGGCATCCGCGTAGTACTCGTCGAGCTCTGCATCGAGCAGACCGTCGAGCGATCGATCGAGATAGACACGATAGATGTCGTACGCTTCCTCCTTGCGTTCACTTGAGAAGACCAGGATGCGTCCGTCGGCGGAGAATCTGGGACTCAGATCATTGTCAGGATGCTTCGAAACGTTGACCGCTGAGGCAGGATCATCGACGGGAACGAACCAGATGTCGTAATTGAAGTCGAGATCGGCCTGGCTGATGGCCAGTGCTCGTGAGTCGGGCGACCAGACGTATTCCGTCCCGCGATCCCAGCCCTCACGCACCATGGTCTCTTCCCCCGTGGCAAGATCGAGCAGCAGGACATCGCCTCGTTCCTGACGCACGGCAAGCATGCGACCATCGGGAGATGGTTTCGGGTCACTGATGTTGCGGTCATCGACCAGAACTTCGGAGATCTCGAATCGGAGCGCATCGTGCCAACGATCGGGATCAAGTCTCGGGTTCTCTTCTTGCTCTTCGGGTTCTTCGGCCGCTTCGGATTCGGTCTCAACAGGCTCGTCACCGGAAGACGCATCGGCTTCCTCCTCGGCGACGCGGGTCGCGGTGAACTCGACCGGGCCCTGAACGGCATCGACCTGACCGGTGATGCGTCCATCGACCAGGGTCCCCTTGAAGGGAATGCGCATGCTGCTGTCGAGAATCACCTCTCCGGAAAGGGCTCCGGTGTCAGGATCGAACGAGACGGTCCCTTCACCCTTGATGGTGTCAGTGGCCTCGAAGAGAAACACCAGACCGCCGGAGGCCTGAGACTCGAAGGTCAGAGAGACCGAGACCATGCCGGTTCCCGGGATGTCGCATCGAGCGACCCACGCGCCCGTGATGTCGTCTGATCCACTGTCGGCGTCGGGTTTCGATTTCTTCGATGCAGGAACATCCGACTTCGCATTCAGTGCGGGCTTCGCCGCCCCCTTGGCCTTGACCTTCATCTCCGACATGTCCGACATGTCCGACAAGTCCTTGGAATCGGAGTCCTTTTCATCGGAGGATTCTTCGGGATTGGTGGTGTTGCGCCATTCTTCCTGGAGTTCCTCTCTGGTGAGAGTGACCTCGGCGGCGTAGATTCCGTCCGATCCATCTTCGTCACTGGTGAAGTAGAGACGGAGGCCGTCAGGGCTCCAGCTGATCGAACGATCATGTGCCAGGGACTGGGTGATTCGGCGCGTCGGGCTTCCATCTGCAACGTTTCGAACCCAGACATCTCCATACGCCACGACCGCCATCACCTTGCCGTCCGGGCTGAGTTCAGCCTCGGTCACCATGTTCGAGACGTTCTTGGGGATCACTCGATCCAATCCATCGGTGTTGGCCTCGATTGAAATCGGTCTCATCTCGGACGAATTCGGGGAGCCTTCGAGATCGAGAGCGTACAGACGATCCCAGTTCTGGATGACGACGCGACGCCCATCGGCGGACACGTCGAAGTCGGTCACGTCGTGCTCGGTGAAGTTGGTCAGCCGTTCGGCCATCTCGACTCCGGGAACGATGGACTGGCGATACAGATTGACGGCGCCAAGTTCTCGATCGGAGAGAAAGAGCATCGTGTCATCATCGAGCCAATGCGCGTATCCATCGTTGCCCTCCCAAGTCGTGAGTTGGACGAAGCCGTCTTCAGGAGAATGCAACCAGACGTCACGGGTGCCAGCGCCACGCTTGCCGCGTCGTGTCCATGAAGTCACGCCGCGTTCGAAAAGAACTCTTGATCCGTCGGGACTGCGTTGGGCGGCGGTGCCGAAGGCATCGTGGACGCGTCTGGGCTGACCACCCTCGAGTGAGACCTCGTACGGACGACTGCCTCGATAGAAATCATTTTCAAACCGACCGTCGAAGATCACCGAGGGAGCACCGTCGGGACCAGTCGCGAAGTCGGAGAGAATCGTGCTGGTGTCGCCCTGAACGAGTTGACGCAGACCATCGCCATCAGGATCGATGGACCAGATGTTCCTGTACCCGTCTCGATCGCTTTCGAAGACAAGCCCCGAACCATCTGGATTCCAGGCCGATCGTGAATCGATCCCGGGATGCGATGTCAGCCGCATGGCCTTTCCACCGTCGATGCCGACACGCCAGAGATCACCTCGCCACGAAAACACGACATCCTCTCCATCGGGAGAGAGCGATGGGTATCTGGGAAGATCGACGTCCTCCGCGGTGGCAGTGGGCGCCAGAGCCGACAGCGTGAGGAGAAAGGCGGGCAGCAGGAAAAAGGCACGGCTCGAAAGGGACATTGAATGACTCCGAAATGCGACTGATAAAGAGGGGTTCAGGACAAGTGTAGCCGCGCGGCGAAATTTGAGATATCTCATTTCCAGGGGTCCAGCTGGCCCTGAAAACACGTGAATGCGAGGATCGTTCCGTTTGTACCGGCACGTCCGGGGTGTAGAAGGGGCCCAGAATCCAAATGGCCGAAAGAAACAGGGCTCATGGTCCGAAGACATGGTCAGGAGGACATTCAAATGAGTCAATGGAAGAATAAAGAACGAAATCAACGCGTGAGGGACATTCTCAGCGTGATGGACAAATCGATCGATCGAGCTCGTGCAAAGCGCGAAGAAAACCGATCCCCCCAGATGGGTGGGGGCGCCTTGAAAGGGATCGGCAGCAGGTTGGTCAAGGAAGAAGGCGAGCCAAGGCTCCCATCGTCGATGTTCGATCGATCAGGGCCGATTTTGAAGGCCACCCCGAAGTCGACGAATACCGACTGACCCGGGGGGTCCCCACGTCGGAACATGATGAATGATGATCGGCAAGCGATCAGGGTCCCTGAGGGGTGGATCCTGTTCGTCTTGTCGCTTGGTTCGCTATGATCATCTCTGGTTTTTCAGGAGATCAAGACGTGTCGTTCATTTCAGAAGCACTCAAGAATTCATACCACACCGGTTCGGTCTGGCCTTCATCACGAGCGCTGGCCCTCTCGATCACGAAGAGCTTTCGAGAGAAATCCGGTCCAAGAAAGATCCTGGAAGTCGGCCCCGGCAGCGGACCGTTCACCAAGGTCATCCTTGAATCGCTTCGATCAGATGACGAATATCATCTCGTCGAGATCAATGAGGCGTTCTGCAAGGACCTGCAGACGAGATTCATCGATCCGTATCTCTCGCAGCCCGGCGAATCAGCCAAGGTCGAACTCCATCAAGGTGCCATCGAGGAAGTCACGCTTCCATCGGCCTTCGATTTCACGGTTTGCGGCCTCCCATTCAACAACTTCCCCCCCACTGTCACCAGATCGATCTTTCGTCAGCTTCTGGATCTGACCCGAACGACCGGTGATCTCGCCTACTTCGAGTACGCAGCCGTCAGAAAGATGAGAGGCGCCGTCGTGGGAAGTGATGGACGAGCCAAGATCAAGCGCATCGACGCCCATGGAAAATCGATGCTGAAGCGCTTCAACGGGCATCGGGAATTCGTGTTCGGGAACCTCCCGCCAGCCTATGTCATAAGGCTCTGCGGCATTGGCTCCTGAATCGCGTGAAGGCCGTGAAGACGCTTTCCAAGCGTGAAAAACGGCCCACCTCCGGTGATCGAAGATGGGCCATGCCCACTACAGTGTGGAACGACTCGTTCATGTGTGGCGGATCGAAGTCAGCGCCGTGAGACCTGCACCTCGCGTGCCCCGGACTTCGAACTCTTTCCGTAGAGTTCCAGAAGATCCATGGTCACGGTCTTGGATTCGAAGGTGCCCAGACGAAGACCGTCGATGACTTGATTGATGTTGACGGGTGCCTGTTCAGCAAAGCCCATCTCATTGAGAATGTCGAACACCTGCTGCGAAACGGGACTGACTTCCACGGGCTCGACTTCGGATTGAGTCACCCCGGAGAGACCTGACAGAAGCATGGCAAGATCACTTCCGGAGGTCGTGCCATCGACATCGAGGTCGGAAGACTCATTGGCGGTGCCCCAATTATCCAGAATGGACTGGAGAGGACTTTGATTTTCCGCCGTCGGCTGGACAAAAGTGATGTCGTTGAAGGATGAGTCGTCACCGAGCGAGAGCGCGAGATCGAGACCATCAACGATGTAGTCACCATTCAAATCACCAGTGGAATGGCCCACCGTACCCCACTGTGATTGGATGTCTTCAGCGGAACCAGGCGCAGGTGGCCCGGCGGGTTGACCCATTCCGAGAAACATCGAAAGGTCAAGACCGTCGACGGAGCCGCTGTTGTCGATGTCATAGGCGGAATCACTCGACCCCCAGGCCGCGAAGAAGTCGTCAAGATTGACTTCGTTCATGGTGCCGACACAGCCCTCGTGATACACCTCGGCCGAAGACATGACTTCGGTGAAGGCGTTCGCCTGAGCGGGAGAGCCGCCCTGCCCACCGCCGGTCGGCGGAATGCGAGTGGCAGAATCTGGGAGGGGAATTCCAACGACGTTCGGATTGATCATGAGCGTGCTCCTGTGTTCACTTCACAGAAGAGACATGCAAACCGTGGGCCAGATGAAAAAACCTCTCTGAGTGATCAGCAAAGCGGCATGGACCCGACCGGGGTCGAGCGGGCGCAGGAACTGCATCGCACAAAAGCGCAAAGTCTGCGTGAAACCGCTCAGACGAAGCTCAACCCCAACCCGAGGGGCGTGGTGGTGCCAGGGCTCGATCAGGTTGTTCCACTTCAGGGTCGGAACCCTTGAAGCCAGTGCAGATGATGAAGATTTCCACGGACTCCGAGCGTGATGCGGAGGGTTTGAAGCCCTTGGCTTTCTCGAACATCCGACCACATCGGTGGAGGAGATCCGAATAGGCCTCCCCTTCGAAGACCTTCATCACGCAATTTCCACCTTTTCGAAGCCAGAGTGGAAGCCGATCGAGCAGTTCATCGCAGAGTCGAGCGGATCGAAACTGATCCGCTGAGGGTGTGCCAGTGGTGTCAGGAGCCATGTCCGAAATCACGACATCGGCCTTCGACCCCAGAATGGAGAGAACGTCGGTGGTTCGAGTGTCTCCCTCGATCAAGGTGACGTTGTCGGCGAGCCCATGGGGAGCAATGACCTTGAGGTCGATCCCCAGGACGCGTCCCCGGGAACCCACTCGGGACGAGGCCACTTGCAACCAGGAACCGGGCGCAGCGCCGCAGTCGATGACCAGATCACCCTTGCCGATCAGACGTCGCCGATCGTCGATTTCAATCAGCTTGTAGGCTGCACGGGAACGATAGCCTTCTCGCCGAGCCCTCTTGAAGAAATGATCGTTGACCTCTTTCATGCATTGAGGGTATTCGATCAGGAAGAAACATGATGGATCATCAGCTGGAGAAATGTCTCGGATGCGCCTACGAACTCAAAGGGCACGCTTCGGCGGGAGTGTGCCCGGAGTGCGGAAGAACCTACGGCGATGATCTGGTTCTGATCGGACGAGGACGACCCACGAACAGTCTGGTCGTGACATCACTCTTCCCGGCCGGGTTGACGCTGCTGGGCATCGTCCTGTTGTTGCTCTCCAGGTTTTCAGGTGCGGAGTTGCTTGTGGCACTGGTCCCCCTTCTGATCGGCCTCCGCGGGCTGACCAGAGCTCGACGAATTCACAAGGCCCGCGTGAAATGGGGCGGCGAAATTCAATGGGTCGTGGGCGAGGACGGAATCAGGGTTCGCCGAGGACTGAAGACCGAATTGAAGGTGCTGGGGTGGCGTCAGATCTCGAACATCAAACCGAAGAGAAATCTTGGATTCAATGCGATACGAGGCCTCAGAATAACCCGCACGTTCCTGAGCATCGACACCTTTCGCTACAGATCGCCGCCGATCTGGCTTGGGAGGATGAGCAAGGAAGAAATCCTCGACCTGCGACGCCAGGTGCTTTCGAAACGACCCTGATTCAGCGGATCGGACCATAGCTCGTGGGATCAGGCACCACCGCGATTCGGATGTCGCCTTCACTGGCTCGAAGAAGAATCGGATTGTCGCCGTCATTCAGTTGAGCATTGATGGTGTCATCACGCGGAGCCTGGCTGACATAACGCCAACGACCTTCAGGGACCCAGATCTCGATGTTTCCATCGATCACTTCGACATCGAACAGACCCGATGAGTTTCCGGGAACGCGGTAGTCGACGTTGCCTTCGACCACGAGAATGGTGCTGGCATCGACGAGGGGGTGGTTGGAGGCAATGGTGACGTCACCCATGTTCGTCTTGACATCGACCGGTCCGGTGTTGTTTCGAATAGAAACGTCCCCGTTGGTGGTGTGAACCGTCACACGATCAAGATCGGGGGTTTCGATGCGCAGATGTGCCCGCATGAACCAGGGTTCAGGCCCCACGAAGTCCACGTTGACACGAAGTGTTTCCACTGGCCCCGGACCGGGGGTGAGCTCTGCGGTCCAATCGACGTATTCCAATGCCTGCCGAGGCTCGGTGCCTCTGAGGTAGCCATGTTGCGAGACACGTGTCACTTGAATGGTGGTGACCTCGAGTTTGGGATTCGCATGCACGGTGACATCACCTGCAAAGGAATCAACGACGACATCGATGGGGCCGCGTGCGCGAAACTGAGTGATTCCGTCATCAGCCACATAGTGGCCCTGAATGCTCGAAAACAGGCTGCTACCGGTCGAACTCACCACCCGCTCTGGATGGTTCGCGCCGGTACAACCGGAGAACAGACAGGTCAGAATCACGCCCACCAGTGAGGCAGAGGACATGAACGAAATCGAAGGGAGGGAGCGCAGCATTGTCATCTTCCTGCTTGACCCCTGAACGGGGCATGCGGTTGAGTGATCGGGAACTCGAAAAGGAGCGTTCTCCATGCCTCTATCGGCAACTGTCGGGTCCGGGCTGTGTGTAAATTCGCACCCCGAGTCCATGAAGGGTGTACTTTAAGGGCCAAGGGACCATGATGAGCCTCCTCTTTTCCTTTCTCGTACTTCTTTGCTCAGGGATTTCCTCCGTTCAGGAGGAAACGCTCCTTGATGTACAGTTCGGACAGCAGGCTCGGTCAGCTCTCTCACAGTCGGAATCAACCGGGGGCACAGCCAGACTCCTGCTGTATTTGCTGGAAAACAGACCTCAGTCCCCTGAATTTCCAGCAGAAGGCCCGTTTGCCCTGAGCCCGGGGCCGATTTTTACCTGGGAATTGACCGAGGAACAGATCACGACTGCCGCCGTGAAAGGGACTCTGAGTCTGGGAGCTCCTCAGTCAAGCTTTCCCGGAGCCATTGGATTGGTTTTCGGACCATTCAAGGGCCAATTGGCCTTGATTCTGGATGGCGCTCCATTTGGGCGCCTGGAGCAGGTGGTCCTCACTGGGGCAGTCTCCGAGCTCACCTTTGAGATCGATCGACCCCAGGCGATGTCGATGGAACTCAAGGGCCCGATGCCCCTCCCATCCCAAGGGGTCGGTCCCAAGGAGCGAATTCATGAGGTCACGCTGACAAGCCCACTGGTTGCTCGAACTCGAACAGCAGACACGACCCCGGAGGTACCGGAACACAGAGCCTTCGTCGTGCTTCCAAATGCTTATGACGAACTCGACGCACCACGCCGTCGGTGGCCGGTCATCTACGTGATTCCAGGATCGAGAACAGCGATCGAGCATGCTCGATCCCTCGCGAAGCTTCTTCATGAACCACGAATGAAAGATCTGATTCCTCAAGCGATCTGGGTCGTACTCGATTCGGAGAGCACCTACGGACATCATTTCTTCAACGATTCCACGGTGCACGGTTCAAGATCCGAGGCGCTGATCACGGAGCTGATTCCGTGGCTGGACATACGGTATCGAACGGTCCCGGAGCCGGGTGCACGGATTCTTCTTGGAGAAGAGCAAGGGGGACGCGCCGCGTTGACACTCCTGCTCGAGCATCCCGATGTCTTCTCCAAGGCATGGTCCTTGTCTCCCGATGCGGTGTCATTCGAGGCGCTTGGATGCCTCGATCTTTCGAATGACTCCAATGCATTCCTCGAACTCGACGAGTCACAACGTCCGGCGGTACGGACCGTGCTGAGCAAGGATCGTGAGATCGTGCACCTCGACGTGAAGGATGAAATTCTTCTGGCGGAAACGCTTTCCGCGAACGGCAGATCCGGTCAGCGTTGGGACGAGCTGCGAGCCGCCTTCGGAAGCCTGCAGACCCGGAAGAGTCTGGCACGATGGCCGTTCGATCCGGACACGGGAAACCTGCGACGGCCGGAAGTGAAGCACTGGATGGATCAGGATCTGGCGGAAAGCCTGCGAAGAAGCCCCGAGCTTGCAAGACGTCTGGTCGAGGATGCTCGCATCTTCGTCGGGACCTCCGACGAACGCTACCGCAACCTGGGCGTGAGGCATCTGCAGATGACTGCGGAGGAAACACTGAAGACCCGGGGAACCGAGCCGGGACCGTGGGTGGTCGAGGTCGAGGAAGCGGACAGTGAATCCACCAACGCGATTTCACGTCTTCCCGTGCACGATGAGATCATCACGGTGCTTCGTGGCAGAGATCTTCACGACTGAATGAACGGCTCAGACCGAGGCGACCCCGAGCATGCGTGCGGCATGACGTGCGACATCGACCGAACGAAGGCCGAGGTATTCCAGTTCGTCCTCGACGGTGCGAGCTGACTTGGGGATACGACGGACGTGCATCTGCTCGATCGTGAAACCATCTCCGGACTCGGTCACGGCATCCGCGACCGCGGAACCGATTCCGCCACCATAGTTGTCTTCGACGGTGAGAATCATCCCGCCGTTGTCGTTGGCCACGTCCAGCAGCTTGTCGGCGTCGAACGGAAGTGAATAGAGGTCGATGATCGAGGCGTCGATTCCGGCCTTGTCCAGAAGTTCGATCGCCTTGTTGCACTCGTGCAGCATGTACCCGGCGGAGACGATCAGAAGATCACGTCCCGACGTGAGCACTTCCAGGCCACCGAGGTTGAAGACGGTGGAATCGTCGTAGAGGAATTCGACCTCGGGACGACAGGTGCGCATGTAGCAGACGCCTTCGTAGTCAGCCATGACCTGAGTCAGCCCGTAGGCCGCATAGGCATCGGCGGGCTGCAGAACGTAACAGGCGGGGTTGCCGCGGTGATCGGTGGCGGTACTGAGTGAGCGGAACCAGGCGACGTCCGGAAGCGACATCTGGCTTGGTCCGTCCGAAGCGGGCCCGATGCCGGAGTGGGATCCGACGACCTTGAGATTCGCGCCACTGTTGATGGCCAGTTCGATCTGATCGTAGGCTCGGGTGAAGAACTTGGAGAATGTCGCCACGAAGGGAATCTTGCCCCCGGCGGAAAGTCCTGCACCGACCGAGACCATGTTCTGCTCGGCGATCTTGCATTCGTACATTCGATCGGACAGCGCGGGATCGTTCCCGAACCATTCGGTGAAGGTCGAGTTCTTCACGTCGGCGTCGAGAACGACGACGCTGTCGTTGACGTGGCCGAGTGCTCGGAGTGCGACACCGAAAGCGCGTCGAGTCGCGAACTTTCCGGTGGCAAGCGTCGATGCCATGTCGAACTGCTTCATGGCTTCGGTGAATGAAGGTGCATCTTCGATGGAAGGTGCGGGAACGGACACGTCCGACGGCGGATAGATCGTGAGATCGTCACTGGCGTCCAGCGTGGAAGTCAGCTGAGTGCGCAATCCATCGAGTTCCTCGAGGGCGGCCTGCATCTTCTCGCCGGTGACGGGCTTGCCATGCCAGCCGCCGCCCTGACAGACGGGTGAACCCCATCCCTTCACGGTGTTCGCGACGATCGCGACAGGTACGCCCTGCGTGCCCTTTTCAAGGTTGGTTCGTGCGACATCAAGCGCCGTTTGAATCGCTTCGGGATCATGGCCGTCGATCACTTCGACGATGAATCCTGCGGCTTCAAGTTTCTTGGCGGTCACACCGGACGTCTGCTGATTCGAGACGCGATCGGACTGGCCGAAGCTGTTGCAGTTGAAGATGGGAACAACCGAGGTGAGCTGGTGGTCGATGATGAAATCGACGGCTTCCCAGACCTGACCTTCACGAGATTCGCCGTCACCGATGATGCAGTAGATCTGCTTGTCGTATCCGTCCTGGCGGGCGGCAAGGCCCAGGCCTGCCGAGATGGAGAGTCCCATGCCGAGTGAGCCGGTCGCGGCGTCGAAGAATGGGAAGCCTTCGACGGGATTGGGATGACCGTCGATCGGAGAATCGATCGCACGGAGGGTGGCGGCGTCGGCCATGGTCATGGGACGGAGGTCACCATCTTTTCCGATCCCGACTCCGAGATCGGCACAGGCGGCGTACACGATGGGAACGGCATGACCTTCCGAGAGGACCAGGCGATCCGATCCGGCGTAGTGCGGATGTGCGGGAACCCAGCGCATGGTGTGGTACATCAACACGGTGACGATGTGCCCGAGGCTCATCGCGGACGTCGGGTGCCCCGCGCCGGCCGAGGCCGTGATTTCAAGAGAGGTCTTGTCGAGTTGAATGGCTTTCGCATGGACTGCAGCTGCAAAGGACATGATCAGATTCCCTGCGCGTTTGCGCTATTCGAGACTCGAGAAAACCCCCGAATGGAGGTCGATGAAGGAGGGATCGATTCAAGAACATGAAATCGACCCTCGGGCAGATCGGACAGTATCCGCGGTATCAAGCATGGCCGCAACAGGTCAAACCTCTTTGTTACGGTGTCTTGATGAAATACACGCATCATCAGCGAAAAATCTGGGTTCTAATGCTCCTGATCCTTGGTCTCACCACGACAGGGACGTGGGCTCAGGGAACGGATCAGGCTTTTCCAGATCCGGTTGATTCGAAAACCCTCGAACTGTGGATGGAAGACAGGACCTCACAAGACGACTCGGGTTCCAATTCCGTGGTCTGGGGGCCCTGCCTTGACCGATACCAGACGCGATTTCAGGGACTTCGAGAGGGCGACATGGAAGCCTGGCTCGTGACCGATGCGGCCCGGGACGACAACGAACCCGAGGCGGTCGAAAAGCTCACTCGGGATCGAAGGTCGATTCTCGCCAGGATTCGAGGTCTTGATGAAATCCTGGCAGCGGAAATCACCGTGGCCACCGAGGAAGATGAATCGTTTCGCACCAGACTTTCAAATCGACTGGCCAGACGCCGCGCGCTCTCGGTGTGCCGACGACTGGGAACAGGCAAGATCGCCATGGATCTGATCGACCAGGTTCAGTCCGTCGAGCCGTCCGAGGAGATGACCCGCGAGCTCGCCCCCCTGCTGGCGTCCTGGGACGCGGAGATGCGACGGGAACTCGAGACCATCACGGAGACGATGCTGGATCTCGACGTCGAGAGGGCACGCCTGAAACTGGGATCGTTTCGAAGTGGCGATGATGGCGACGATTCGGAGATGGAGTGGATCGACTGGCATGAAGCACGTGAGGCGCTGCTCGATGATCGATACAAGGCACTCGCTCGACTCAGTCGCAGGACCGTGGAACTGGCACGAAGCATGGAACCGGTTCTCAAGCGGGTGAAGCACGAACGCCTGATGGAACGGATCCTTCCCAAACTCTATGGCCCCTATCTCTCCGGAAAAAGTGATCTTCCCGGGATCTTCGAGAAGGCTTGCAATCGACTCGATGCCGTCGAGGACGAAGAGGAGATCCAGTCCCTCGAAGAGCTCGAAGATGGGTGGCGCATGGCACGCAAGGAGGTCACCGACGAACTTCTGGACGTGGTCTCGTCGAGACGAAACCGTGAGGTGTTCATGATGTTCGGCTCCGAAGAGGAACAGTCGGAATCGACTCGACGCATGACGAGGATTCGCCAGCTGAGAACGGATCGAAAGGAACTCGACGAACGCTTTCGAGTGATGCTCTACGCCATGATGGGCGAACCGCTCCCCGCCATCGAAACACGTGTGGATGCTTCATCGCCCATGGACGCGCTCCTCGAGGGACTCCCGGTGGAGTTCGGCACCAGCATGGAAATGATCGAGACCGATGGAATGGTGGAGGGTGGATTCATCGTCGGCATCGCAGGTTCCACGACCCAGGGTGGCGACGAAACGGATGCACTGATCGCCCAAATGATGGAGAACGGCATTGGTGGAGATGAGTCTCCTGGAGTGATCGTTCTGAGCCATACCATGACCGGCGAAGATGACATGGCCGGAATGTTGGGGGAAATCACGGGAGCGCTCCAGAATCTCGAGATGGGACCCGGTGAGATGATCGATGGGGCAACGAGTTCCATCGAACTCGATGCCTTTGCCTCGTTTCCCTTCAGGCCCCGAGCGATCTCCAACAAGCGGATTCTTGAATTTTCGCAAGCGGCAGGACTGTCTGAGTCACAGGAGATGATCATCACCTTGCTCCATGAGGACTACGTGACGCTGTACGAGATTCAAAGCGATCTCTGGTCTCGAGATCACTTCGGTTCACTTCAGGAAAGCATGCGGAACATGGTGGAACGACAGCTTGAAGTGATGACTGAAAACGAGATCGTGAGACGAACGCTCCAGGAGATAGATCTGGACTTTCTCACTGATCTCGACACCACGCTGTCAGGCGTGGTGTCCGAGGAATCGATTCGACGCTTCATCGAACGCAGACAACGCGACTTTCACCGGGAATCCCTGACGGGAAGAGGTGGAATGCAACCCTGGGTGCCGGTCAGCGGAGCCCCAATGGCGGAACTCGAAACATTGATCGAGGCGTTCGGTTTCGAAGATGACGAGGACGTTTCGGAGTTGCTCAGGAGATGGCACCAGGAGGTCACGCCGCTTCTCGTGAAATCATACGACTGCAAGATGGCTCAGAGTCGCCTGGAAATCACGATCATGTTCCAGGAGATGAACGAGATCGGGACGGACTCTGGATTTGAGACCCTGAAGGAAGCTCACGGACGTTCGCTTGGAATGAACCGACAGCTCGCCGATCTGAACAACGCGACGGTCGAGGAAATCGCCGACATGCAGGATGCCTCGCGCTCGAACGAGTTGCTCCATGCCTGGCGAACGATGATCTGGCCCTCCGTCTACGAAGATGGCCTGGCGGATCGGACCCGTCTCGCACTTGAGATCGCCGGTGTCATGGGCGAACTGAAAGCGCCTCAGATCGCCGAGATCATGACACTCGAGATCGCCTACGAATCCAAGTACGAAACACTGTCGCTCGAGATGATCGACGCCAGACAGCGTCTTGAGAATGGTGAGATCGGGGACGAGCGGAGCATGACCATGGCCATGCGCGACTACGAGAAGATCGAGTTCGAACGAGATGAATTGAACGCGAGAACGATCCGGGACCTCGAAGAGGTGGTCGGAGCGGAACTGGCGGATCAACTCAAGGGACGTGCCACAGGTCTCGAAACGACTGGCAGGTCGGCTAGCGCACCTTGACAAAGCCCTTGGAAGGGACCGGAGGTTCAGAAACGGGCTGGAACCTCGCCATGCTCTGCGATGATGCGGGAACGGATGCCGCCTCGTCCCTTCCAGTCCGTGATGACCTGCATCCAGACCGGTGACATGGTGGTGGCGAGATCTTCTCTGATGCGATTGGTCACGGCCTCGTAGAAGATGCCCTCGTTCCGGAACGACTGGAAGTACATCTTGAGACTTTTCAGTTCGACGCAGACCGCCGCAGGTTCATAGCGCACGGTGATCGTTCCGAAGTCCGGATGACCGGTCTTGGGGCAGACGGAGGTGAACTCCTCGTTGACGTGTTCGATGATGAACGTGGTCTCTGAGGGGGAATCGAAGAATTCAAGCAGTTGACTGTCGGGCATCGGAGTGTCATCACAAAGAGTAGGTGGCAAGAATCTTGATCACCTTGGGCTGGTCCGGGTTGAGACGAAGACTTTGCTGAAGCGCGGAGCGGGCGATGTCCGCCATTTCGGCGTCGGCCCGCTCGCCGCGCAACCAGGATTTGAGCGCATTGACGCCGAGGCCGTTCAGGCTGGGCCAGTCATCGGGCTTCAGGTCGACGGCATCCTGATAGGCCTTCAGCGAACCATCGTAATCCTTGAGGTAGAAGAGTGCGCGACCAAGACGTTCGTAGGTGTTCGCGGAAGGTGCCATTGTGACCAGGGCTTCAGCGGTGTTGGCGGCTTCCTCCCATCGCTCGGTCTTGAGGTAGCTGTTGACCATTCGGAGAAGAAGCTCTTCAGTCATCTCGCCGAGCTCGATCGCGATTTCAAGTTCCTTGACGGCCAGACCGTGCTGACCTGATGCTTCGAGCGAGTTGGCGAGCCCAACACGAATCGCGACGTCCTCGGGCTCCAACTTGGCCGCGGTTCTGGCGAAGGAAACCGCCGCTTCGGGCTTGCCGAGTGCAATGAGTGTCTTGGCGGCGCCGACGTTGGCGATGACGCTGGTGGGCCTGATCGCGAGAGCGCGTTGGTAGGCACGAACCGCTTCCGAATATTGCCTGAGGGCTTCGAGCACGGTGCCATGACCGAACTGAGCATCGAAGCTGCCCGGTTCAAGGCGGGCGGCTCGGGAGAAGCTGCGCTCGGCGGGCTTGAGCTGACCTGATTCCAGTTGGACGTTTCCGAGCCCGAGGTACGCATCGGTCAGGGTGGGGTTCTGCGCGAGCAGGGACTCGAAGAGCTTGATCGCTTCGGCATACTCACCCGCTTCACCCGCCTGCTCCGCGGCAACCAGGTCAAGAACCTGGTTCTCGGTCGGTTCCGTCGTCCGATTGAAATTGGCCATGGATGGTCGCGAAGTTCGAACCACTGCGGTGTCCGTCTGAAGGCAACCGCCCCCGAGGAGAGCGCACGTCGCAAGACAGAGTGTTGGAATACTGAACTTCATAGCTGGGACATGCTCCTCGACGCCTCTTCTGGGCGTGGATACCTTAGTCGTTCATACTGAGCGATCTCGGACAAACCCCCGAAGTCGTTCCATGTTTCTCTCATCCCAATTTCGGCCATTCTGGTCCTCTTCCTTGGCGGTTTCAAGGATCATCGGTCGATTTAGTAGCTTGGGATGATTGAGAATAGCCTCGAAACAGGAATCTCCACAACACCCCTCTCCGATGTGGGCATGCCGATCCAACCTGGAGCCCAGTGCCCCGATGGAATCATTCAGGTGCACCACACACAGCTGATCGAGCCCACAGAGAGACTCAAAAGAGGCCAGAACCGCTTCGGCACCATCTGCCGAGCTCATATCGTAACCCGCTGCTGTGACATGACATGTGTCCAGACAGAAGCCAAGTCGTTCAGGCTCTTTCACCCCGTCTCGAATCCAAGCCAAGTGACTGAAATCGTAGCCCAGGTTGGAGCCCGACCCGGTGGTGGTCTCCAGACAGGTCACGACCTGATAACCGGATGTTTCCTGATGAAGCTGGTCCAGGGCGTCAATGATTCGATTCAAGCCACTTTTTTCGTCGGCAGAGGGGGATGTGCCGAGTGGATGTGGTTTTCCACGGCCCAGCGACTTTCCCAGATGCGCCCCGGGATGAGACACCAGAAGCGGGATCGAGAGGGTGGCGCATCGCTCGATTTCATCTCGTTGCAGAGCCAGTGACTTCTTTCTCGAGTCCGGATCAGGCGACGCCATGTTGATCAGATAACTGTTGTGGCTGACCGTTCTGAAATCCGAAGGATCGCTCCAGCCAAGCGCCTTCAGTTGCGATGACCAGGCTGCGATGTCCGAATCCTTCAACGGAGGTGACGACCAACGCCTCTGATTCTTGGTGAAGACCTGGACACACTCCATCTGAAGACGTTCCGCTTCATCGAGGGCGTTGACCATGCCGCCGGAGATTGAAAGATGGGATCCAAGCATGAAGAGTCCTTCGGAAAAATGGGTGACGACGGGAAATCCGATGATCAGAGACGAGTATCCGACTCGTCGACGAATGATCGCGTTTCATCGAAGCGCTCACGGAGTCTTCGATCGGACGCGCTGTTCTCCGCACTGTGCAGAAGCGTGAACCAGACTGTCTTCGTCATGAGGATCAGAAGCGCCACCACCATCAGCATCATCACCACGAAGACGATGGCGGAGTAGATGGGGAAGAATCCCGGTGAGATCGGAAAGAGAATGGGACCGATGATGCCGATCAGGACACCGATTCCGATGACGATCAATGACAGATGAATGAATCGAATCATGCTGCAGGCGACTTCGTCTCGCATCCAGTGTCCAAGGCGATCCAGGCAGGCAAAGAACAGGAAGAGCTGGAAGAGGCAGAGGAGACCGATCGGTCCCAACAGAAATTCAAGGGTCGCCCCGATGATCGTCCCCGGGAGGAGTCCTGATGCGATGAGAGATGAACATGATGCCAGAATCAACCAGGAGAATGAACCCCAGCGCGTGGCCAGACGAATCCTGTCTCGGGAGCCGAACCCGTTCGAGATCGCGACGGGATCCTGCCATGGGGGCGTGATCAGGAAACTGCTCAAGATCAAGGGAACGGAGACCACCAGAGCGAATGCGGAGGAACCATTCGAGTATCGCCCGAAATTCGCCGTCACAAAAGGTATGACCAATGCGATCAGAACCCCGACGGCGGTCATTCGAATCGCAAACGAAAAAATGATCCGTCTTGGAGATCGCTCGAGCGCGAGAGACAGATCGATGTCGACTTGGATAGGATTTCCGCACTCAGGACAGCGACCGGTGCGTTTTCCAGACAGTGGATAGCCGCACTCGAGACAATTCTTCATCTGGTCTCGAATCGACGATTTCTGCTGCATGCGCATCATCGATCAGTTCATCACACCCGAGGCCTGCTCGACGGCGTTGCGGAACATGGCGAGGCCCGGAGGGAGGGCCGAGCGTTCGTCGTCGGAGAGTCGTGTCCATCTCGGGTGCTGCGACCAACGCGTGAATCGCTCGGGATGAGGCATCAGACCGAGCACCAGTCCGCTGGCATCACAGATACCGGCGATGCGATCGGTGGAACCGTTGAAGTTCGAGTCCTCGGCGTAACGCAGCGCGACCTGACCGTTCTCCTGAAGTCGGATGACGACGTCATCACCCGCGACGAAACGGCCTTCGCCGTGCGCGGACGGCAGCATGCCGGTCTCTCCGGAGAAGTCGATTCCCCGGGTCCAGATGCAACGGGTGTTCTCGGAGGCTTCCATCGGCGTCCAGGTATCTCTGAACATCGCCTGGGCGTTCTGGGCGAGAGAGACCTCCGGGGGGGCCGAAGTCTCGGGCCAGGCACGACCCTCTGCAGGACCCGGCAACAATCCCGCCTGAACGGCGACCTGAAACCCGTTGCAGGGTGCGATCATCGGACATCCACGTTCGATCGCGGCCCGCAGTGCCGGATACAGGTGGATGCGCAACATCGTCGCAAGGACACGACCCGCAGCGATGTCGTCTCCGTAGCTGAATCCACCGGGAAGACCGATCAGGTCGAATCCATCGATCAGACCGGGATGCCGGATCAATCGCATCAGCGGAAGGGAGCCGACGGTGGCGCCGGCCGCCTCGAAGGCGTGCGCGAGTTCAAGATCGCAGTTGATGCCGGGAGCGGTCATCACCAGTGCACGTATGGTCATCGATCGACTCCAAATGCGTCATCACAGCCCGATGCCCACGCCGAACGAAGCGCCTCGAGAGGAATGCGTTCATGATCACGACCGCTGCGAATGACCATGGCATCACTCGACTCGACTTCACCGATCACGGCGAAGGCGACGTCGCCCAGCATCTTTTCGATGCGAGCACGATCGCTCGCACGGATCTCAAGAAGGTAGCGAGATGGTGTTTCGGAAAAAGCACAGGCGATCTGATCCGCGAAGTCTTCGGTTGGCACGTCATCCAGGCTGATCTGAATACCGAACCCGCCGGCGAAGGCCATCTCGGCGGCGGCCACGAGCAGGCCACCTTCGCTGAGATCATGGGCCGAACGGACGAGTCCCTCTGCGATCAGGCCGGCCACTGCGCGCGCATTGCGCGGACCAGCTTCCAGATCCACTCGAGGAAGCGTCTCGTTCTGCAGATTGGAGAGCTGTGCGAAGTGCGAACCGCCCAGCGCGGGTCGCGTCTCTCCGACCAGAAGCAGAAGGTTTCCGGGTGACTTCAGATCCATCGTGACGGCTTGTTCCGAATCATGGACGATTCCCATGCCGGAGATCAGCAGCGTCGGGGGGATGCGGATCTTCCGGCCATCCTCGGTGGTGAACTGATTGTTCAGGGAATCCTTGCCCGAGATGAAGGGCGTGCGGTAGGCCTTCGCGCCGTCGTAACACGCTTCGGAGGCACGGACCAGACCGCCAAGCCAGTGCGGGTCATCACAGCCGGGCCAGCAGAAGTTGTCGAGAATGGCGATCCGATCGGGATCGGCTCCCACGCAGACCAGGTTTCGCACACACTCATCGATCGCGGCCAGACCCATCTGATACGGATCGGCGGCGAGACCCGGTGGCAAGACCGTTCGCGATCGCAAGCCCTTGCGAAGAGGTCTCGACGGGCCTGATCACCGCGGCGTCGGAAGGACCGCCTTCACCCACGCCGACCAGAGGTTTGACCACCGAACCACCCTGAACTTCGTGGTCGTACTGACGGATGATCCAATCCTTGCTCGCGATGTTCCGATGGGCGAGAAGAAGCTTGGTGGCATGCAGCATCGATTCATCGGGCGAGAGCAACGTCGAAAGGCCGGGCGTGTCCCTGTCCCTGGAATCCGTGATCGATTCACGAGTCCATGCCGGATCCCAGATCGCCTCCCGGGTGGGCATGGGAATCCCGTCATGCATGAACGACATCGGGAGGTTCCCGATCTCTTCACCGTGATATCGAAGGATCAGAGAACGGTCATCGGTTCCGAACCGACCCAGATCGCAGAACTCGACTTCATACTCGACGCAGATCTCGGCAAGCCGTTCGAGATGTTCCTCGGGCACGGCAAGAACCATGCGCTCCTGCGCTTCGGAGATCCAGGTCTCGGTGGGAGACAGACCGTCGTACTTCAGGGGCGCGCATTCAAGATCGACTTCGGCTCCGATCTTCTCCCCCATCTCCCCCACCGCGCTGGAGAAGCCACCGGCACCGCAATCGGTGATCGAATGAAAGAGACATCCGGAATGGTCGTCGCGCATGGCGAGAATCGCATCGAGCGCCTTCTTCTCGGTGATCGCGTTGCCGATCTGCACGGCATGACTGAATTCATCGGCATGCGTGTCGGTCAGCTCCGCCGACGAGAAGGTCGCACCATGAATGCCATCACGGCCGGTTCGTCCACCCAGTGCGATGATGCGGTCGCCGGGCTGCGCGTCGCCTTCGACCAGGGTGCGAGGCAGCACGCCGACGCATCCGCAATAGACCAGCGGGTTGCCGACGTAGTCGTCATCGAACCAGACGGCTCCATTGAGCGTGGGAATGCCCATGCGGTTGCCATAGTCACGCACTCCCGCGACGACCTGCTTGAGGACTCTGGTGGGATGAAGGCAGCCTGCCGGCACGTCCGGGATGTCGGGGTTGGCGACGCAGAAGACATCGGTCGCCGCGATCGGGCGGGCGGCGAGACCGGTTCCCATCACGTCACGAATGCACCCGCCGATACCGGTGGCGGCGCCACCGTAGGGCTCGAGTGCGGAAGGATGATTGTGGGTCTCGACCTTGAAGCAGACCGCATTCTCCTCATCGAAGCTGATGATTCCCGCGTTGTCGACGAACACGGAGAGACACCAGTCGATTCCTTCGTCGATGAGCTCGAAGGTCGCCGCCGCGATGGTGGCCTTCAGAAGGTTGTTGATCTGAATCTGGCCGTCGTCGGTCTTTTCATGATGTGGCCTCGACTCGGCGCCCTCGACCAACGACACGAACGTGTCGTCATCATGAGACACCTCGCGGTAACGGATCGTCGCCTTCAACGTCTTGTGAACGCAATGCTCCGACCAAGTCTGAGCAAGCGTCTCCAACTCGATCTCACGTGGCTCGCGACCGAGCGCTTCGTAGAACTCTTGAATGGCGATCATTTCGGTTCGGTCGAGAAAGAGATGCGATTCTCGGGAGAGCCTCTCCAGCGAGTCTCCATCCGCACCCCGGAGTGGAATCTCACGAACCGGAAAAGTGCGTGCTTCTCCGCTGGGGAATTCGGAAGGTTCGAACGGCTCCAGATGAACCGCATGGACGACAGGATTCGCACAGGTCCGTTCCACGAGTTCACGGGCGGTGGTGGCGTCGACACCGTGCAGATCGAAACGGTTTCCCGTCAGAACCGAGACGTCGAGATCGAACATCGCCTTGATCGCCAACTGCACGCTGTCGGCGGCGGGGTCGGTGACACCAGGCAAGGGGTGGACCTCGACCAGCACGGCATCCGAGGCGACCTCGGCGGCACCTTCATCGACCGTCTGAGTCAATGGGTCGGAAAGAAGTTCGTTCGAGACACGCGTGCGCTGCTCTTCGGAGAGCTCGCCTTCGATGAGATAGATCGAGGCATGCGAGACGCTGCTCGGAGCGCGGTCGGGATCCGCGTGCGCGAGAGACCGCGCAAGTGCCTCCCCGGTGGGATCGACGTGTCCCGCGGCGGGGTGGACTTCGAAACGATGGACTTTGGACGATGTGTGTGCGCTGGTGGGCAAGATTCAACAACCACTCGACTGTGACGGCTCGGGAGATCGGGACCCGGTCGGGTTCCGAGGATGATGGAACACATCCTCAAATAGTACCGGGAAGACCCCCGAGCCGTGTGGTCGAATGACGGTCAGAACTGGAGCTGAAGCTGAGTCATGAGGACGACCTCGTAATCAGATGAGGTCGGCCTGAAGCCGTTGTCCAGCGTGGCGGTGTAGGGCGTGATCTGATTGAAGGAATAGCCCATCTGGACGTTCCAGCGAATGTCCTGTCCATCGATGTACCAGTTGGCACCCACGGTGAAGATGCTGACGGAGGATGCCGGCAGATTCTCGCCCGTGGAAGTTCTCGGGGTATTGCCTTGATCGATGTACTGATAGCTGCCGAAGACCTCCCACTTGGGAGTCAGGTACATCGAACCCTGAACCATCAGACCCACCATGTTGGTGGTACCTCTGATGGGATTCGGAGGCGTGGGCGTTGTCGTGCTGAACTTGGTCTCGGTATTGGTGTAGTACGCCGAAGCGAAGATGGAAGCACCACCGAAGTTCCAGGTGGCATCAGCCGTCACTGAGAGCCACTGATTGTTCCCGGTTCCCTGAGTCCCCGCGGCTGGATCGTAGGCGGAGGTCTGGTAGTGCCCGCCGAGGCCAAGCAGAATACCCTCGGATTCACCCATGGGGCTCGTCATTTCACTGAACTCGGCCCAGGCACCCGCGAGCTTGTATTCAACACGCGAGGTGATTGCGAATGTGTTTTCACTGTTCCAAAATGGGTTGTTGAGAGGCTCGGTCCCCACAGGGAACACACCACTGTTTCCAGAAACGCCCGCAAGGACATTGTCGGATCCACCATTTGAAATCGCAGCCGCCCAGTACAGATCATTTCCACGGGTCGAGATCTGAATGCCCTGTGACCGTCCGACGGAGAGGAGTTCATCGACCGTGGAGCGCGTGGCGCTGACCAGGTTCTGAACGGAAACCAGGCGTTCACGGGAAAATGGCAACTTGAACTGACCGGCTCTGACGGTCCAGTCGTTGTCGAGATCGAAAGCCATGTAGGCATCGAGCAGGTTCAGGGAACCTGCAGTCGAACCCGTCGGGTTGCCGATGCTTCCTGGGCGATACTGCTGCTGGGGACTGAACTCACTTCGAATGAAGTACCTGATTCCAGGTTCGAAGACGTGGCCCTTGAACACCAACTGCGTGTGCGGCAGGTCGAAACCGTACTGCGAATTCGGAAGGGTTTGCGGGGAACCGTTTCCATTGGCGGTCTGATTCAGCGTGCCAGCTTCACCGGTCGAGGAGTAGGTGTATCGCGCCTGCACAAGGCCTGACAATTCGAGTGAGAAACGGTTGTCAGCGCTGCGAAGGTAGAAACCACGATTGGTGTCCCAACCGGCGACTGCGGCGGCGTCCTGGAAGCTTGCCCGGGTGGAGGAATCGGCGAGGACATCCTGCACGAGGCCGCGAATCTCGCCGGCGCGATCTTCGGTCAGCCAGACCTGATCGCTTTCGGCTCGAAGGGCGGTGACTTCGCTGCGCAATGCGGCGTTGTCTCGCTCGAGAAGAT
>CASICI010000033.1 GCA_949373145.1 uncultured Phycisphaerales bacterium
GTCGCGAGTGCGGCCCGGTTGGCACCCGCCAAAATCTGGATGCCGAGCGGTCGGTCGGTCAGCTGTCGCAGGGTGGTGGCGACCACAGTCATCGACGCGATGATCTCGGGTCCGACGTCTCTCTTGAGGTAGGGGAGATCGTGCATGTTCTCGATGATCAAGGCGTCGAATCCGGACTTGATGAGACTCTCGGCATCCTCGGAGACACGGGTGATGATCTCATCGAGATTCGATGCCGACCTCGGTGTCCCGGGCAGCGCTGGAACATGAATCATCCCGATCAGGGCACGGTGTCTGCCGAGAATGTGTCTGGTTCGTTCTTCCGCGACGCTTCTGTCTGATCCGTGGGTCATGGGGGTCTCCTGCGATGGGTGTTTCTCGCCCGCCGGCTGAGAAGAGTGTACGGTGCGTTCATGTCCGACATCCATCTGAACACTCCCGGTGGCGCTTCGGTCCTGATCGCTCCGGATTGCGGCTTCTGCTGCCTCTCCTGGAAGGTGAAGGGTGCTGAGCGGCTTCATCTCCCCGAGGGTGCCGATGCCTTCCGAGGTGATGTCAAGACCGGTGGCATTCCACTGCTCTATCCCTACGCCAACCGTCTTCGAGAGGATCTGGGTCCTGATTGGGCGAACAACTCCCAAGTGAAGCGGGATGGCAACGGTCTGCCCATCCATGGTTTCCTGCTGCGATTCTCGCAGTGGACGGAGGTGGTCTCGGATGACACCACCGCCCGCGCCTCCCTGGACTGGTCGGCGCATGATGATCTGATGGCTCTCTATCCTCACCCGCACCGTCTGGAAGTCGCCTACGAACTCTTCGAGACCAGACTCCGCGTCACCACCACCGTCATCGCCGACGGCGGAGCGCCCGTTCCGATCTCCTTCGGATGGCACCCCTATTTCGCCTTGCTCGGCGAGGACCCCGCGAACGCCCGATTGACCGTGCCGCACCTCGAGCATGTCCTCCTCGATGACCAGTGTCTGCCCGTGCGGGGGGACGACCGTTCTCTTTCACTTCAGGGGACGGAGGATCTCGATGGCGAACTCGCCGGCCGTGCGTTCGATGACCTCTTTCTGCGTCCGGATGAAAACGTCTCCAGCTTCGTCATCCCGGACCCGATGATTCGCTCGTGCTTTCGTTCGGAGCGCCCTGGACCTGCGTGCAGGTCTATCATCCCGAAGGCTCCGACTTTCGTCGCGATCGAGCCGATGACCGCGCCTGGCGCCGCCTTGTCCGACGATCTCGACCATCCCATGCTCGAGGCCGGAGGAACGTTCAGTGCCGTGTTCGAGGTGAGTCTCTCATGATGAAGGAACTGGCTGGAAAGACGATCGTCGTGACCGGAGCCAGTTCCGGCATCGGAGCGGCGACCGCCGTGGCCTGCGGCGCTGCGGGCATGAACGTCGTGCTCGGAGGACGCCGACTTGATCGCCTTCAGCAGGTGGCGCAGAAGGTCGAGGCCGTCGGTGGTGCGACTTCGCTCGTGATCGGTGATGTTCGTGACCGATTCAACACCACGGAATTGCTCGATCAGGCGGTGTCTTCATTCGGTGGAGTCGACTGCGTCTTCGCCAACGCCGGGTACAGCATGGAAAAATCCTTCGTGACCATGTCCGAGGACGAGCTCCGGGGCATGTTCGAAACCAATTTCTTCGCTTCGGTCGCACTCGCCAGGGAAGCCGCTCTCAGGTGGATCGAATCGGATCGGGGTGGACACGTCATCCTGTGCTCGAGCTGCGTCTCCAAGTTCCCCTTGCCCTTCCAGGGCGTCTATGCCGCGACCAAGGGCGCGCAGGCTCTCGTCGCCCGCGCGATGCGTCACGAGCTCTCACCGTTCGGCATTCAGGTCTCCACGGTCCATCCCATCACCACTCGGACCGAATTCTTCGATCGCTCAGCCGAACGTTCCGGATTTCGACGGGGTGAATTCGGGCGGGACGGCGTTCCGGATCACGCTCCGCGACTGTTCGTCCAATCTCCCGAACGGGTGGCCAATGCCGTGGTCCGAGGGCTCCAATCCTCTCGTTCCGAAATCTGGACCAGCTGGATCGTCAGAATGGCAAGCGCACTTTTCACGGTTTTTCCGAGGCTTCAGGACCTCGTCATGCACCGTCAGGCCGCCGCGGAGCGGGGTCGGCACAGGATCCGTCGTTCTGACGGTTGATCCGAGGGTCTGAGAGTCGTACCCTGCCGTCTTCATCGTTCCCATACGGGGGCGAGCAACCATCATCGGAGACGTATCGTGGCGATCAAGGTCGGTATCAACGGGTTCGGGCGTATCGGAAGACTTTTCTTCAGAGCAGCGATGAGGCAGGGCGGTATCGAGATCGTCGGCATCAACGATCTCGTGGAATCGGACAATCTGGCCTACCTCCTGCAACGTGACACCATGCACGGGCGATTCGAGAAGCAGGTCACCGCTGATGCGGGCGGGCTGACGTGCGACGGCGTGCACACGAGATGCACCAGCGAACGTGATCCTTCGAATCTGCCCTGGGCCGATCTGGGTGTCGACTACGTTCTGGAATCGACCGGTCTCTTCACCAAGGGTGATGACGCGAAGAAGCACCTCTCCGCCGGTGCCAAGCGAGTGCTGATCTCCGCACCGACCAAGACCCCCGATGAAGTGAAGACGCTGGTCTACAAGGTCAACCACGAGCAGTACGACGCCGGATCCGACACGGTGATCTCGAATGCGAGTTGCACCACCAACTGTCTCGCGCCCATCACCAAGGTCATCCTCGACAACTTCGGTCTCGAAGAAGGTCTGATGACCACCGTGCATGCCGCCACCGCGACCCAGCCCACTCAGGATGGTCCGAGCAAGAAGGACTGGCGTGGGGGCCGCAACGCCTACATGAACATCATTCCCGCCTCGACCGGAGCCGCCAAGGCCGTGGGGCTCTGCATCCCCGAGGTCAAGGGCAAGTTGACCGGCATGTCCTTCAGGGTTCCCACCGCGAACGTCTCCTGCGTCGACCTCACATTCAAGACCACCAAGTCGACGTCGCTGGCGGAGATCAATGCCGCGATGAAGCACGCTTCCGAAGGTTCGATGAACGGCGCCCTCGGCTACACCGATGAACAGGTCGTTTCGAGCGACTTCATCGGAGATCCGCATTCCTCGATCTTCGATGCCGCTGCCGGCATCGAATTGAACGATCGCTTCTTCAAGGTCATCTCCTGGTACGACAACGAATCAGGGTATTCGCATCGTTGCGTCGACATGATTCGAATGATGGCGGCGAAGGACGGCATTTCCTGACTCGACGTCACTCTCGGAGTTTCCCATGTTCAAGACACTCGGCGCGCTTGGCGCACTCGGTCTTCTCACACTCCTCGGACTTTCGGCGACCGCTCAGGAGGCGGACTCCGAACGGGGAGGGATCACGCCTCCATCCAGCGCGTTGATCGATGGGCGAGGCCCCGGGTGGCACGCACTTGGTGAGGACGACTTCATCAATGTGAACTGCGCCGAGGACACCTGGACCTGGAAGAATGGCTTCGTGTCCTGCACCGGGCAACCGGTGGGGGTGACTCGCACCAGGAAGGTCTACACGAACTTCGAAATGGTCTGCGAGTGGCGTCATCTTCGTGATGCCGGAAACTCGGGGATCTTTCTGTGGGCACCGCTGGAGACCTTCGAGCGACTCGATGGACCCGGGCTTCCCGAGGGCATCGAAGTGCAGGTCCTCGATCTCGGATACAAGGCGGCCTATGAGAAGGGTGGAAACCCTGCGGATTGGTTCACCTGCCACGGAGACGTGTTTCCCGTGGGCGCATCCACCATGAAGCCTTTCGCGCCGATCTCTCCGAATGGCCGACGAAGCTTTCCCACCGAACAACGCACGCTGGGCGTCGGCGAATGGAATCATTACTACATCCGTGCGATCAACGGCGAGGTTCGTCTCTGGGTGAATGGAGCGGAGGTCTCCGGTGGGAACGGCTGTGATCCCGCCACCGGTCATGTCGCTCTGGAATCCGAGGGTTCTCCCATCGAATTCCGTGGTTTGCGCATTCGCCAACTGCCCTGAAACGAATTCATCCTCGGGCCATCGAATTCAGGACGTCGTCCAGCAGACGAAGCGTCATTTCGATGTCGGCTCTGCCGACCACCAACGGTGGCTTCATCTTGATCACGTTGTGAAGTGGCCCGTCGGTGCTGAGAAGCACTCCGTGTTGCCGCATGCGATTGACAAGTTCCTCAGCCTCGTCCGATGCCGGTTCGAGCGTGGCATGATCGCGAACGAGTTCGATGCCCAGAAAGAGGCCACGTCCTCTCACGTCGCCCACCAGCGGATGCCGTTTCTTCAGAGCTTCGAGGCCATCTAGAAAAAGTGCACCAATGTCCTGCGCGTTTTTCTGCAGTGCTTCGTCCTCGATGACATCGAGGACCGCCATGCCGCAGGCGCAGGACACCGGATTGCCTCCGAACGTCGAGAAGAACTCCATGCCGTTGTCGAAGGCGTTCGCGATCTCCCTGGTCGTCACCACCGCCGCCATGGGATGTCCGTTCCCGATGGGTTTCCCCATCACCACGATGTCGGGAACGACACCGTGTTCCTCGAACGCCCAGAAATGATCGCCGACTCGTCCGAATCCGACCTGGACTTCGTCCGAGATGCAGAGGCCACCGGCTTTGCGAACGTGGGTGAACGCTTCCTCGAGATACCCATCCGGGAGAGGGATCTGGCCGCCACACGAGAGAATGCTTTCCACGAAGAAGCCGCAGATCGATCTACCCGCACGGCATGCTTCTCCGATGACCCGTCCGACCTCGAGTGCATACCCCGCTCCGGCATCGTCGTCCCGGATCTCACCGCGATAGACGTCCGGTGTCGGGACCACGTGCACCCACTCGGGCTTTCCTGAACCACCCGGTCCGTCGAACTTGTACGGGCTCATGTCGATGCAGGCCGAGGTATGACCGTGGTAGGCACCATCCACCACCAGCACGTCATGCGCGCCGGTGGCCGCACGAGCCAGTCGCAAGGCGAGTTCATTCGCCTCGGAGCCGCAATTCACGAGAAAGCAGGTGTCGAGTGACTCCGGAAGGGTGTCGCAGAGTCTCTTCGCATAGTCGGACAGCATGCCATTGAGGTAGCGCGTGTTGGTGTTGAGAGTGCGGGCCTGTCGGTGGATCGCATCCACCACTCGCGGGTGACAATGCCCGACATGACAGACGTTGTTGACCATGTCGAGATACGGCGTTCCATCGGCTTCATGCAGATACTGTCCGATTCCCTCGACGATCTGCAGCGGTGTCCTGTAGCTGACCGAAAGTGACGGTCCGATCGTCCGGGCTCTGTCTTCCCGTACCTGGTCGTTCGAACGCGCCGGACCTTCGGTGGTTCTGCAGCCGGCGAAAAGACGTGTCCGGCCCTCCGCAGGGGTGACGGTGATGATTCGTTTCAGAGCGTCAAGCGTCGTCGATTCATGTGAGAACCATGTTTCGTGTCCGGCATCCTCGTCTCGTCTGCCGATGCCGATGAGCGCGCTGCAGGCCAGACGTGCCAGCACCAGGGGAAAGAGCGCCGCCTCCTCGGCCGAGTCCATGGGTCGGACCTCGTCGTATCCTGCGACCAGGGTCGCGGCATCCTCAAGCGTCGAATCCTCAGCTTGCAACGCGTACGCGAGTGAAATCGCGAGATCCTGGATCAACGCACCCTCTTGGGTGTCTCCCGCATCGACCACCCCCGAGATGTCGTCACCATCGAAGAGAATGTTCTCATCATTCAAATCACCGTGCAGCATCCCCCGGGGACACGATGCAAGTGCGGGCAGGGCGATCGCCGTGTACAGATGCATGGAGCGTTCCAGCATCGCTCGGTGTTCCGGATCGACGAATTTCGAGATGGCATTCCGGTATCGGCCGACCTGGGAAAGATCCCAGGCATGGGTCCGTTTCGATTCGGGGTGCCGTTCGATGAAACCTTCGAGTGCTCCGTGCACCCGTGCGCCCATTCGTCCGATGCCGCGCAGTCTCACCGCGTTTGAGCCCACGATCCGCCACTGCGTCCCGGGAAGAAAGCACTGCAGTCTGGCGGTGGCCTCGAAGCCAGCATGCGAGGTCTGCACGATCGGGCCATCACCTCCCGAGGGAATGGCCTCTCGGCACTGGGATGCCCGCACTCAGGAGTCTCGCCAGCACCTTCTCTTCCAGTGAGACGTCCGCTTCGGGATCGATCGTGATCTTGAGAACGCGATTCTCCGACGGGTTCTCTCCCACCAGGAAATTGAGGTTCTCTCCGGAAAGTCGGGTCACCGCGGCTTCGATGGACCAGTGCTTCCGGAGCAGGTCCTTGGCCAACGAGATCGTTTGTGTCGTTGATTCCGTCAAGCGTGTGAGTCTATCATCTCCGTTCCGATCACAGAAATGTCGTGTTCAACGCTATCGTGCGTGAATGCTGCGTTCACTCGAGATTCCAATCGAAAGCGTCGAAGAGGCGTGTCTTGCCGCACCTCATGTCGATCGTCTCGAGGTCTGCGTCGATCTCCAGGCCGACGGCTGGACGCCATCCTCCGAAACGCTCGCCGCGATCGTGCAAGCCGTGTCGGATTGTTCGGTGCAGGTGGTGTCTCTCATCCGGCCACGATGCTGCCCGGATTTCATCGTCTCGAAAGACGGCTTTTCCCAGGCTGCACGGGACATCGAAGCGGCATCGCGATCCGGCGCTGATGGAGTCGTGTTCGGGTTTCTCAATCAGCGCATGGAACTGGATCCGGTCTCGTCTGCCCGACTCTGCGAACTCGCCCGTTCCCTCGGCCTGTCCGCCTCTCTCCACCGGGTCTCGGACTTCGATGCAGACTTCGAACGCATGATCTCCGTTGCCAGCGAGTGTGGATGTGACAGAATTCTCACGTCCGGCGCATCGGGATGGAGTTTCGAGTCCACCTCACTCGACAAGCGCATCAGTCGCATCGAAGAGCTCGTGCGATCAAGTGCCCGTCATGGCTCACGACTGGCACGATCGCCCGTCCGAATCATTGCCTGCGGAGGCGTACGAGCAGGGAATGCCCGGGGCTTTCTCGGAGCAACGCCGGATCTTCATGCATCCTGTCGATCTGGTGGTCGTTTCGATGTCGGTTTGCTCGACGATCTCGTCGCGCTGCGCCATGCTTGAGTTCGTCTCAGGGAGTCATCCAACCCATGGATCACTTGACTCAATGAGGGTTTCAGCTGATATCATGGCCTTGCAAACATTCTGAATCAGAGTGCCTTGTCCTCTTTTTCTCCAGAGATTCACTGGGTGTGTCGACATCTGATCAACTGCCCCGAAACCCGCAGTGCCTTCAACCCGACCTGGGAGCGCTTATGCCTCGTCCTCTACTGATCATGATTCCATTCACCTTTCTGGCACTCATGCTTCCCGCATGTGGCAAGCCTTCCACTGAGAATGAATCCGCACCAGCCAATGAGAGTTCGGCGTCAACGCAAGGCTATTCGACGGATCCTGATCCGTTCGTCGCCACCGGGAATCAAGCTCCGGTCGTGACTGAAGAGGAGCGGATGTGGGCGGACATCAATCTCGAATTGAACGTCGGTACGCAGGGGTATCTTCTGATGGTCGTCCCCACCAGACGTGGCATCGAGATGGTCGATGCATTCATTGAAAAATACCCCGCAAGTCCCTTTCTCGAGAAGGCGACGTACCTTGCCGCGATTTCACGCTGGCAGTCCTACAACTACTCGCAGGCTGCATTGAAGTATGCGGCGTATGTCGCGAAGTATCCGGATCGAAATCGTTCCTCTCTGGCGATGACTCGCTACGCCGATGCATTGTTGAGATCCGATCAACCCGAGCTGGCCATTCAGGCGGTCGATGCCTACAAGTCCTATCCTGCCGGCGCTCGTGAAAGAGAGTGGATCCGGGTCGAGGCTCTTGCCTTGACCGGCCAGGTCGACAAGGCCCGAAAGATCATCATGGACTGGCTCTATTCACCCGAAGCGGCGGCGTCCAATCCAACCGTGGTCACCCGGGTGCAACAGCTTCTCGACCGCATCAACACCATGGGCACTCAGATGCCTCAGTTCGCTTTCTCCGATGCCCTCACGGGCGAGCGGATCACCTCCGACGCCTATAAAGGAAAGGTCGTCCTCGTTGATTTCTGGAAGTCGACCTGCAATCCGTGCATGACGGAGCTTCCGATGCTTCTCGACCTCTATGAGAAATATCAGGGTCAGGGTTTCGAGGTCGTCACCTTCAACATGGATGAAACCTATTCAGGCATGCAGAATGCCGCGGACGTGATCGCCGCTGATTGGCCGATCTGTCACGACGGACTGGTCTGGCAGAGTCCCGTCGTGAATCTCTTCGGAGTGACGCGCACGCCGCACACCATTCTCATCGACAGGAGCGGAGTCGTTCAAGCCGTCAACGTCCGTATCGACACCATCGAACGCCTCGTACCGGCTCTGCTCGCTCAGCCAGCCGAGTGATCTCGAATCGGATCCCACGATTTCTCAAGATCAGATGACATCTCCTGACGTTCTCGTCGTCGGAGCCGGCGCAGCCGGCCTCTTCGCGGCGATCCATGCAGGCCGCAACGGTGCGAGCGTGCTGGCACTGGATGGTGCACGAAGTCTCGGGGCCAAGATTCTCGTGGCGGGGGGTGGGCGCTGCAACGTCACCCACGACTTCGTCGATGAAGCCTCCTACGCGGGCTCGTCACCGAATGCCATTCGAAAGGTTCTCCGTCGCTTCGATGTGTCGGACACCGTCGAGTTCTTCGCTGAATACGGCGTCACGCTCAAGAGAGAAGACACCGGCAAGCTGTTTCCAACCACTGATCGTGCTCGCACCGTTCTCGACGCCCTGCTTCGGGCTGCCGAGGAGGTTGGTGTGGTCATCAAGTTTCCACGCCGGGTGGAGGCCATCGGTCACCGTGAGGAGTCCTTCGTCGTCAGTGGTGAATGGGGCGAGGTGACCGCGCCCAGGCTGATTCTCGCGACGGGGGGGCAGGCGCTTCCAAAATCCGGATCGGATGGACTGGGGTATGAATTCGCTCGAACACTCGGGCATTCCGTCGGAGATCAGATCCATCCCGCGCTCGTACCGTTGATTCTTCCTGGGGATCATCCTTTCAGAGAGCTCTCCGGAATCGCCGTCCCGGCACGACTGGTCCTTCGCTCGGGAACCGGCAAGATTCTCAAGACCTTCTTCGATGATCTCCTCTTCACGCACTTCGGACTCTCCGGTCCATGTGCGTTGGACATCAGTCGGTACTGGCGTGCCGCGCTGATCGATGATCCCGGAACACGACTTGAAATGAACCTCTTTCCCGAGCACACCGAAGCCACATTCGACAAGGTGCTTCTCGACTCACCACATGCGACACCCCTGGCCCATCTCAAGGCGGAGCTTCCCGAGCGACTGTGTCGGGTGCTCTGCGACATGGCGGGGCTCGATCCTTCCGCACGACTGGGGCAGCTCCCTCGCGAGGCGAGAAAGGCGCTGGTTCGAACCTGCATCACCGCCCCTCTGGGTGTCGAGGGTGATCGGGGATTCACGCATGCCGAGGTCACCATGGGTGGGGTTCCCTTGAAGGAGATCCGTCTGGAGACCATGGAATCCCGAGTCCGTCCGGGGCTCCAGCTCATCGGCGAGATCCTCGATGTCGATGGTCGCATCGGTGGGTACAATTTCCAGTGGGCCTGGGCCAGTGGATTCATCGCCGGCTCCGCACGAATCGATTGATTCCCGCGTTCCTCCATCTGGGAGTCGGTCTTGCCGAAAGAACCGCCGAATTTCAACTGCCGTGACGTCGGTCAGGTCCTGCGTCTCAGGTTTCGCGACTGGATGTGGCCCTCGCCCTCGCGTTCGTGGTGGCCATTCCGTTTCTCGGGTATTCGAACGGAACCTATCGAATCGGTTCACTGACCTATTACGTCAATGTCTACGGGTCGCGTCTTTTCTTCCCGGCGATGGCCTTCGTGGGACTTCGCTGGTGTCTTCTTGGACGCCTGCGTCGTTCGCATGACACACACTGCGTTCAATGCAACTATCCCTTGACTGGTCGGCTTCCGCCGTTGACGTGGAGCGTTGTCCGGAATGCGGTCTGAGTTCCTCCAAGCACACGGAGCGTCAGGTCTCTCTGAAGCATCTCCTTGTCGGCGTCTCGTTCAAGCGTCTGTTGATCGATCTTCCCGGTCTGCTTCTTCTGCTCATCCCGGTCTCTCTGATCGTGCTGCTGCTGCTGGGGACGATGGGACTGATCGATCTCGATTGACGCTGAATCGCCTGCTTCACAGAGTCTCCGGGTCACGAGCCGTGCAAGCAGATGGCCGGCGACGTGTGTGTTCTTCGTTCCTTCCGGCCTTCATTCTTCGCCGGAGAGCTCCTCTTGAATCTCTTCGAGTGCCTTCTCGACTTCGTATCGTTCGACGAGAGTCTGAAGCATGAGAGTGCTCGTCGAGCGAAAGACCTCGAACGACCTCGCTGCATCGGAGTCGGCGGGGGGCATCGGTGCGGACGTTGATCTGACTCGTCTGAAGACGTCATTCAGCAGATCGCGCCCTTCCTCCGGATTCGCTTCGAGCAACCTGGTCCAGTTGTCTTCGATGAGAGGGTTGAACGAGCTGAAGTCAGGCGCTGGGCTCCGTTGTTCTCCGTTGTGGCAGGATGAGCAGAGCGTATCGTGCGAAATGTGATGGTCCTGTCCGGGAAAGCTCGCGGACGCTCTCGGTTCGTATTCTGGATCGGACTCGCGAAACGTCCTTCGAAGGACCTCGTCAGTCAGGTAATCGTCCCATGGCACATGGTTGAACAGGAACGCTCCGGAATGTGTCGGGCGATGCTGATCCGGCAGGACGTGTTCACCCTTCGCCCTCGCTGCCGAGTCGTAGTCTCGAATGGCCCGCACATGATCCTGGGTCGGGATCACATCGGTCAATGAGCCGGCGGTGTTGATCTTTCCCGAGGGCATGTTGAAGTTCACGAGGTACGGACTCTTCAGTGTCGCCAAGGACTCGTAGTGGAATGGGTGATCGTCAATCCGATCGGTTTCTCCATCGTTCGCGATCCTGGCGGCATCGCTCTGATTGGGGAGAGTCTGCAACCAGTCCGCCGAGACCACCAGGGAGTGAGCGTCGAAGATGGCCTGATTGAAGTCGAACGCCTGCATGGCATCCGCATCCACGAAGGGGAAGCCTTTGAAGGTCGCGGTGGACACGGACTCGTCGGACGCAAGCTGGTTGTCGATGAAGTTCTCCAGGGCAGGAGGCGTCTGCCGCCGAGCCTGCTCGTCGCGCTCGATCATGGCCAGAAACTTTTGATTGAGCTGCTTGAAGCCCGGCCGGTCCTGCTCCGCTTGATGTTCGATGAAGGCTGCCAGAACGGACCGATTCAGCGCCGTGTTGTCCCAGGATGCCTCGGGGAAGATCGGGGATCGGGTCCGATGACAGGCGAAGCAGGAGGCTTCGTTGGCGAACGACACCCTTCGCATGCCCTCCCGGGTCTCGATCGTTCCGAAGTCGAAAGCGAGCCGTTCGGCGTTCCAGGAGATGAACTCGACATCCGCCTGTTCTCCCGGGACACCCACGAAGAGGCGTCCGCGCTCCGGACTGCCTTCCGGTGCGGTCAGGACGATCCGGGGGCTCTCCAAAGACGTGAACTGGGGCGCCATCGAGAAGGGGATGAGCAACCCACTGGTGCTGTCAGTCCCTCCATCCAGAAGTTCGATCCACTCCGGAATCGTGCTGGGAATCAGACGGTTCCATTGAAGAAGCTCCGCATCCGCCGACTCGCTGAGGAGAAGTCGCCCCAAGGTCGAGCTCTGAATGCGCCTTTCCATTGATGGATTCGATGCCCCATCGACAGGTGGAGAAGCTTCTTGACTCGCTGGCGCCCCGGGTGGGGGAGGCCCGGGCGGCAGGTTGGCAGCTTCCCTTGAAATTGAGCTTGCTGCGACCAGCGAGGCCATGAACAACGATGCGAGAGCCATGGAGCGGGGAATCATCATCACCCTTGTTCGGCCTCGTTCTGCTCCGATCGGATGTTCGAATACAGAGCGTTGGTCGCTCCGAGGACGCCCGAGGCCTGATTCTGTTCCATCCGGTCGATGACTCGGCCTCGGAATTTCGAATCCACGAGGACGGTCACCGGTTGTCCGGGGCCCTCCTGCAGCGCTTCTTGCCTCTCTTCCTTGGCGAGCCGATGGAATGACCTCTGGAAATGACCGTCGATATCGGCGACGACTTTCATGTCATCAGGGACCCTCGCTCGCACGCTGTCCATGAAACTCTCCGTGGGCGTGCTCTGGTCCTTCGGCGAGATGACCATGATGTACGCCACGTTGGGGTTCAAGGTCTCACTCCCCCGGATGTTCTCGAAGATCTTCTTGCCCTTGCCCAGGCACCCCCCGCACACGTGGCCGGTCAGGGAGACATCGATCACCTGCAGAACGGCGAGTGTTTTTTCCGTGCTCTCGAGGAGCAAACCGAGCTCAACGACCGGGTAGGAGAAGCTGCCCTCTTCCGCGCCGGGAACGCGTTCACGAAGGGTGACCTTCCTCGTCGGAGCGCCTTGCTCGAGGCTTGTGGCAAAAGCCTCCCGGACGTCGAGAGTGGCGAAGTTCGGGAGCGTCGGACCAGCCGTCTTCCACGCATCGGAGTCGTCCTCAGCTCGCTCCGGACCGGAACCGCATGAGCACAACGCAAGGGTGATGGAAAGCATGCCAAGCATCAGGGGTCGATCGATCACTGGAAAAAACTCCCTTTGGGGTCACTATTGCCCTCGACGCGATGTGGCGTCGAGGTGACGGTTCTTCTCATGTCTGGGTGGTTCGAACCAGCTCAAGAGTGGCATTTTGCAAATGACATTCTGTTGTCATCAGTCTATCGGGCGGCCTGCACGCGTCAATCATCCAGATCGGTTCTTTCTCGCAGCTCAGCAGAGGCGCCAGAGACCCTGCGTGTCGACTCGTCTCACCGACGGTCGCTCCGATCGATCAGCTTGCGGGGCCGCCATCTTTCGATCTCGGCGAATCAACCACGATGGAGTCGCAAGCGGCCGACCGCCTACGAAAAACCCCAGGGTCGTGATGACCCTGGGGTTCGGTGGAATAGCGGGGACAGGATTCGAACCTGCGACCTCCGGGTTATGAGCCCGACGAGCTACCAGACTGCTCTACCCCGCAATCAGGTGTAGGAGGAGAAGTATAGGGGGACGGAAACGGGTGTCAACATTCAGGGGATTCAGAGCCCTCTGAAGCACTCATATCGTGTTTTTTTCCAAAACCGATTTGCTTCACGCGATTCCAAAAGTACCTTTCAATGTCTACTCACGTAAGCCTCCTAGCGACTTTCGGTCTTCAGGCGTGCGTACCGATCTTTGGAACGGATCGGCTACCCGCCTTGACCGTCACGACAGAGGGTCCTTCCCTTTCAAGACCCCAAGACCCCGTTTTCTTGAAAAACGGGGTCTTGCTTTTTTTATCTGAATGTCGGGTCCGAGCTCACGATTCTTCGAATTCTTCGCCTTCATCTTCGACATCCGAAAGTTCCTTCAATGTCTCGCCAAGCAGATGTTTGTTCATGTTTTCGGCATGGGATTCGACCAATTCCCTGAGTTCATCGAGCTGAGCGGAGACATCTCTGGCAGTGATCTGTTTTTCTCCACCTCGTGCGAGTCGGCGAAGAGGCTCAAGAAGAAAACCGGCAAGACTGGCGAAGACTCCGATGCCCGCGAACATGAGGAATGCGGCGCAGATCTTGGCCCCAAGGCTGACGGGAAGAAGATCACCGTAGCCCACGGTCGAGACCGTCACGAGGCCGAACCAGAGCGCGTCACTTCCAGTGACGATCTTGCCCGCTCCATCATTGGTCTCGAACCAGAGCACCCCCACACATGCCGCGGTGTAGACCAGGAGCAGAAGCAGAAGCATGAGATAGAGAAGCGAGGCACTGGGATCGCGTCGAATGGCATCTCGCAGTTCCGACGTCGAGTGGCTGATTCTGGTGAGCCGGATCACTCTGAGCAGTCTCAGAAAACGAAAAAGCGGGAGGAATGGAATGGCTGACGCCAGGTCCAGGATCCCCCAGGTGAAGAGGTATTGAATCCGGTGGTTTTCACGCACGATGTGATGGAGGAAGCCCAGAACGAAGATCACGCAGGCGACGAGGTCGAAATAACTGAACAACAGAGACATCTGGGACCCGACGGGAAGGCAGAGTTGCATCACCACCATCGAGATTCCGTAGATCGAGATGCCGGACATGAAAATCTCGAAAGAGACGACCTTCGCCTTTTTTCTTTTTTCATTTAGCATGAAAAGAGTCCTGTTCGTTTCTTGTCTTACACGCCAAAGCTGTGTTCTGGGCTGTAGAGTGCTGTGGTAACCCCATGGAGCCTAACCGATGAGCACCGATACTGAGAAGATCATCTTTTCGATGATGGGCGTCTCCAAGACCATCAACAAGCGAACGATCATCAAGGACATTTCGCTTTCCTTTTATTACGGAGCGAAAATCGGCGTGCTCGGGCTCAATGGCGCCGGCAAAAGCACCGTTCTCAAGATCATCGCGGGGTTGGACAAGGAGTTCGAGGGCAAGGTCCAGATGGCCAAGGGGTATTCCGTCGGATACCTGGAACAGGAGCCTCTTCGCAACGAAACCAGGACCGTTCGTGAAGTGATCGAAGAGGGTGCCGAAGCGACGTTGTCCTTGTTGAAGGAATTCGAGGAGATCTCCGAGAAATTCGCCGAGGAGATGACTCCCGAGGAGATGGAAGCGCTGCTTGAAAAGCAGGGTGAGATTCAGGAGAAGATCGAGCGCTGTGGAGGGTGGGAGATCGAATCCAAGCTTCGCCAGGCCATGGACGCCCTGCGGTGTCCTCCCGAGGATCAGGCCTGCGACACCCTCTCCGGAGGTGAGAAGCGGCGTGTCGCACTCTGCCGTCTGCTTCTGAGCGAGCCGGAGATCCTTCTACTCGATGAACCGACGAACCATCTCGACGCTGAAAGCGTGCAGTGGCTCGAGCAGCATCTCGCCCGTTTTCCCGGCACGATCATCGCCGTCACCCATGATCGCTACTTCCTCGACAATGTCGCGGGTTGGATTCTCGAACTCGACCGTGGTGAGGGAATTCCCTGGAAGGGCAACTACTCATCCTGGCTCGAACAGAAGGATGCCCGACTGGCAAGTGAGAAGAAGCAGGCGCACAAGAGAAGACAGGCGCTCCAGCGCGAGCTCGACTGGGTCCGCCAGAACCCTCAGGGCCGACAAGCGAAGAGCAAGGCTCGCCTGAACGCCTACGACGAGATGGTCTCCCAGGAGCAGTCAAAGCGTGCCGAGGAGATCGAGATCTACATTCCACCCGGACCTCGTCTTGGTGCTCAGGTGATCGAGGCAAACGAGATCAGCAAGGCCTTCGGCGAGAAGCTCCTCTACGAAGACCTCTCCTTCAGGATTCCTCCGAATGCCATCGTGGGTGTCGTCGGTGCCAATGGTGCCGGCAAGACCACGCTGTTCCGGATGATTCTTGGAACCGAGACTCCTGATTCAGGTGGTTTCGAGGTCGGCTCATCGGTCAAGCTTGGATACGTCGAGCAGGGGCGCGATTCGATTCCTGAAGGTCTCTCGATCTGGGAAGCGATCTCGGATGGTGACGAGGAGATCAAGCTTGGAAGCCTGGTCATGAACTCTCGCGCCTATGTCTCTCGTTTCGGGTTCACCGGCACCGACCAGCAGAAGATCTGCGACGATCTTTCAGGTGGAGAACGAAATCGTGTGCACCTTGCCCGCATGCTTCGTACCGAAGCCAATGTACTGCTCCTCGATGAACCGACCAATGATCTTGATGTCAACATCATGCGTGCGCTCGAAGAAGCCATTCAGAATTTCGCCGGCTGTGCGGTCGTGATCAGTCATGATCGATGGTTCCTCGACCGAATCGCCACCCACATCCTCGCCTTCGAGGGTGATTCCAACGTGATCTGGTTCAACGGGAACTGGAGTGCCTACGAAGAAGATCGACGGTCACGCCTCGGCAACGCGGCGGACCAACCCCGGCCCATTAAATATCGAAAGCTCACCCGAGGCTGAATCGTCTCAAGGAGATTCCCGTGTCCGATCAGAAGAACATTCCACCATCACAGGTTTCCAAGCTCATTCCGACCTACGCAGCTCGTGGTGAGAGCCTCGACATCCCGAAGAATCAGCTCCCGGAAAAGAGCATGCTTCCATCCACCGCGTATCAGGTCATTCATGACGAACTTCGTCTCGATGGATATTCGATGCTCAACCTCGCGACCTTCGTCACCACCTGGATGGAGGATGAGGCGCAGAAGCTGATCAACGAGACCCTCGACAAGAACATGGTCGATCGCGACGAATATCCGCAGACCGCGGAGATCGAACAACGCTGCATCCGCATGACCGCGGAACTCTGGAACGCCCCCGATCATGAGAATGCGGTGGGAACATCAACCATCGGTTCGAGTGAGGCCGCGATGCTCGGCGGCATGGCGATGAAGTGGCGATGGCGCGACCAGCGACGCGCTCAGAACAAGTCGACCGAAAAGCCGAATCTGGTGATGGGAGCGAACGTGCAGGTCTGTTGGCACAAGTTCTGTCGCTACTGGGACATCGAACCTCGTGAGGTTCCGTGCGAGGGTGATCGCTTCACACTCAACGCCGAAGAGACCCTGAAGTACGTCGATGAGAACACCATCGGTGTCGTGGCCATCATGGGCTCGACCTTCGATGGTCGTTACGAGCCGGTGGAGGAGATCTCGGACGCTCTCGATGGCTATCAGAAGGAGACGGGTCTCGACATTCCCATTCACGTCGACGGTGCCAGTGGAGGCTTCGTCGCGCCGTTCCTGCAGCCCGACATCAAATGGGACTTCAGATTGCCACGCGTGAAGTCCATCAATGCTTCGGGGCACAAGTACGGTCTGGTCTACCCTGGTGTCGGCTGGGTGATCTTCCGAGACAAGGAAGCACTGCCCGAGGATCTGATCTTCCATGTGACTTATCTCGGGGGAGACATGATGGACCTTTCCATCAATTTCTCCAGACCTGGAAACCGCGTCGTCGCTCAGTACTACAACTTCCTTCGTCTCGGTCGTGAGGGATACACTCGAGTCCATGAGGCGAGTCAACGGGTGGCCATGTCACTCAGCGCCGGAATCGGAGCGCTCGAACCCTTCGACCTCATCACCGATGGCAGCGACATCCCCGTCTTCTGCTGGAAGATGAACGACGACTACGCCAAGACCGCGAGCTTCACCCTCTACGACATCGCGGAAAAGCTCCGTGAACGTGGTTGGCTGGTGCCTGCGTATCCGATGCCGCTGAACCGTCACGACCTCGTCGTGCAGCGTGTGGTGGTCAAGGAGGACTTCAGCATGGACGTCGCCGAGATGCTGCTCAAGGACATCGAACGCGCAATCGAGTTCTTCGAAAGCCGGCCCCAGAATCCGCCCAAGACCGAGGGGTCTCACTTCAGTCATTAAGGCGAAGACACGTCATTTGAATGTGGACCGGCGGCTCAACGATAGCGATCAAGCGTCATTGATCCGTCGGTCTTCGTATCGGTGAAGACCAGCGCGTCCTCCGTGCCGGCGAGCCTGTAGCTGCGTTTGCCGAAGGGTTCGCCGTAGAGCATGATCATGTCACCTGAGATCGAATAGGTGCCTGAAACCGCTCGAACGGTCTCTCCATACTTGGCCTCGGCCGTGTAGGTCCCATCGGGTGCGAAGGTCACCGCTCCAAAGCTGAAAGGACGATCCATGGTCGAATCCCGACCCTGCCATGTTCCTGAAATGTTGGTGGCGCAACCGGAGAGCATGAGAATGGTGGTGGCGAGCAGAGCGGCTTTGAGTGCGTACATGAGTCGAGTTCGTCCTTTCGACGGGCGTGATGGCCTCCTAGAGGATACCTTTTCTCATCATGAACACCAATGACGACACCACGGCCTTCCTCATCGGGGGAGCTCCTTCGGAAAACACCGCACTCTTTCATCGGATCAGATTTTCCGCCGGCGATCCGGCCGCATGGATTCAAAGACCTGATGGCAGTTCACTTCTGCTGATACGAGACATCGAGGCGGATCGTGCGCGGCGGGATGCCCAGGTCGATGAGGTTTCGGTTCCCGCCGACTTCACTCCAGAAGGTGGATTGAGCGGAGATCGGGCGACTGCCACGGCTCAGGCCACCGCTGAGTGTCTTCGTCGTCTGGGAATCACGAGGGTCGTCCTTGATCGTTCGACGCCCTACATCTACGCCCATCACCTCCAAGGTGCCGGCCTCGAGGTCGGGTACGACGAGGATCTTGGTGTGAAGGATCGGCGTTCGAAATCAGCCTATGAACTCGAGGCACTGCGTCAGGCACAGTCTGATACCGAAGCGGTCATGCTTTCCATGCTTCAGCGCATCGCTCATGCCGACATCGATGCCGAGGGTCGCCTCGTCGATGACGAGGAACTGGTGACTTCGGAACGGGTCCGTGGTTGGATCGATGTCGCGCTGCTCGAACTCGGGTACGACAATCCAGGTTCCATCGTGGCGGGGGGGCCTGACGCCTTCGACTGTCATGCGAGTGGCTCGGGACCGCTTCGCACCGGTGAGCCCGTGATCGTCGACATCTTTCCGCTCAGCAAATCAACGGGATACAACGGGGACTGCACCCGAACGGTCGTTCATGGAAGCATTTCAAAAGAGGTGCATCGAATGCATGCCGCCGTCCAGGCAGCCAAGGCGGCGGGCGTCGCCGCGGTCCGTTCCGGGGCAACCGGTGAGGATGTTCATCGTGCCACGATCGACGTGATCGCAGGTCACGGCTTCGAAGTCGGACTTCCTCCCAAGGACGCACCCTCCGAGTGGTGCGGCATGGTGCATGGAACCGGTCATGGGGTCGGTCTTCAGGTCCACGAACCCCCATTGCTTGATTTCAAGGCGCCCGCGTTGGTCGTGGGCGACGTGCTCACGGTCGAACCCGGCTTGTATTGCGCCGCGATCGGAGGCATCCGAATCGAAGACATGGTGGCCGTGACCGAGTCCGGCTGTGAGAACTTCAACCGGCTCCCGGAGGGTCTGACTTGGATCTGACCGGACGCATCTTCGTGACATCCGACACTCATTTCGGTGATCCCGATGCCGTCGATCGATTCGGTCGTCGTCACCCCGACGTCCGGGACATGGATGATCGGCTGGTCACGGAGATCAATCGAGTGGTGGGTGCTGACGATCTGCTTTTTCACCTGGGTGACTTCACCGGTCGTCTGTCGGGTTCGCGCACCCGACATGCGCGCGACATCCGTCAGCGTCTGGAGTGTGAAAGGATCGTTCTGATCCGCGGCAATCACGACCCCAGGCACAAGCCCGACTTCGATGCACTGTTCGAATCCGTTCATGAACGCCTGACGTTTCGCTGCAGTGATGTGGCATCACTGTCCGGCGACGAACGGATCGTCATGGAACATTATCCACTTCGCGTGTGGCAGGGAAGACATGATGGTGCGTGTCATCTCTACGGTCATGCACACGGAACCATCCTCGAAGAGGGGCGTTCCACCGATGTCGGAGTCGACAATTGGAATCTTCGGCCGATCGAATTGTCTTCGGTGATCGGACTGCTCAGAGACCGGCCCATCGACTTCGAGCGAATTCGGCCTCGAAGCCAGCCCACGCGGGACTGACCACCATCACTTGGCGGGTTGGCCTCGAAGTGCATTGGCTGCCAGCAGACATGCCTCTTCGAGGGCGTCATGAAGACCGGGGTGTTCCGGTATCGCGCTGAGTCTGTCCAGCAGCCCGTCGATCTGCTTCACGATGTCGATGCCCGTGTCGATCGTTGAAATCGCATGGTCGCCCAGCAGGTCGATCGAACTCAGGAACCAGTCCAGATCGGGATTCTCCATGTCCGCAGCTGGTTCGATCTTGGTGCGAACGGTGGTGCGGCCGATGCTCACGATCGGACGAAGGCCCAGCCTGGTCATCGGCTCCCGGCAGAGAACGATCACCGGGATCTTCTCCTCGAGTGCGGTGGCTCTGATCGTGCGGCCGTCTGCCGCCACACGTGGTGGATCGATCAACCAGCATCCGCCTTCGAACGACTGATCTTCTTCAATGGGGGCTTCCAGTCGATGAATCGGTGCCTCGATCTCAAGAGCCGCTTTCGCACGTGCTTCACGAGCACTCTTGAGCACGGGAATCGCAGCGGCCATCGCGTCGTAGTCGAAGACGCCTCGGGCATCCTCGAGAAGCCTCAGCGCACTGGCTTCAGCTTCGAAGAATTGATTCTTTTCCATCGCGGCGATCGCCACACCGAGCTTGCTGGAGAATGTTTTCGAGTTCGATGGCATGTCTACTCCGCCTTCAGTTCACTGTGACTGGCCACCGCCTGGGAGCAGTGACCGAGAAACGTCGACCAACCAGCCGATGTTTCCGGGAATTCGTACATGAGTGCATCGCTGAGTCCGGCGAAGTCCGAAGATTCGATCGCCGTCTTGATGGACTCGAGCGCATCCTTCAGTTCCTTCACGTGGCGTTCGAGACCGTCGGGGGTCTGATCACCACCAAGTTCCGCGATCTTGGGGACGGCTTCCTGAAACACCGTCTGATCGATGGTGCACCAGAGTTCGATGCCCTCGTGAAGTTCGTTCATGGCTTTCGCATCCTGCCCGGATTGAATCATCTCGGCGGCGGAATGAAAGTGCTTCTGGGCGGCTTCGATCGCATTTCTTCCCAGTTCGAAGGTCGCGAGCAGAAGTTCGTTGGGCGCAAGGCTCACCATGGCGACCGTCTTCGCCGAGATGGTCTCGTAGGCGCCATTCTCCAGTTGCTCGGCATCGAGAGGGGTGCCATCGAGTGCGATCTCGACCACGATCCTGCCTGCGGAGTCAACGGCATTCATGCCTCGCTCCAAAGCTTCCGGGACCGTCTGAGCGGTCAGGCCGCTGTCATTTCCATCGATCAGAATCTGCATGATTCGCTCCATCTGTATCGGAAGAGGATCTTCCTGATACGAATTATCGACCCGACAGAGCGGGTTCTTGACTTGAAACCGGTGGTATCTGGAGAACCCCTGGAATGACCTGATGATTCATCAGCCGCTGACGGGGTTCTCCTCGAAGAGTGGCCTTCCTGGACGGTTGCCAGGGGGCGACGGAGGACGAAAACGCCCTCATTCAGTTTCCGAGTCGACCATCATGAATTTGATCTGCGCTTCGGCCACGACCTTGTCTCCGACAAAGGAGCGGCATTTCACATTGCCGGTGCGTGCCGTGGCTCGGATCGTCTCCGCTTCCATGATGAGCTGGTCACCGGGAACCACCGGTCGTCTGAGCTTGACCTTGTCCAGACTCAGCAGGACCGCGATCTTGCCGGTGTGCTCCAGTTTCCTGCTCATGAGCAGACCGCCCATCTGTGCCATGGCTTCCACGATCAGGACGCCCGGCATGATGGGAGTGCCCGGGTAGTGGCCTTGGAAGAATGGTTCATTGATCGTGACGTTCTTGACTCCGACGGCCTTCTGGTCACCGTCGACATGCAGAAGTCGGTCAACCAGGAGCATGGGGAATCGATGGGGCATCAGTTTCTGAATGGCACGGGCGTCCATCGCCTTGCCTTCGAGCAGGAGACTGCGACGGTCCTGCTGGGCCATCTGCTCTCTGATCTTCATCACGAGCTGACGGTTCAGCGCATGGCCCGAGCGATAGGCGAGAATTCGACACTGCACGGGGCGGCCCGCCAGATAGAGATCTCCCAGCGCATCCAGAACCTTGTGGCGGACCGGTTCATCCCGGAAACGGAATGAATTCTCGATCGGACCATCTTCACCGATGACCAGAACTTCCTTGGGCGTGAGATGACGGCACATTCCACGTTCCCACAGGGCCTCCGCCTCTTCCCGGAGGCTGTAGGTCCTCGCAGGCGCGATCTCGTCCTGATACGAATCGCAGCTTGGATTGAAGCTGACCGCCTGACGAGGAATCCTGGTGGACTCCGCGCCATAATCGAGATCGAACACGATGCGCGTTCCCGGATCATCGGAAGGCACGGCGGAAATCATCTTGCCGCCTTCTTCAATGACGATGGGTTCAACCAGCTTGAAGATCCTGCGTGGTGAGTCCTGTTCTCGAATGCCGACCTTCAGAATAGGGTCCACGAAGAGCTGGGCCGAGCCGTCTCCGCAGGGAAGTTCCGGGCCGGAAAGCTCGATCACCGCGTTGTCGATGGCCAGGCCAGCGAGTGCTGACATGCAGTGTTCAATCGTCTCGATGGTCGTGTCGCCGGATTTGAGCGTCGTTCTCTGAGCCCTGGGGACGACACGATCACCAATGGCCTGAATCCTGACCGGCGGGTCGAGGTCCACGCGTTCGAAGACGATTCCCGTTTCTTCCGGAGCCGGTTTGATTTCAACCGTCGCCGGCTGGCCCAGCAGAAGTCCTGTGCCCTCGACCCGTACCGTCCCTGCCACGGTGTGTTGCCGCGGAAGATCCGTGATGATGGGGCTGTCGGAGCTGGTGTTCATGTGAATCGACTCTGGTGACCGGAAAAAGCTGTCAGCCTCCTCCATCGGCGAGGGGAAGCAGTTCCCTCCACGATACGCGCTCGAAGTCGATTTCGGGGATTAAAAGGAGGGTTGATCCTGATCAAGAGGCTTCATGACCGCTCAAGAGCGCTTTGATTTTCTTCGACCACTCCGGAAGTTTACGCATGGCGGCATACTCTCGCAAGACTCGAGAGCGTTCTCCTGCTGGAACCCCGTACCAGGTCTCCCCGTCCGGGATGTCGTTCATCACGCCTGAACCGGCTCCAATGGAGACGCCCTGGCCGATCTTCAGGTGGTCGCTGATGCCACAGCCGCCGCCAATTCGGGTGCCGTTTCCGATTTCGGTACTGCCTGCGATGCCAACCATGCCGCAGATCACGCACATCCGGCCGATCACGCAGTTGTGCCCGATCTGGCAGAGATTGTCGATCTTGGTGCCATCACCGATTCTGGTGGCTCCGAACTTTCCGCGATCGATGCAGGTTCCCGCGCCGATCTCGACGTCGTCCTCGATTTCGACATTGCCCAGGTGTGGGATCTTCAGCAGTCGGTCACCTTCCGGGCTTGGTCGGTACCCGAAACCATCGGCACCGATCACGGCATTGGAATGCAGGATGCAGTTCCGACCCACGCGAGTCCCCTGGTGAAGGACGGCGCCTGCGTCGATCAAGGTGCCTTCACCGAGAGCGACGTCAGCCTTGAGCGTGACGGAATTCTGAAGAACGACGCCTGAGGCGATCGTGCATCCGGCACCGATCCGGCAGTGGGGGCCGATCGAGGCTTCGGCTGAGATGGTTGCGCTGGGATCGATCACCGCCGTGGGGTGGACGCCCTGTGGTGAAGGCATCGTGTCGTTCTGAAACAGATCCAGAATCACGATCATCGCATGATCCGCATTGCGCACTCGGATCTCGGTGAAGTCGTCGGCCCGCGAGGGAAGTTCGATGCCTTCGTTGACGACGACGGTGCCCGCCTTTGAATCGGACCAGCCTCTGGCCCATTTCTCATCACCGACGAAAGTCAGTGCGGTCGGGCCCGCCTTGTCGACGGTCTCCAGCGAATCAACGATGCGGGAGGGATCTCCCACCAACGTTCCGCCAGTGTGGCCGGCAAGTTCACCTGCGGTGTGGGAAGACTGGGAAGACATGGTGGTTCACCTCGAAGTCTTTCACGTGATCGCTGGCCACCGAAGGGATCAGCCACCCTGTCCATTGAGTCGTGCGATCAATTCATCGGTGATGTCGAGAGTCTCGTTCGCCCAGAGGACCCGCCGTGCCGAGATCTGCTGGAGCGTCCCGGCGGCGTCAGCCAGATCCACCATGGGAATCGAGTCGTTCAGCAGGACCAGATCGATGCCCATGATCTTGGAAAGGGTTCCCGCCTCGGTTCGAATGGTGTCGTAGCTGTCACGAAGATCCGCGGCTCGTTCCCGTTCGATGAGAAGAGCGCCGTAGGTTTCAAACGCGCGCAACCTGCCGCTGATGGAGATGGCCTTGTCGTTCATTTCAATCATGGCACCGGAGCCGGGTGAAAGACTTTCGAGCTCGGCCGAAAGCATTTCGAGTTCCTCCTGCATGCTGCTGGCGTCTTCCGCCATCTTCGACTGCATGTCCTCGATTCTCTTCACCAGGTCGGAGCGACTGTCGAGGTTGTTGTAGACCTTCTCGAGGTCGACGACACCGATCACGGCCGGTGGCATGGGTGCGTTGGCGGCATAGCCGGCCATGAAGATGAATCCCGCGGCCAGCGTGATGAAGGCGACTGCGACTGCGAATTTGTTGCGTGGCATGTTCATTGTTCGTCTCTCCTGTTCGTCGTCGACGGTCAGGGTTTGAGGTTGTTGATTCTGACGATGAGCTGTTCCGTGATGTCCGTGAGCTCCGAGGCATACAGAAGTCTTCGGTTCAAGATCTGAGTGAGGATCTGCTGTTCACGTGACACATTCACTTCATTCGAGAGGTTGAGTTCTCCAAGGGAGTCGTTCACCAGCACGATGTCCCAGCCATCCGCCATCGCCAGGGCATTGGTCTGGTCTCGGATCGCCTTGTACATGGCTTTCCACATGAGTGCGCGTTCCCGGTCAAGCTCGAGCTTCTTGAGCTTGGCCCATTCGTCCATCTCAAGCTTCATCAGGGCGGCTGAATCCCTGATCTTCTGAGCGGACGGTTCGGTGGTGGCTTTTTCTGCTTCTTCGAGCTTGCGTCCGATGGCTTCCTGCCGGCCGTTGGCTTCCACGTTGAGGCGCTCTGCCAGGCCCATGATCTCGACCTCCCAGCTCTTGTTCACGTTGATTCGTTCGAAGACCTTGCCCAGGTCGACGGTGGCGACGTGACTCGCTGGAGCGTAGGCCGCCTTGCGCCCGAACGCTTCATGCCCGATGAGAATCATTGCCGCGACAAGCGCGAATCCGAGGGGAAGGGCGAGCTCTCTTTTAAGAACACTCATGCTGGAAGTCCTCCATGGGCTGATGCCCGTTTTTCTTGTCGCGGATTGTACGTTGAACCGAGCATCGTTGCGTGGGCTCGGGAGCCGACTTCTCAGAAGGGGACTGCCATCGAAAAGCTGAAAAGCTGTTTGTTGTCATCTTCCTGCTTCAGGATCGGGAAACCGAAATCGAAGGCGAGCGGTGCTGGTCCGAGGGCGGGGATGTTGATCCTGATGCCGAACCCGACCGAGACTCGGTATCCCTCGAAATCAACCGTGTCCTCCACGGTTCCTGAATCGACGAAGAAGACGCCTCCGAGAGAATTTCCGACCAGAGGGTACTGATACTGCGCTCCAGCGAAGAAGAGAAAGTCGCCACCGACGGGCTCGTTGAAGGGCGTGTTGGGGTTTGCGATCGTCCCCGATGCCTTGGGGCTGATGGTTCTGAATTCGAAGCCTCTGAAGGTCAGCCCGCCGAGGTAGAAGCTTTCCGAGGGTGGGGCGGTGCCGCCCACGATGTACCCCACTCGGCTGGTGAGCTTGAGCGTGCTTTTTCGGCCCAGAAAGTCTTCATTGAGTGTCAGGTACGTGGTCAAGCCGGCATCGAGATTGACGAAGAAGTTCCCGGTGTTGGTGACCCAGAATGGTGCGGCACTCAACGTGAGTCTGGACCCTCTGCTTGGTGTGGTGTAACTGTTGAGCGTCGAGCGGGTGAGAGTCGTCCTGAAATCGACCACATTGTCCGGGCCTCTGGCGTCGAAGACTTCGATCGCGGTCTGCGGCGAGAAATCCGTCTGTGTGATCTTCTGGGCTCGTGCGGTCACTCCGATCTGCCAGACATCGCCCAGTCGTCTGCCCAGTCCAAAGGCCGCGCTCAGACGTTCTTCCTTGTAGTTCGAGTAGAAGCGGTTCCGGTAGAAGGTCGTGAAGTTGGCTGAGATGTCCGTGTTGAAGAGGTGTGGTTCGCCGATGGAGAACGAATAGGTGCTCACGTCGGCGCCCGGGGACAGCGCGATCGTCATGGTCTGGCCGGCGCCACGGAACGCTCGTGCGTTGGTGAACTCTCTGAATGAAAGCGGCCAGTCCGCGATGTCGAAGTTCTTCTGATTGATGGTGATGTCACCGAAGACGCCGGCATCCGAACTCAAACCGACCCCGAAGTTGAACGAGCCGGTGTTCCTCTCCGCGACCTCGACCAGCACGTCTCGAGTGCTTCCCGCGCCCGGCTCCGGGTCCTGCACCGTGACCCGGACGTTTCCGAACAACTGTGTCGCCTGCAGGCGAAGCTGCGCCAGTCCGATCTCCCTGCCGTCCAGAGGACGGCCTGGTTCGATCCTGACGAGCCTTCTGATGACCTTGTCCTTGGTGATGAAGTTTCCCTGCACCTTCACCAGGCCCGTGGTCACCATGTCGCCTTCGGAAATGGAGAGCAGCATGTCGACTTCCGGTTGATTTCCCACCCTGACTTCACGCGGGGTGATCCGGCTGTCGATGTGCCCCATGAGCTGATAGCTCTCTTCGACCCGCTCCACGGAGCGATCCACGATCAGCCTGGTGTAATCGTCACCGGGGCGAATCGCGAGAAGATCCCTGATCTGCTCTCTCTTGAAGATCCTGGGTTCACCATCGGCGGTGTTGGAGCGGACGATCACGTCCCGAAGACGGTATCGACGTCCTTCCTCGATCACGAAGACGACCTTGGCTTCCGTGTTGTCCGGTGAGAGCAGGATTCTCTTGTCCACGCGGACATCCACGAATCCGTTGTCCTTGTAGAACCGGTCCAGACTGGCCACGTCATCCAGCAGTTTCTCGGGTTCGAGCTGCCCTTTTCTGAAAAGGAAGATGTAGGGCTTCGTGGAGATCTCGAGTGACAGTTCCTTGGCGGGAAACGCTCGGTTACCGACGAATTCGATCTCCTTGATGCGGACTCTGGGGCCTTCGACGATTCTGATGATCAGAATGCCGCTGTCCTTGAGCCTCGATTCATCGACTTCGATCTCGGCAAGATAAAAACCCTTGTTTCGATATTCATCCTGAATTCGAATCACACCTTGTTCGAGCAGGAAGTCATCTCGAGGGCCGCCGGCGTAGAGCGGAATGGCAAGCAGCAGTTTCTGATCACTGATCGCACGATTGCCCACGACCTGGATCGCATTGATGAGCGGCTGTTCCTCGAGAATGTAGATCACGTTCACGGAGCCGTCCTTGTTGAGGACAGCTTCCGCGTCGACGGTATCGAATCTCCCGAGCCGATAGAGGGTCTCGACATCCTCTCGGATACCCGTCGAATCGAACGGCTGGCCGGCCGCCGTTCTCAAGTTGTTGCGAATGAGCTGCTGTTCGGTCGTCTCGAGCCCTTCGATCGTGACGCTTGCGATCGGTCTGTCCGCAAGAGCTTCGTCGTCGATGTCCTGCCGGCTTGATGCGGAGGCCGGGGTTGAAAGACTCGACAGAGTGACAGACATCAACACGATGACGGCGAAAAGCAGTCTGAGGATCGGGCTGCGGGTGGGGGAGGCGCTCACGCGGACTCCCTGGTCGCGATTCGTTGTCTTTGGAACGACATGGACCGTTCAAGGATACCGGGCTTGGTGTCCTCCTGCCATGTGAACGGCCTCTGTGAGCCCCTTAAAGGGTGAGAAGCGCTCCGATGATCATTCCCACCGCCATGATGCCGAGTGCCACTCTGGTCAGGGTGTCATCGTTCCTGGAGGCCTGCTTTGCCTGTGCTTTGCTCTGGTGTCGTGTCATCTTTCACCCCTCCTGGTGGTGACGGTTTCGTCTTCCACCAGATCGGCCTTTTCAGGGGCCGGCTTCTCTCGCATCGACTGGCTGGTTCCATCTGTACCGGTTGCGAGGATCATTCTTTGGGTTGGCATGACCGTCGGAGTCCGGATACCTTCTCGTGATGTCCAATTCCACAGAATCACGGCCCACAGGGACTCCATTCGCCAAGCTTCATGACCGATTCGGCGGCCAGATGGTCGACTATGCCGGATGGGAGCTTCCGATCCGTTACGGCTCGGTGCTCGAGGAGCATCATCAGACCAGAACCAGCGGCGGGTTCTTCGACGTTTCACACATGGGGCGGCTCAGATTTCATGGAAAGGATGCCTGTCGATGCCTCGACCGCATCTGCACTCGGCAGATTCATGGCATGGCCGATGGTCAGTGCCGCTATTCGCTGGTCTGCAATGAACACGGCGGCTGTCGGGATGATGTGCTGGTCTACCGCCTGGGCGAGCAGGACTACCTCATGGTCTGCAACGCCGCCAACCGCGAGAAGATCATCACCCACGTCGACAAGGAACGAGGGGACTTCGAATTCACCTTCGACGACCAGACTCTGTTGACGGCGATGTGTGCGATTCAAGGGCCGAAGGTCATGGATCTGATCGGCACCGTCTCCAAGGAGATCCCCGCTCTCAAGCGTTTTCGATTCACCACCAAGGATCTGATGGTGATCAAGGTGATGATCTCCCGAACTGGATACACCGGTGAGGACGGAGTCGAAGTGATCCTCGATTCGAAGATGGCGACGCCCGCTCTCGAAATGTTCCTCAAGGATTTCGGGACCGAAGGGTCTCTGGTCGCACCATGCGGTCTTGCCGCACGTGACACGCTTCGCCTTGAAGCGGCGATGCCACTCTATGGCCATGAACTCACCGAGGAGATCGATCCACTTTCAGCCGGACTTGGTTTCGCGGTGAAGCTCGACAAGGGAGATGCTGATCCGGAAGTCGAGCGATTCATCGGCCAGGATGCCTTGAAGGCGATCTCCGAGAAGGGCTCTGCACGCCGCTTGTGCGGCCTCATGCTCGATGGGCGACGGTCCGCTCGTCAGGACATGACCGTCCTCGAGGGCGGCAGTGAAATCGGTGTGGTGACGAGCGGCTGTCTGAGTCCCACGCTTGATCGTCCGATCGCGATGGCCTATCTCGACACTGAACGAGCCGAACCCGGTCGTCGGGTCGAGATCGATCTCGGGCGAACCAAAGTGGAGGCGGAGACCTGTTCTCTGCCTTTCTACAAGCGTTCCTGAGGATGCCGAATACGAACGAACGAGGGGAGACGCATCAAGCATGCGTCTCCCCTCGTCGTTTTTGAGTCCCGAACGGGCCCGACAACGTCGGCCTTCAGCGACCTTCAGGAAGCCAGGCGTCTTTCCTCATGATCGGAGAGGAATCTGGTGGGACGATCGTCCATCAGCTGGTTCTGGAGTTTCTCCAGAGCCTTGGTCTGGATCTGTCTCACGCGCTCTCTGGTCAGACCGACTCGTTCGCCGATCTCCTTCAGGGTGAGTGGTTCCATTCCCGTGAGTCCGAAACGAAGTCTCAGGATCTGAGCATCGCGTTCGTCGATCGAATCAAGCATCTTGATCATCACTTCGAACTCCTCGCGGTTGGCGATGGCCTCCACGGGAGAGTTGTTGCTTCGATCAGGACACAGCTCGGCGAAGTCGATCGCTTCGCCGTCTTCACCGATGGGCGCGGAGTTCGGTGCGTTGAACGCTTTCACCGCGCGCCTGATGATCTCGATCTTGCGGGCGGGAATCTGCATCTCCTCGGCGAGTTCCGTGGTGCATGGTGTTCGCCCGAGTCTTTCTTCAAGTCTTCGTGTGGCATCGCGCCACCGACCGATCAGTTCGATCATGTAGGCGGGAACATGAATCGGCTGCACGGCATTGATGAGGTTTCTCTTGATGGATTGCTTGATCCACCATGATGCGTAGGTCGAGAATCTCGCGCCTTGTGCCGGGTCGAATCCTTCGACGGCTCTGATCAGACCGATGTTGCCTTCCTCGATGAGGTCGGCAAGCAGTACGCCTCGTCTGACGTAGTGCTTTCCGATGGCGATCACCAGCCTCAGGTTCGCACGAATCATGTGCTCCTTGGCAGCCATGTCGTTTTCATTGATGACCAGCCATCCAAGCGTCTTCTCCTGTTCAGGAGTCAGCAGTGCAATCTGGTCGACTTCTCGCATGTACAGCTGCAGTTCAGACTGCAATGGACTTGAATTGGTCTTCATCGGACCTCCCTGGTCACTTTCATGTGTACGTCGAAGCTCCTACACCCGACGCACAGCCTCCATTGATCCTTCAGTCCTTTGAGACATCCGGATCCGCCCTCAATCACTACTCCGCGAAACCCGTTTGGGTTCCCGTTGAAATGTGATTCGGTCCCTGTCGAGTGCTTCTTGAGGCCTGAGGGCGACTAAGTTCGCGTCAAGGCCTCCTAAACCCACCTCGAGGACGGATAACTCCGGGCGTCCGACCGATATGATGCCATCACGTGAATTCAGATCTCTACGCTCACATGCTCTCGCGATGGCCTTACCTGTCCGGCAAGGTCCTGGCCCGAGTCGTGTCCGGAGAGGATGACGTCGAGCGGCTTCAGGTCCGGGTGGAACTCGGCATTCTTCAAATGGAGGTGGTCGGTCACCCCGAGGGTGCCACCCCCATCTACGAGTCGATGACAGAGACTCCTGACGCCCTGGACGAACCGACCTGTCTCGCCCTGCAGCGTGAAGCCGCGCTCTACGCCTACCGAGCATTCATTCTGTCGGTCCTCGAGCGTCATCCCGGGGTGGTCAAGGACATGGCGAGGAATCTCGCGGTGATGTCGATGATCATCAACTCGGCGAACTCCGATGTCGACAGAGGGCGTGCACGTTCCCTGACGGTTCAGTTTCTGATGATCCGGGCCCGTTCACGTGCCGCGTTCGCAGCATCGCGGGGTGATTTCAGTCTTGCTCGAAGAACGCTCGAGTCCGACATGAAAGAGATTCGTGACGCCCTTCGTCAGGCGGGCCGGGCTTCGGATGTCGAGAACGCCCCGGAGATCCAACTGTTGAAAGGGATGCAGCACATGTATGTACCGAGACTGCCTTCGAGTCAGCGTCAGGAGATGGAAGAACGCCTCGCCGCGGCGATCGATGTCGAGAATTACGAACTGGCCGCCATTCTCAGAAACGAACTTCGTCAGCTTTTCTGAGTCATCCGCTGCAGGAGTGATTCGAACTCCGATTGGAACGGTTCTCCGCCAAGCGTGGCGTCGATCAATTTCAAGCGTTGGATTCTCGTGGGGATCTTCTCCGTCGATCGATCCGCCTTCTCCATGATCAGAAGCTGGCCAAGCTGGGCGCTCCACCAGACCTCTTCGGGAACATTCTGGCCGGGGGAGCCTTGTCCGAGTCTTCGATAGAGGCGCATGGCTTCCGCAAGATGCACGATCTCATCCGAGAGTCCCAGAGCCTCGGCACGGCCCTGCATGACGACCCAGGCATCCGGTTGCTGGCCGGCCATCGCCTCCCACAGCGGAATCGAACGAGTGATGAGACCGATCTCATTCAAGGAACGTCCCATCACGACTTTCTGCGTCATCGAGAGCGTCGAGAGCAGGGTCGTGTCGATCAGGCGTGCGAACGACCTGAGTTCCTCGATGATCGCCTCCTTTTCGGAGCGTCGAATCTCCTCATCGCGGATCGAATCCAGCCGGGACAGCCGTTCCTCGAGAGTCATCGCCAGCGCATGGCCGGCGAGCATCGGATCCAGTTCGACCGCCTGAAGAAGTTGAGGCATGTCGACAAGCGCATCCTCGCGCTCGGACACTCTGGCGAGTTTCATCCTGTGCCTGAGGAACAGTGCGTCGATCCGTGTCGCGGCCGGAATGTCGTTTCGTTCGATGATCCGTTCGACGACGCCTATGGCGATGGAGTCACGTGCCAGACGTCTTCTTCCCGTGAGGGAAGCGATTCTCGCTCGAGAGGCCGCATCCTGAATGCTCGTGTCGAGCGGACCGAATTCTCCGACCACACGGTCCACGTTCTTCAGAAGCAGGTCGTATTCACGATCGACGCGTTCTTCGGAAAGTGTCTCGATCTCACGGATCAGAACAATCTCCTGCAGACACGCCTCGAGAAAACGTGCGGCTTCCTCCTTGGAGGCCGGCCTGAACTGCTCGAGCAGTTCGCGACTTTTCTCCGGTTGTGCTCGTCTCAGGTACTGTTCTGCGAGTCTGAGCGTCTGCAGGCCCAGATCATCATGTGCCTCTTCAGGAGAGGTCTTCTCGATGATGGTCTGAAGGGCTCGTTCGTATCGACCGGTCGCTTCCTCCCGACCTGCTCGCGCCCACGGTTCGGTGAGATCCGCCACCAGCCTGGGGCCACCGAACGGGTGTCCGGGGTGTTCGAGGTACAGAATCTCGCAGAGTTCCGCCGCCGTCAGTCTTTCACCTTCAAGCATGGCGATGCGAGCCGCCGTCTCCAACGTCCGCGCTCTGGCCGGTTCATCGTTTGCGGCATTCAAAGCCGCATCTTGAAGGAGGGCCAGCATGTCCGGTTCTTCAACCCGATCACGACTCCTTCCGGCCAGCTCCTTCTGGCCTGCCGCCCAGAGCACTGCCAGTGGAGCGCCTTCTCGGCCATGACGTCGTTCCAGATCAGCCAGCCGTGCGACGAGCGGGCCGTCGAGAGTCCAGTCGTCCTCTTGCTGCGAATCATCCAGCAGCCTGATCCATGTGTCGCCTGCGCCCTCCGCCCAGTTCCGTGCGTCGTCCCCGTGTGGTTGGACGTCAGTGCGGATTGTTCGAGACTCCTCGACGATGTCCGCCAGCAACAACTTTTCATAACTCTGTTCTCGGTCGAGTTCTTGAATCATCTTCCGCCCGAGGGCGATCACATCCTCCTCGTCCTGTAGCAGGGCGGCTTCTCGAAGTCGTCGAAGCCGCTCGTCTTCCGTGGCAGGTTCCGACGTGGCTGACGCCTTGCGAAATGTCTCACGATCTCCCGTCACCAGCAGCGCCTGTCGAAACCAGTGGTCGATGACTTCCCTCGTAGCGTCAAGCAACTCTTCCCGTGCCCGCATCGACTGCAGGATCTCGACGGCTTCCCGCCCTGATGAGGGGTCCGCTCGTGAGGCCAGTGTCAGTGCGATCGCCTTGAGCAGGGGAATTCTCAAATCCCTTTCGAACAACAGACGTTCGTGAAGCGAGCGCAGACTGGTGTCCGTTTCGAAGCGTTCTTCGGCTTCGACCGTCTCGATCGCCTCCGTGATGCTCTCTTCCGCCTGAAGGATCTTCTGGAGACCACGGCCCACGATCAGCGGGATCTCCGGTGGGATCAGCGGGCATGATGGATGTGCGACCATCAGATGCGTCGACCAGCTGCTGGGAAATTCGATCCTCTTGAGCAGCAGTGCTTCCGCCTGATCGGTCAACCACATCGGGCGTCTTGGATCGCTGACATGACCCTCGAGTCGCAGCAGTGCTTCGCGTGCTTCAAGTGACTGGTCGAGCGCGTTCGAGCGTCGCTGGTCAGGACTCTGCACGTCGTCGGCACGTGTTTCCGAGGCTGCGATCCGTTCGAGAAGTGCCTCGGCATCATCCAGTGTTCCCTCGCGCGCGGCATCGCCGGCGTCGGCTGTCGCGAAGAACGACATGTTGACCAGGACGAACAGGATGAACCGAGTGGCGACGGGAATTCTTGTGATGAACTGGCTGGTCATGGTTCCGGATCCGAGAAATGCACGCTTCGGTAGCCCGCACGAATGACAGCATTGAACACATCGACCACGTGCTCCCAGCGTGTCTCCGGTGAGGGGACGATCTGGATCGGGTGGTCCGCCAGAAAGAGGCCGATGGTGTCTCCGGAGCGATTTTCAGCGAGAAAACGTTCGAGTTCAGCGAGATCGCCCGGGCGGGGGTACTGGGGTGGCAACGTCACGGAGAGCGTCTCCCGCTCGGTGGCGATTGAAAGGACCTTGATCCTGAGCGGTTCCTCCGGGATGTCGAACGGGTCGTTCATCATCGTGGATCCTCCTCGTTCTGGAAGATCCATCCGAAAGACCTGTTCGCCCAGAGCGAAGTTGGTCGCAAGCAGAAAGTAGATCAAAAGTTGAAAGACGACATCGATCATCGGCGTGAGATTCAAGCCGACGCGAGGCGTCTGTCGTCTCACCTTCCGAGGCTCTCTCATTCGGTCTCGTTTCTTCGTGTGACCACCACGAGATTGACCCGTGCAGGTGTCTGATTTCCGGAGCTCGTGTTGGCTTCGGTGATCGCGTTCAACAAGGGGGCGATGTGCTTCTGGGTCGTTCGACGATCCGCACGCAGATTGATTCTGAGCTCCGGGTTGTTGCGAAGCATCGGGATCAATGCGGTTCGCAGTGCGCCGATTCCTGTCGGACCCAGCGGATATTCGACCGAATTCAACCGGTATCCGGTGGCCTCTCCATCGTCATCGGGAAGCACGTTCAGGACGCTTCTGGTCTGTTCCGGTGGGGGAGCGCTCGCGGTCGGCTGTGGTTTCGGAAGTTCCATCTCGACCGATTCGACTTCGCTGATCGTCGACACGACGACGAAGAACACCACCAGAAGAAACGTGATGTCGATCATCGGAGTCAGGTTGGCCTCGATCTGCGCCGGCCCTCGTTCATGAAGACGCGTCATGACTTCAGGTCGCCTTCCGTCTTCGAGGGTGACGCGTCATGTCCGGGTTTGAATCTCTCGAGCATGTCCAGAACATGCATTTCCGCCTGACCGTTCAAGGCGTCGATGCGATTTCGAATCGTCGCGTATCCCGCGAGTGCGGGGATCGCGACCAGCAGGCCCCAGAATGTCGTCACCAGGGCCGTTCCGATTCCGCCGGCGAGGGCGACGGGATCGGCGTTTCCTCCGCTGGCGACGATCGAACCGAAGGCGACGATCATTCCGTAGACGGTTCCGAACAGACCGATCATGGGTGCGACCTGGCCCAGCACGTTCAGTGGTTCGACTCGTCTGAATCGTTCCGCGGCGAGTTCCGAGGCACTCTGAAAGACCTTGTTTTCCATCGCCTGGTGGCCGTTTGGTGCTTCCGAAAGACCGGCATGCGCCATCTGGTCGAAGTCGGATTCTCCCACGCGCGTATAGGTGAGCGCGTCCTCCCAGCGGTCTGTTCTGATCAGATCCTCGATCTGAGCCATCCGCTCCGGCGGGGCGATGGTCTTCCGTCCGTTCGAGAGTGCGAGGTTGACCAGCAGCCCGATTCCCGCGATCGAGAGCAGCAGCAGCACCCAGATGAGCATAGATCCGAACCACTCCATCCGCACCACGCCATCGGGGCCAGTGCTCTGCGAGAAGAAGAACGCACCCGTGAAGCCGCCACTGAGTGACGACTCCTGAGCCTCCTCCGCTCGCACAGTTCCGCCGGTGACCGCGAGAAAGCACGCCATTGTGAAGAGGGGACCCTGGATTCTAGAAAATTTCACGGACATGTCATGGTCTCCCTGTCGATCCCGATGGATCCGTCGTGTCGCTTCGGATGGGTCTCAGTCCCAGCTCGGAACGGTTCAGAAAACGATAGGCCTCGGCCTCGTTGCGTGTTTCATCATCGCTTCCACCGTGGCGCCTTGCGATCAACTTCAAGGCTTCGAGGGGATCGTCGTCGAGAAACTGAACGCAGTTGATGATCGTCTTGCGACTTCCACTGCCGGGTTCGATCGGATTCAGTACATCAAGGCCGGCCAGCAGCGCGTCGGTGTTCATCTCGTATCGTCCCGAGCCTGTGATGTTGCTGCTCAGCAGAAACACCACTTCCGGCTGCAGTGCCATGGCCCGCTCCAGGGCGTTCAGCGGACTGCTGCGCCCGCTGGGCAGGATGTTCTCTCTGATCCATTCCAGTGTTTTGCTCTTGTTTTCATCGGTCGCCCGCACAAGCTGGCCCGCGGGGGGGGTCTCGACCGCCTGGTCGCGTTGAAAGAAGATGACCGAGAACGATTGTGCCGCCGAGAGGTCGTCGACGCTTCGTCGCAGTTGCTTCAGGATCATCGGAAAAGCACCGATCATCGACCCTGAGGCATCGACCACGTAGACGATTCTTCGTGCGCTTCCTCCCCCGAGTCCGACGAATGAAACTCTGCCGAGACGTGCGGGCGCCGACCCACGAAGGCCTCCGCCAGCGAGCGTCCCGGATGTCGGCATCATCAGCCCGGAACTTTCGGACGGCCTCTCTGGAATCGCCAGCGGTTCCAGCACGAGCGCAGCCGGTGCGGTCCGTTCCACCTCGATGTCTGCGAGTGGTTCGAGATGGACCTGATCCGTCGTGGCGGTGATCAATGGTGTCGTCTTCGGCTTGGAATCCTGCGAGATGTTCCAGCCGAGCAGAAGCACCAGGAGAAGAATCACGGCGTGTCCCAGCACGCTGCCGGCCCATGCGAGGGTGTTGCTTCGACGGCCGATTGGCCCCGTCTTCCTGCGCCAGGTGGGCGGAAGCGGGTCATCCTCTGAAAAAAGGTTCTTCTGAGCGTGCACTACTCGATCATTCCATCTTCGTCGTCTTCGGCGAGGTAGGCCCGGCGTGAGGCGTGCCCTCCGAAGAGGAGCCGATCCAGACTGAGTCCGCCCGGTCCGCACAGAAGAATGATCACCGCGAGTGCGAATGTTCCGATCTGGGCGATGAAGGTGTTGAAGATCTCAGTGGGCATCGAGAAGAGCGCGAAGGTCGAGGCCGACACCTCCGGCATGGAACCGATCATGAAGTCTCCCGCTGCCAGAATCACCAGACCGAATGCCCACACCCTCGACAGGACTCCGATCAGGATCAGGCCACTGCCGATGACTGCGACCAGAACCGTGATCCACGCGAACAGAACAGGCGAACCCAGGCCCGCCGATTCGATGTGCAGCGCAATGGCGTACAGCCTGCGTGCCTTGATCGAATCCTTCGTTGCAACGTCTTCCGACACCATTTCGTCCGTCTGCAGAGAGACCTCTGTGACTGGTGTCGGCTGAGCTGGAATCGGATTCATGAGTCTTTCGACCCGAGCGGCATCCTCTCCCGTGAAGTCAACTTCCCCAAGTTGGGAGAGTCCCACGGGAAGGAAGGCGAGGAAGAGGACGATTCTGGCAAGAAGGAGGGCCGGGCTCATGCCGAGTGGTGCTTTGACAGCCAAGGGGAGGACTCCATTGCGCGGTTGATGACGATGCACCCCATGGTACCTCCCTCTTGCGTGTCACGGGTCGTCCTTTCCCGGGATCCCTTGTGAAGCTCATCACGGAGACGTAGCATCCCAACTGTCGCGGGCGTGGCGGAATTGGCAGACGCGCGGGATTTAGGTTCCCGTGGGGGAGACCCTGTGCAGGTTCAAGTCCTGTTGCCCGTAGTCCCACCGCCGTGTTTCAAGGCAAGTCTGTTCAGGAGGTCGTCGTGAGTCGAGAATCCGGTATCACATCGTCCGATTCAGATCATGCCCACCCCACAGGATGGGCACCTGACTCATGGCGTCGTTGCAGCACCCTCCAGCAACCCACCTATCGTGACGGCGACCATGCCGCGAGCGTCTACGAACGGCTGCGTCGAATCCCTCCGCTGGTGACTTCCTGGGAGATCGAGGCACTTCGCAAGCAGCTCGGGGAAGCCGCACGCGGCGAACGCTTTCTCCTTCAAGGTGGTGATTGCGCCGAGCGATTCGATGAATGCACTCCGGATCACATCACCTCGAAGTTGAAGATCCTTCTGCAGATGAGTCTGGTCCTGGTCCACGGTGGCAGTCGTCCGGTCACCCGTGTCGGCCGTTTCGCCGGTCAGTACGCCAAGCCACGCTCGGCATCCGATGAAACCCGCGAGGGTGTGACGCTTCCTTGCTACCGAGGCGACAACGTCAACCATCCCGACTTCGACGAGGTGTCGAGAGAACCCGATCCGGACCTGCTGCTGCGCGGCCATGAATGCTCCGCACTCACCCTGAATTTCATCCGTGCCTTGATCGACGGTGGATTCGCCGACCTTCATCACCCCGAGTATTGGAACCTGGGTTTCGTCGAGCACTCACCGCTTCGTGCGCAATACGAACACATCGTCAGTTCCATCGGTGAATCACTCCGATTCATGGAAACCATCTCCGGCTCCCAGGCCGGTCAGATGAATCGCGTCGATTTCTTCAGCAGCCACGAGGCGCTCCTGTTGATGTACGAGTCCGCGATGACCCGGCAGGTTCCCCGGCGCAGTGGTTGGTGGAATCTCGGGACCCACATGCCATGGGTCGGTGTCCGTACCGGTGAGCCTGATGGGGGACATGTCGAATACCTCCGCGGCATACGAAACCCCATCGGCGTGAAGGTCGGTCCTGCCTCCGATCTCGTGAAACTTCGTTCGATACTGGATATTCTCGATCCCGATGATGAACCGGGACGGATCACCTTGATCCACCGTTTCGGCGCCAAGGAAGTCGGGCGGTGTCTCCCTCCCGTGCTGGACATGATCCGATCGACCGGGCGTACCGTGCTCTTCACGTGTGATCCCATGCACGGCAACACCGAAACCGTTGAAATCAAGTCCGGCGCCGCTCTGGGGCGAAAGGTCAAGACCAGAAAGTTCGGTCACATCCTCTCGGAACTCGAGCAGGCCTTCGACATCCACGAACGGGCAGGGACCCTGCTGGGCGGCGTCCATTTCGAATTGACCGGCGATGACGTGACCGAATGCACCGGAGGTGCACGCGGCCTCGTCGATGATGATCTCGCCACGTCCTACCGCTCTCACGTCGATCCGCGCCTGAATTACGATCAGGCCCTTGAAATGGCGATGCTCATCGCCGGTCGCATGGGTCGCACCAAGGCTTGATCCCGCCTCAGAACATGGTCATGGGGGGCGTTGGCGAGCATCCTCAGCACACGCCACGCGTCACGGGTACCATTCCGCGTTCATGAGCACTTCCCATCAGGAATCTGAATCGTCCACGCCCCGCAGAGTGGTCTTCACCGGTCTCGGACCCGTCAGCGCCTTCGGTCTCGGTATCGAACCGCTCTGGACCGCCATGCTTGAAGGCCGATCCGGAATCACGTCGCTTGACTCCCGGTTCGATGCCTCGGGCTTCGACTGCCCGTTTGGTGCGAGTCTTCCGGCGGAGAGTTTCGATGTTCGAAAGGTCGTCCCCAAGACCTATCGCAAGGCGACCAAGGTCATGGCACGTGACACCGAACTCGCGGTTGGTGCGGCAGCTCTGGCGGTCTCCGACGCCGGACTGGTCACCAGAGCCACCGATGGCGACGAGCCACCCACCATTCCACCTTCTCGCACCGGTTGCCACATCGGCGCGGGCCTGATCGCAGCGGACGTCGATGAGCTTTCCGCCGCTCTGGTGACCAGCGTGGATGACGAGGGTGAATTCGACATCGGACGCTGGGGCGAGGTCGGCATGGGAAACCTCACGCCGTTGTGGCTTCTGAAATACCTGCCCAACATGCTGGCGTGCCATGTGACGATCATCCATGACTGCCAGGGACCTTCGAACACGATCACGTGTGCGGAAGCCTCCAGTGGTTTGAGCATCGGTGAATCGATGCGAGTCATCATGCGCGGTCATGCGGACATCTGCCTCACGGGCGGCGCGGAGAGCAAGCTCAATCCGATGGGACTCCTTCGGCAGCAGTACGCCAAGCGTCTGGCGAATGTCTCCGGCGACGTGCCGCCCGATTCGATCGTGCGTCCTTTCTCGACCGATGCCGCAGGGGGCGTGCTTGGAGAAGGTGGTGGCATTCTGGCGCTGGAGGCATTGGATCATGCTCTCGAGCGTGGCATGGAACCCATCGCGGAACTTGCCGGGCTCTCCGCCTCTCAGGCGATGTGTTCCGACACCGTTGGGCGAGCCTATGACGACGACGACGTCTCGGTGGTGAGAGCCATTGAAGCCGCCCTGTCCTCGGCGAACTGCGACCCCTCGGAAGTCGATGCCATCGTTCCTCTCGGCTCCGGCATTCCCTGGATGGATGCCGTCGATGCGCGTGCCATCCGCGAAGTCTTCGGGGCACGTGCTGCGGACATTCCTCTGGTGACGATCGTTCCCTACGTCGGCCTCTGTGGCGCTGGCCTCGGAGCGATCGCCGTTTCCGTCGCCGCGCAGTGTCTGCGAGAACAGAAGCTCCCCGCACGAATCGGGGCGATCGATCCCGGCGACATCGGTTTGAACTGCGGACCATGCGAGTCGACCGATGCCGAATTGCGATCGATCCTCGTGTTCACAACGAGTCTTGGAGGGCAGAACGTCGCGATGCTCCTCCGGCGCTGGACGAATGGAGAACGCTCATGACCACGCCACCACGTGTCGTCGTCACTGGAATGGGATGGGTCACGCCTCTTGGCTGTTCGCTCGAGGAAGTCTGGACGCGTCTGATCGCCGCCGATTCGGGGATGGATTCCATCACCCGGTTCGACGCCCGGACCTTTCCCACGACATTCGCCGCCGAGATCAAGGACTACGACTTCACCCAGTACGTTCGGGATGCCTCCATCCATGCGACCGCCGGATTGAATTCGAAGTTCGCCCTCGGAGCCGCCAGTCAGGCCTGGAGGCAAGCGGGCCTGTACGACTGTGACACACTGGATCGATCCAGAGTGGGTCTCTATCTGGGTGCTGGCGAAGGTGTCCTCGACACCCAGAACTATCTCCAGACCAACGTCCACAGCTGGAACGGCGAGAATCGAAAGGTCGACGGTCGCCTCTGGGCTGAGTCCGCGCTTCGCAGAATGCACGATCTCACCGAGGTCGAGCAGGAACCGAACATGCCCATCGCGCATCTGGCCCGTGAATTCGAAGTGACCGGTCCGGCCTTCAACTGCCTCACCGCCTGCGCCGCCAGCACTCAGGCGATCGGCGAGGCGTTCGACATCATCAGGCGCGGCGAAGCCGATCTGATGATCTCCGGTGGAACCCACACCATGATTCACCCACTCGGGGTCACCGGGTTCAATCGACTGACCGCTCTGAGCACATTCGATGGTGACCCGGCTGAAGCCTCGCGTCCCTTCGACCGCACCCGAGGCGGGTTCGTCATGGGTGAAGGGTCCGGCATCGTGACCATCGAACGTCTCGACCACGCACTGGCTCGAGGGGCGACTCCGCTCGCTGAAATCGTCGGATACGGCTCCAGTTGCGATGCCTTCCGCATCACGGACATCCAGCCCGACGGTCGCGGTGCGGCCGCTGCCATGGGAATGGCCTTGAATCAGGCTGGCATCGATCCCAGTGTCCCCCATGCCGATGGCGGTCCTCCGATCGATTACATCAGTGCCCATGGCACCGGAACCAAGGAAAACGATTCGATCGAGACTCGTGCCGTGAAGCGTGTCTTCGGTGAGCTTGCGGGAACCATTCCCATGAGCTCCATCAAGAGCATGATGGGTCACCTGATCGCCGCAGCCGGTGCGGTCGAACTCATCACCTGCATCATGGCCATCGATCGTGGTGAGCTTCCTCCGACTCGTAATCTGCATCATCCTGATGAAGGACTCGACCTCGACTACGTGCCGAACGAATCCCGCCAGGCGAAAGTCACGACCTGTCTCTCCAACAACTTCGGCTTCGGCGGTCAGAACGACACCTTGATCGTCACCAGGTACGCTGAATGAGCCGCGTCGCTCGCAGGAGGATCCGTCCTCGGCGTTCGATCATCTTCCTGGTCACCTCCATGGTCGTCGTGGGACTGGCCTTTCTGGTGGTGTTGGTCTTCTCAAGTCCGGACTCCTTTCAAGCACCACAGGCATCGATGCTGAAGACGGCGCCCGAGAGGGCTCGACTCTTCGAGCGGAACTTCGTCTCCGAACTGACGAGAATCAGAAAGCCTCAGGCGGAGTGGGGGGTCCGAATCCGAGAGGACGACCTCAACGCCTGGTTGTGGGTTCGTCTTCCTCAGTGGATGTCCCACGTGGGTGCGGATGAATCGGTCGACCTCGGGTCGGTGCAGGCGATCCTCGAATCGAACCGGATTCTCGTGACTTCGACCGGCTGGGTGCTGGCATTCGAGCCGGACGTTCGCAGCGAGGGAGCTCGCCATTCATCCGCGACCCGGCAGCTCGCTGGGGCGGCTGCCCGTACCCGGCGTTCTGGTCCTTCCATTCAGCCGTGGGCTCGATTTCGACCGGATGCTGGGCGCACTCGGCGGGGTGTCTTCCTCCGGCGGATTCTCTGCCCGGTCGCTTCGAGCTGGGAGATGGTCGCACGGTGGAACTGCTTGAAGCCCGGCTTGGTGATGCCGAGTTGGTGCTTGTCTTCAAGACCCTGAGCCCCGGTCCTTCCTCACGAGTGATGGGTGCCGAGGGGGCACCCTCATCGATCGACGCACGCACCGGGCAAAAAAGTATGGGCAAAAAAACGACCGAGCCAGCCCCCACTGCCGGCTCGGTCAAAGGTTCGGCCTCAACCGGTTTACCCGGGAGCCCGACACGAGTTCGTTACTCGTACTCTTAAAATTACCAAAGGTATGTGAAGTCGCAAGTGATGTTTCGTGGAATTGACGGCTTCTTTGCTCAACTGCCATGCTGGGCTTTAAACGCCTTTTTCCCTGAAAAAAAGGCGTTTGCGCGTCATAGGTCCCTCTTTTGAAAACTCTTCGTGCAGCATGTCACGAAGTTTCCGCCCTTCGTCATTCATCCGAACCCACCGTCATGCATGGAGTTCCGTTCGTTCACTCGCAAACGTCGAATTTCGTCTTTCCTTGTGACCCACCCGCGAATTTCTCCCTGACAGCTCGGTCAGAACCCATCACAAAGACTGTATTTTCTCATCAAGCGTGACCGTCTCAGTTTCTCATCCGGATTTTTTCGATGCATGCGACCCCAGAAATCAAGATGCTCGATTGGACCCGCACACTTGCCGGGTCAGGTGCGGAGTGTCTCCACGAACATCTGATGTCAGGTGGTGTCGCCGCCAGGTGCGCGATTCTGGTTCCCGGTCGTCGTGTTCGCCGCCGGTTTCAGAACGAACTCCTGGATCTTGCCATACGCTCCGGACGCTCAGGGGCGCTTGAAAGTCCACGGATCCTCACCGCTTCAGGTCTGGTCGAGGCTTTTCTGGAGTCGGACTCCACCCTGAGACCGGTTGATGATTCGATCTCGATCCTGTTCTGGGCGGAGGCCTTCAGAACTCTGGGGCGAGATGCCGGGTTGCTGCTCGGGCGCGGTGGCGCTGATGATTCACTCGCACTGTCACGGGTGGGAACCTTGAGGCAGGTCTGCGAAGAACTCGACGCCATCGGACGCACTCCCGAGGATGTGCTCGAAGCCGGGATCGATGTCGGTTCCGATGAACGCTGGAGAGCGTTGGGGCCCTTGCGTCAGCACGCCCACGAGCTTCTACGAGCCAGCGGCCTCGTCGAGGGGACCTTTCAACGTTTTCGGATGATTCAAACCGGGTCCCTTCGTCCCGATGCACCCGAACATCTTTTCGTCCTGGGTGTCACCGATCCCGGACCATTGACGCTCGCCCTCCTCGAGCGTCTGTCCGACCGCGTCCGAATTCTCACCCAAGGCCCCGAAGACGCCTGTGATCAATTCGATGGGTTCGGCCGTCCGCTTCCGCAGGCCTGGTTGAGCCGACCCTCCGTCGTGCCCGGGAATGCCATGTCCCTGGTCGATCGGCCCATCGACGCCGGAGAGGTTCTTCTGGAGGAGCTGGCACTCGCTTGTGAGAGCGGGTCTCTGCGGACCGACGAGTTCGTCGTCGGATTATGTGATGAACGTCAGGCCGGCGTTCTCGAACGGTGTGGTCGTCGTGCCGGTGTCCCACTTCGTGCCGCGGCAGGTTCTTCACTGGCACTGGGAGAGGTCGCACGTGTCATCGATGGTCTTTCGACCTACTTCAAGTCGCCGGACATCGATCTCTTCTCCGAACTGATTCGACTGCCTTCGCTGGAGCGTGCCCTGTGCGATGACCACGCTCATGATCCGGTTCGGCGATTGGATTCATGGCGCGAGACACGCGTCGGGGGCACGCTAGCCGACCTTCGAACGCTTCCGATCGACGATGATGGTGGAGGCGATGACCTGCTTCGTGCGGTGCTCATCCGACTTGATCGCCTGCTCTCCCCCTTGAAGGAGGCACGGGATGTCCGAGGATGTTCGCTGGCGGCAGGTGCACTTCTTCGGACGATCTTCGAATCACAGCGCCGACAGGACATGGTGTCCCGTTCGCTCGATGCCGTCGAGTCACTCATCGCCACGTTGAATTCATCTGATGGCCTGCCCGTGCTGTCTCCATCCGCCTTGTTCGATCTGTTCTCGAAAACACTCAACGGTCTTCGCTGTCCGGCATCTCCCATCGACCCGGAGCGAGGCGCGATCGAGATGCTCGGCTGGTTGGATGTCAGAAACGAGTCGGCATCGAACATCGTTCTGGTCGGATTCAACGATTCTGGAGACCTGGGTCCCGCGCCTTCCGATGGTTGGCTGACCCAGACATTGCGTGGTTCTCTGGGGCTTCCGACGGAGGAGTCTCGCCGGGCACGTGATGCGCATGCCATGCATGCGCTTGTTGCGCGAACCTCGAATCTTCGCGTGATCGTGACCCGTCACGATCATCGTGGTGATCCCGTGGTGCCGAGTCGTCTTTTCCTCGGTTCGGGTGGTGAGGAAAGCGCCCGTCGCGTCCTGTCCACCATGTCCGCTCCAGCCCGTTCCTTTCCCGCGCATCGTCTCATCGGATCCTCGTCGCCCACCGACACCCCGGGCTTCGCCACGCCGGACATGCCCGACCATCCGGTGATCGATCGACTTCGCGTCACCGACTTCGCGTCCTGGATCCGATCACCTCGCAGATTCTGGTTGGAGCGACTGACCAGGCTGAAAACGATCGAATCGAATCATCTCGAACTCGACGCTCGTGCCTTTGGAACACTCGCCCATGATGTTCTGGAGCGTTTCGGACGCAGTCCGCTCAAGGACTCGACCGATGAGGTCCGGATCCTCGCGTTGCTGGAGTCCGATCTCGACGAGCTGGTGGCCGCTCGCTTCGGAGCGCCATGTGCCCCCGCCATCGAGATTCAACGCAGGATGCTGCGTGACAGGTTGCGCCGGTTCGCGTCCGTTCAAGCTCGAGACGCCGCCTCGGGGTGGAACTCCCACTGTGTCGAGGAGCCTCTGGAGTGTCTGCTGGAGATCCCGGGTCAGGACCCCGTGACCCTTGTGGGTCGGGTCGATCGCATCGACCGTCATCTTGATGGCCGCTGGCGGGTGCTGGACTACAAGACATCGGAGAAGGCGGTCACGGCTCCTTCGAAATACGCCAAGGGCGTCTGGAATGATCTGCAGCTCCCGCTCTACGACCATCTCATGCGTCACTCCATGGCCGGGGCGGATGATGTGATCGAACTCGGCTACGTGTCGTTGCCCCGTGATCTTCGGGACGTGGCTTTCAGCGTCGCGACGAAATGGGATGCCGACATCATCGAATCCGGTCTCGAACTCGCTCGAACCATCGTTCGTGAAATGCGTTCATCCGACTTCTCCAGACCACCCAAGGGTCGCTCCTTCGGCCGTGAAGTTGACGGGATCGACCGGATTCTTCGTTCTTCCGTTCTCATCACCGGCACTGATGACGAGGAGGATTCCGAGTCATGACTGTGAATCCTCATCGCCGCGTGCTCGCTTCCGCAGGAACGGGAAAGACGCATCGTCTCACCTCCCGCTTTCTTCAGTTGATGATCGAAGGCAGCGAGGCACGCACCATTCTCGCGACGACGTTCACGCGAGCCGCTGCCGCCGAGATCCGTGACCGAATTCTGACCCGAGTCGCCGAGGCGGCGCTCGACCCCTCCGAACTCGAGAGTCTCGGCAAGCAGATCGGTCATCCCGGATTGAACTCCAAGCAGATCGCCTTTCTGCTGGATGGTCTGCTGCGCGATCTCGGCTCCCTGCAGATTTCAACGATCGACAGTTTCATCGGTCGGATCACCTCCGCTTTTTCCGCGGAACTGGGGCTCACCTCCGATGCGGAAGTCCTCTATGACGATTCCCAGCGGGGTCTGCAGGATCGAACGCTGCGACGCGCCTTCGAGTCACTGGAGTCCGCGACCGCGATGGATGCCTTTGCGACTGCGCTCGATGGTCTGAGCAAGGGCTCCCCGCGTCGGTCACTGACCGATTCGATTCGTTCGATCATCAAGGACGGCATGTCCATCTACAACCAATCGGGCGGTGCGATCGCTCCCTGGGATGGACTGCCTGATGACGGTTTGAAGTTCATCGATCCCCGCGTCTTCATTCCGCGACTGCAGGAGGCCGCGGATGGTCGTGCGACGGGGTCCAAGGGAAAAAGGATGAGCGTCGCCAAGAACCTCGATGCGATCCGCCAGCTGCTGGAATCGCTCGGCGATGACGATGACTGTTTCGCGCTTCTGGCAGGTCCGCTTTCCAAGGGTGTCGCCCTCAAAGTCCGTCTTGGTCAACCCAAATACATTGAAAAGGCACCGATCGACGAGCTGACGTTCGAAGTGATGTCGGACCTCCTGGCGTATTTCGATCGCGTGGTGAGGCGTGAATATGCCCGTCGCACGCTCTCGACCTTCAAGCTTCTCGATCGGTACCACGTCTCTCGTGAGGAGATACGCCGTGAACTCGATGTCGCCACGTTCGACGATCTCGTGCGCGTGCTCGCCTATGCCGACTCCGAAACGCTTCGGCATGACATCTGGTTCCGTCTCGACGGACGCATCTCGCATCTGCTCCTCGATGAGTTCCAGGACACCTCCCTGATGCAGTGGAAGGTGCTTCGCCCGCTTGCGGAGGAGATCGTGTCCGATTCCAGCGGTGAGCGGACCTTCTTCTGCGTGGGTGACGTCAAGCAATCGATCTACGGATGGCGGGGGGGCTTGCCCGGCATCCTCGAGCATCTCGATCGGATGTTGCTCGAAGATGGTGGGCTGACCGAACTCGGTGAAGAGCGTCTCGATCGCAGCTACCGAACGGGGCCGTGCATTCTGGACGTGGTGAACCGGGTGTTCGGCGAGATGACGTCCTTCGAGTGTGTGAACGACGCGCCTGAACTCAAGTCGGCTGCCGTTCGTTTCGGACGACTCTGGGACGAACATCGCAGTGAACGCAAGGATCTGCCCGGGTGTTTCGAACTCGTCGCGACCGTGACCGATGAGGATGAGACACGTTGTTCCCTCGAGACAAGGCAGGATGCGGCGCTTCGTGCGTCACAGCTTGCGGCGGATCTGCACCGGGCTCATCCGGGGCTTTCGATCGGGGTCCTGACGCCTCGAAATCAGATCGCCGGACTCGTGGTGGAGCATCTTCGTGACATGGGAATCGACGCCACGGGGGAGGGTGGTGGTTCATTTCTCGATTGCGGAGCCTCGATCGTGTTTCTTGAGACGCTTCGTCTTGCCGAACATCCCGGTGACTCCGCCGCCGCCTTCAACATCGATCGTTCACCTCTTGGTGCAGTGCTCGAGTGTTCACTGGATGATGAGTCGACTTCCGAACTTTCCCGACGATTGCGCCGTCTCTTCACCAGAGAGGGTGTCTCTCAAACCATGGAACGGTGGGTCACCTCGCTCGAGGGTCTGCTCGACCGACGTGAAGTGGCACGAATCGAACGTCTGTTGCTGGAGGTCCAGCGGATTGAATCGGGTGGCGAACGTTCATGGTCTCTGATGCTCACGGAGCTTGAGCGTCTGGGTCTCGACGAACCCGGTGCCGATGTGGTTCGCGTTCTGACGATTCACAAGAGCAAGGGACTTGCGTTCGACCTCGTGGTGCTTGCCGGTCTCGACGACAAGATGGTCTCAGGCGCTCCGGTTCTGGTCACCGATCAGCCGGTCCCGCCGGGAGAGATCGTCAAGGTCAGCAGTTGGGTGAAAAAAGGAATCGTCCCGCCGGAGCTGCAGCCATTGCAGGATGTCTGGAAGGCTGATGTGGCCTTTGAACGTCTGTGTCAGCTGTACGTCGCGATGACCCGCGCTCGTCTCGGGCTGTTCGCGGTGGTCGCGCCCTCGACTGAGTCCGGCTCGAAGAGCGGCTCCATGAGTGAGATGTTGCGAGAATCCTTGATCGACCCCGCAGCCGCAGGTGATCCAGCACGTCCGGAACTTCTCGCATCGGCCGGTTCTCGTGGTGATCTTCCGAAAAGGGAGGCCGTGGCACCTGAGCTGACCGGTCCCGGTTCTCTTTCGTTCGATTTCACGCCAGGTGAGGCCAACGCCGTCGCGGCAACACCATCGTCGGCGGCACATGTGTCAGATCCAAGGTGCGAACCGGTCGCTGAGGACCCGCTTGCCGGGCGTGCCTACGGAATCGCCATGCATGCTTTGTTCGAGTCGGTCGGTTTTCTCGAAGATGCGCCCCTTGATGAGGAACGACTCGGGGCCACCCTCTCAAGATCCTGTCCCGGTCGCTCCGAAGTCTGGCGTCAGACCGTGCTCAATGCGTTCCACGGCATTCTTGAGAATGACCGGATCCGGTCGCTCCTGTCTCGCCACCCGGCTCTTCTGGCCTCCGGAGCAGACCTCGAGATCGAAGCCGAACGCGAGCTTTCCTGGCTCAGGCGGACTGCAGAAGGCCGAATGCAGGAGGGGATTCTGGACAGACTGGTCGTGACTCGTCGGCAAGGAGTCGCCCAGGAGGCCTTGGTCATCGATTGGAAGACCGATCGCGTGACCTCAGGAGATGAAATCATGCATGCGGAGTCCTACCGGCCCCAGCTCGAGGCTTATCGAGAGGCGGCCTGTCAGTTGACCGGGCTCGAGATCGATCAGGTGGCTGCGGTGGTCGTCTTCGTCAGAAATGGCATCATTGTCCCTCTTGAGACTTGAGTTTCCATCGGCCCTTGCTGCCTGCTAGGATTGATCCTCGAATCACCCACCTCTGACCTCATTTCTGCGGATCCGGATTACCTTCATGGCCACCCTGACGATCAACGGCAACAAAGTGGATTTCGAACCGGGCACCACGGTTCTTCAACTTGCCATCGACACCGGGCTCGAGATTCCTCATTACTGCTACCACCAGTCGATGAGTGCACCGGCGAACTGCCGAATCTGTCTTGCCGAGATCTGGCAGCCAAACCCACGCAAAGACGGCAAGCTGGAGTCTCTTGGAAAACTGGTTCCGACCTGTTCCACTCCTGCCGCCGATGGAATGATCGTCTACACCGATTCACCGAAGGCCATTGCCAATCAGAAGTCGGTGATGGAGCTTCTTCTCATCAACCACCCGGTTGACTGCCCCGTCTGCGACCAGGCCGGTGAATGCCACCTGCAGGACTACTCCTACCAGTACGGCCGTGGGCAGAGTCGCTTTCAGGAAGACAAGAACAAACAGCCCAAGAAGGACCTCGGACCCAACGTCCTGCTCTACTCCGATCGTTGCATCATGTGCACGCGTTGCGTCCGGTTCACCCGCGAGGTGACGGGAACCGCTGAACTGATGGTCGAAGGTCGTGGATCTCACAACCAGATCGATGTTTTTCCGGGTCTTGCGCTCGACAACGAACTGTCCGCGAACGTCATCGATCTGTGCCCGGTGGGTGCGCTTCTCGACAAGGACTTCCTGTTCCAGCAGCGTGTCTGGTTCCTCAAGAAGACCCCCTCGATCGATGGAATCACCGCCAGCGGCGACAACATCTTCGTCGAACACAACGAAGGCACCATCTACCGAGTGAAGCCCCGTCGCAACGACGAGATCAACCAGTGGTGGATCACCGATGAACTCCGCTACGGTTGGAAGTTCGTGCACTCCGAGGATCGATACGTCATGCCTTCGGTGCTCGGCGAGGAATCCTTCGAAGTCAGTCAGGCTCGCGAGCCTGGACCATCGGCATGACGGAGACCAATCGTCTTGCCACGGCAGCGGTCGAATCAGGCGATCGATTCGCCGTCCTCATCAGTCCGATGCTCTCGTCCGAAGATGCCTTTCACCTCGCGCGGTGGGCTCGAACCATCGATCCCGACACAGTCTTCGGAGTCGGTCCGGTCCCCGTCCACGGTGAAGCCAAGACCTTCCCTGGTGGATACACGATCTGCAATGAGAAGGCCCCGAACGCCCGCGGCGTCCGTCGAGTGTTGACGGCTCTCTGTGGAACGGCACCTCTGGAGTTCGACGAATTCACGTCGGCCATCGAAGGATCCGTCGGATGTGTTCTGACTACGGGAAACTATCCCAGCAGCTGGGTCTCCGAGCGATTCGCAGATGCCGTCGGGCACACACCCCTGGTGATGATCGACACCATGCCCAATCAGCTTTCCGAACGAGCTTCGGTGATCCTCCCTTCGGCGACCTGGCTGGAGAAGAGTGGCACCTTTGAAAACGTCTCGGGCGGCTTCAAAGCTTCAATCGAGCGATCACGCCCATGGATTTCTGCAAGAACGAATCCCAGATCGCACTCGAGCTTCTCGCGCTTCGTGAAGGTGTCAGCCCCGTCACCTTTGACCCGGCAGGGACACGAGTGGAAATGGCCTCAATCGCCGGCCTTGGTGGCTTCGCTGACGCGGAACAGCCCTCCGAGGCGTCCGCTTTGGCCGAGAGTGACCTCGAATTGATCGATTTCTGACCTTCTGACGGCTTTGCGCTGTTCTGGTTCCGATGCTGTTTGTGTCGAGGCCCCGTCGTGGCTACGATGGTTCGTTCGCTTCGGAGAACCGCCGTGCAGCCAGGACTCCTGCCGGCAAAGGTCGATCGAAGTGGGTTGTTCATGGAGTCCAAGAGATGATGATTCGGAGTTCATCGATGACGAATGCTGAAGGTCTGGATACGGTAATTGGTGCAACGGTCGGTGTCAGAGATGGCGACCCCAAAGCTGCTGCTGCAAGCCTCGAGAAAGCTCGACAGCTTGAAGCTGACAAGGATCGTGTGGGTGCGATCGCGGCCTACCGCGAAGCCACCGAGCTTGGAAACGATCCCGAGGCGCTTTTTCGACTCGCCTGGCTGCTTGATCAGCACGGTGAAGAGGATGAAGCGATCGCCTGCTACGAACGCATCATGAATTCGACCTCCGGTCTCCCTCCGATCAATGCGATGATCAATCTTTCGGTGGTCTACGAAGATCGCGGCGACATCGCGTCCGCCGAGCGATGCCTTCGCAAGGTGCTCGAAAGCGCTCCGAACAATCCTCGTGCGCGTCTGTTCATGAAAGACATTCTCGCCTCCAAGGACATGTACTACGACGAAGAGCAGGATCGCAACATCGCCAAGCGAAGCGCGCTTCTTGACACTCCAGTCACCGATTTCGAGTTGAGCGTCCGTGCGAGAAACTGTCTCAAGAAGATGAAGATCCGAACTCTGGGAGATCTTCTCAAGATCACCGAAGCGGAGCTCCTCTCCTACAAGAACTTCGGAGAGACCTCGCTCGTCGAGATCAAGGCCATGCTTTCTCAGAAGGGACTCCGACTCGGTCAGGGTCTCGAGGGTCAGTACAGCCAGGTTCGCAAGGAGATCTACGAAGAGCTTCGCGGCAAGGCGCCCGATCACATTCTCAACAAGCCTGTTTCCGCTCTGGAGCTTTCCGTCCGTGCCCGAAAGGCACTTCAGCAGCTCGGCGCTCAGTCGATCGGTGATCTTGCCTCACGCACGGAAGCCGAACTGATGGGTGTGAAGAACTTCGGTCAGACCAGTCTCGTCGAGATCCGCGAAAAGCTCGGGCATTTCAACCTCGATCTTCGAATGCTGGATTGATCGTTCTCTTTTCAAGCCGACCGGATAAAATCAAGACGGCCGACCAGATCATGGTCGGTCGTCTTTTTTCGGCAACTGGAGTCGAGAGCGTTCAGTCTTCTTTCGGTCCGAGACCCATGCCATTTTTCGGAGTGTCACCAAGCTGATGGACGCACGGTCAACTGTTCTTGGCGAATACCGGTTCATTGATTCGACCTTGGTGATGCTGTGCTTGGTTTTTCTGGCGATCTGTCCATCGAATGCGTCTGCACATGAAATCCCGGCGCAGACGCAGACCCTCTCAACGTCCTTTCAGGTGAATTCCGAATCCTATGGTGATGTCGAGAACAGACCTGTTGCGCCAACGTCAGAACCACAAGTCCGGATTCGTCTTCGCTCGAAGGATCTGGAGTCACCAGTCACGTTCGGTGAAACCGGTCAGCAACTTCTCTGCTTTCATGAAGCTGATTCCAGAATCTACCTTCGGCCCGCGCCTCTCGAGATCACTCATGTGAACGGTGCTTGGCGGTTGGCCGATGGTGACTCGAGAACCACGCAGCTTTCCGGCAGTGGGATCCTCTCCATCCGAACACTTGCGGGAACCGACTCGGGCATTCTTTTCGAGGAACGACGTCTCCCCGGCTTCGTTGATCTGGTGCCCCTGGCACCTTCAGGTGATTCTGTGAGGCCCGCGCGCCTCGATGTGATCGTCTTCGTGTCGCTTGAGTCCTATCTTCCGGGCGTTCTGGATATGGAACTCTACGGACATTGGCCCTTCGAAACCTTCCAAGCTCAGGCAATCGCGGCACGGAGTTACGCCCTTGCCGAAGCGGCATTCTGGGCCAAGCGCCGTCATTTCGATCTGATCGCAGGTCCCGAAAGTCAGGGTTGGTCAGGCGGTGGTGGTTCCGACAAGGCTCGTCAAGCCGTTCAGGGGACAGCCGGAATCGTCCTTGTTCATGATGGACGAGTGATTCCTGCGTATTATTCCGCCGCCTGTGGTGGACTGCCCGCTTCCGCCGATGATGCCATCTCATCACGGGAAAGTCACCGAATCAGCCCGCTGGTGCCCCTGGCCTCTCGTCCTTCGGGATGTTGTGAAGCATCATCCGTTCATGCATGGCAGGCTGAATTCAAGCGCGTTGATCTGGATCGTGCCTTGCGTACCTGGCACACAGAGAGAACTGTCGATTCCGAATCTCGCTCGAACCTTTCTGGTTCCTTCGATGCAATGACCGTACTTGAGCGCAGTCCGACCGGACGACCTCTGGTGTACGGCCTGACCACCTCCCGAGGAGAGACTCTGCGCATCGGCTCCGAACCTTTTCGCCGTCTGCTTTCAAAGCTGCCTCGGATTGAAAAGGAGACCACGAGTCCGTTGAGATCATCCGTGTTCAATGGTGAGTTTCGCGGGCGTCGTTTCATCATCAAGGGGCTTGGCTGGGGGCATGGCTGTGGCCTCTGTCAGTATGGAGCCAATGCATGGGAAAAGAGGGTGCCACCTGGCGCACGATTCTCGAGCGGTACTACCCAGGCAGTGAGATTCAAGCCGCCTGGAGAGTCGAGGGTGAGTCTCGGCCACTGTCCGAGCTCCCAACGATCGTGGAATGAACCCTCAAAAATGGACAAGGCCGCCTCGCGGCGGCCTTGTCTCCCTGTTTCCCAACCCTCACACTAGGTAGTCCGTGTGGTACTCCCTCACAAATCCTAAGGAGTTCCCGACATCTTGCGATGAAGGGCTCTTTCGGTACGACTCCCATTTCTGGGATCCCTATTCCGTCTCCGAGTGATCTTCTGGTCCCTCAACCGTCTGATCACCTTCAACTACCACACAACCGGGCTTGGCTTCCCTTTTCCCAAAAGAAATGCCCAGCGACTCTCTAGTGCCCGATCCCGAGAAAGGACCGGCTTTGAAGAGAGAGAGTGTGCCGCGACTCCCATGAAGCGGCACACCGGAATAGTATCCGAAGAATCTGGTTTATGGTTGCGCAAAGCTCAAAATAGGATGCTTTTGTCAGCCTTGAGGTCGCAATGGGTGGACTGTAAACCACTGAAGATGAGTCGAATAGGAGTCAAAACCATCTTTTAAAGCCCATGAGGCTGACAGTACGGCCGTTTTCTTTGAGAGCGTAAAGTGCAAGCAGAGTATCTTGAATTTGGGTTTTTCTGGGCGGCTCAAAGCAGAAGCTACCCACGCGCTCTCAGTTCGACCTCTTTATCCACACACGCAGAGGAACAGTCACCATGCCCTGTCGCTTGAGTTCGATCAGATATGGTTCCTCAGCCCTCCTGAATCTGCTTTGTGTGCTGTGGGTTTTCTCCAGCGGCCCGCAATTCATGGCCTGTGCGAGTGTCAGGCTGATTCAGGACGCTGCTGAGTTGAAGCAACCCTGGGAACTCAGAGCGAAATCCCGCACCACCTCTGGCGGCATTTCCACGCTGTCCGACGTTTCGTCCGAATCGACTTCAAGCATCATTCGCCAGGTGCTTCGGATCCGCTCCACGTTCATGCCACTCTTTTCCGGGATTCCCTACGCCACTCCTGAGATTCCAGGGCTGCTCATCTTCTCCGACACCGAGGAGATGCTTTTCACCCTTCGGACCCGTCTGGCGGTCTCCTCGAGGCCCGAGGCTTCCGCACATGCATTTCTGAATGATTCGGGGCAGTTCGTCGCCGTAGCCACTGATCAGATGAATTCACTGGCATTCGACCGTGCGCTCCAATCGTCGGCCTTGGAGCAGATTCTGGTTCCTTTATTCGAGGACAGACTTCCTCCATGGGCTCGAATCGGACTTCTTCAGTATGCAGGATCATTGCACTGGCGCGATGGTCGACTGGTGAGTGGAGAACCCTGTGCGGGTCTCCTCGACGCACTTCAGTCGCCTCAGGGTGACGCCCAGCTCATCCCAATCGAACGCCTGCTCACACTCGACGCCGCAGAGTGGACTGCATTCGAACGACGCGGTGGGGCGCTTCGAATGCAGGCCAACGCATGGTTGATGGTTCATTTTCTCATTCATGGAGAGAACGGTCGTTTGGTGCCTTCTTTCAAGGACTGGCTTCATGCCGTGGCCATCGGTCGGGACGGTGCTCTTGATCTTGCCGCTCGACTGGCGCCTCTTTTCTCACTCTCGGCTTTTGAGAAAGCCCGTTCCGGCCATCTTCGGTCCCTCGCCCCCGGTGCGATCGAGACCTTTCGTGAACAGGCTGAACTGCTTCGTATTCTGATGCAGGAGCTCGAGGATTCCTCGATCCGAACACTTGATTCCAACGCTTTGAAAGTCGAGCTCGATCTGCTCGCCGATCGTGAGGTCGAGCTGCACGCATTTCCATTCACACGCAGGGTGGTCTATTCGGGAATCGAGGCTTTCAAATCCTGTTCATTTCATTTGAGTGCACGTGATGAAGTCGAAAAGAATGCAACAGACCCATCGGCGGGTTCTGCGCCGATGGGTCTGGAATTTCTTCACCCCACGGGTGATTCTGTCCGTATCGAGTGGATCAGGACACCGTCCGGATGGAAGTCGGTCGTCGCCTGGTGACAGGCGAGCCGTCTCTCCTTCACCCATCAAGCCATGCGAGATCGGGATTGTCTCTGGAAACCGAGCTGATCGATGAGTCGATGACGATCTCCTCCCGAGCACGTTGCTCGTATTCACCTTGAATGCCATGTCTCTCGAGAGTCTGAAGCTGCGCTTCCTGAGTCGTACGCAGTTCCTCGAGCTTGGCTTCGAGTTGTCTGAGGTTCCCGACCTTTCCAAGTTTCTCGAAATCATTCAGCATGGCCTGCTGTTCTTCGGTCATCGCGATCAGGCGATCATTGCGCTCGATGGAATCGATCTGGCGATCGAGTTGAAAGAGTTTCGCTTCGAACTCACCGTATTCGGATTCCAACTTCACCAGAATGTCCGTCAGTCTCTCCTTCTGCCGGTCGAGAATCGAGATCTGTTGTTCGTTTCCAAGAAAGCGGTCTTCGTAGGCACTCTTGATGCCGATGATTCGTCTCGCTTCGCTGCGAGCCTGGTCGAGGCCGATGTCGAATGAACCACGTCGGACCGTGACCTTGCGCGTGTCCTCGATGCCGGTGGTCGCGGCCAGGACGGAATCCTTCAGTTCGCCGAGATCCTTGGAGGTGATCGTGACGACTCGTTGCGCGATCTGCTGGTCATGATCCAACTGCCTGATCTGGACATCGATCGAGGCAAGTTCACTCCTCACCTCGGAGATCCTTTCAGGATATTGATCGGACAGGCCCTTGAGCTGTCGCCTCAGGGCGATCGGGTCATCGACGAGATCATCGAAGGTGCTGGTGGCGAGGCTCCTGATCTGATCGAATCCAGCGGCGACCCGCTCGGGTCCGATCAGAAACGTGGTGCCTCCGACCACGGTGGCCGTGATCAAACCCCATCTCAGAATGTTTTTCGTACAGAATGCAAGCATGATTTGAACTCCAGTGCTAATCGTCGGATCATGGTGGTCGAACGGATCACACCTCCACTCTGGCAAGTGCATCCTCAGCGGACCCACATGGGCCGCCGTAGAGTGTTTGGGGAGACGCCCATTTTCATTTCACCCAGAGTCGTTTTTTTATTCATTTCATGAAATCGAACCGAGACGAATCCGAATAAAGAGATGTGCTCCACATGAACCCACTCACAACCACCTTCGTCGCCCGGCTTCGTGATCGGGATGAATCCGCATGGTTCGAACTGTGGGATGTGTTCGGCCCCGTCATCCGGAACCAGTTGTATCGCTGGGGTCGAGGTGCCGTCGGTCAGGAGACCGTCAGGGATCTGACCCAGGAGACCCTGGCGGCCCTTTCGAATTCGATCGAACGCTTCGATCCCGAACGTGGCGTGCGATTCAGCACCTGGCTTCTCTCCATCGCCAAGCATGTTCTCGGAGACGAGTTGGATCGCCGCAACGCATTGAAGCGTGGTGCCGGACGCCGGGCTGCGTCACTCGACGAGGCCTTCATGGGTGAATGGCGGGGGGCGCGAGCGGATGAGATCTACGAGCAGAATGTCTTTCATGCCAAGGTCTACGCCTCGATCAAGGCGACGGAAGCGGTGTCCGACTTCGTCCATTTTCAGATCTTCCGCATGCGTCTGTTCGAAGGCGTCACCGGCAAGGACGTCGCACTCCGTCTTGGAATCAGCGAGCCCCAGGTCTCACGCCACGTCAAACGAGTTCGAGAATCGCTTCGCGTGGAACTTCACAGCTTCATCGACACCTACAGCTTCACCGAAGAAGAGCGAATCGAACCGACCTCGGCAGGTCTGGTCGGTGATGACGCCCTCTTCGACGAGGCGATCTGTGAGATCTGGCATCGCCAGATGAATCTCGTGCTTGAAGACGAACAACGAACCTCGAAACACTGACGTTCCACTCATGGAGTCGCCGTCATCATGATTACCGCACTCACCCTGATCCTTTATTTCTTTCTCACCGCGGTCGTGGTGGGTGTGGTTCTGCTCTTTCTCTTCAAGGGGACGGTGCTCTTGGCAAACGTGATCGGTCGTATCGTGAATTTCGTCTTCGGAGTCATTGCGGATCTGATCGTGCTGGTCATGAACATTCTTGGTGTGCCATTCGCCGCATTCTTCGCGATCGTCATGCTCATCCTCGGGAGGTGGCGTTCAGCCAATGAGCAGGCCCGTCTGCTCGGTGATCGCCTCCTCAGGATCTGTACGTTGATCGTCAGTCTCAAAGTGCTCCGTCCGTTGCGTCTTTTCTTTCTCGATGATGCTGCGGCTTACATTGCGCAGAGACTTCCACGCCAACTTCCAGATGGTCCCACGATTCTCGCCACGAACTCGGCTTCCAAGGCGCAATCGAGACATGGCGCATCCATTCCCGACGCCAGGGTCTCGGAGAATATTCCGGCCGAATCATTCCCGAATTTCTCCATCATCGGCCAGCTTCCATCCGGTGGTTCCGGTGCCCGGCTCTTCGTCGCCAATCCTCAGAAACGCCGGGGCTCTGGAGGAACGCGACTTCCGGAAACCGTCGTGATCAAATCCTTCATGCTTCAGGATGGATCGAACCTTCCCTCGATCGTTCGTGAATCACGCGCGCTCGAGAGTGCCAAGCGGATCGGCCTCGTGCTCGAGCATCACCTGGAAGACGAGCGCTTCTGGTACGTGATGCCGTACCACGCCGGACCCACGTTGACTCAGGCCGTACAGATGATTCACGACGAGTCGTCACATGGCGGTCGGATTGATGATGCCGCTCTGCCGGAATTGATCCAGTTCGTGCGCGACCTGCTCGAGACACTCGATCATTTTCATCGGTCAGGACTCTGGCACAAGGATGTGAAGCCCGACAATCTCATCGTGCATGACGGCAGCACGCATCTGGTCGATCTGGGCTTGATGAGTTCCTTGTCCTCACCTCTGACTCTGACCACGCATGGGACCGAATATTTCAGGGATCCCGAGCTGGTCCGAATGGCGTTACGCGGCGTCAAGGTTCACGAGATCGATGGCGCGAAGTTCGACATCTTCGGTGCCGGCGCGGTCCTGTACTTCGTGCTCGCGAATGATTTCCCTGCTCAAGGGGGGCTGAGTCGATTCAAGAATGACGTTCCCCCAGCCCTTGATTGGATCGTCCGTCGAGCCATGGCTGACTACGACAAGCGGTACGAAGTGGTCGCGGACATGCTTGCAGACCTCGAGGCGGTTGCGGCTGCGGAAGATCCATGGGCGATGGTCCCTGCAGATCTTCCTTCACTCGGGGGACGATCCGTCACGGTGACACCAGCTCGCGCTCCGTTTCGACCCGCGCTCGCCTCCATCGTCATGCCAGCGCCGCCTCCTTCGAAGTCACTGATCCCTCCACCGCCTCCAGTGATCAGTTCGCCCAAGGCCGCCGGTCGTTCACGAGTGGACGTGCCTTCCGATCGCCCGACTGCACTGTTGCTCGGACTCGGTGGCGTCGTGGTGCTGATGATGGTTCTACTGGTTGGATCATGGTTGCTCATTGGGCCGGGGAAAGCCCCCACGTGGCAGGGCGTTCAAGGTGATTTTTCCGGCTACATGGGGAAGCACCTTGCCTGGGTCAATGGCGACTCGGCCAGATTCGGAGTCAATGACGACGAAGAAGTCGTGTTCTTGCCTCTGTATGCCACTGAGGGTTCTTCGGATTTACCCAGGATTCTCATCGGGTGGCATACCGATGAAATTTCCGAGGACCCATTGATGCTTGAACGTCTGGATGCACTGCTTGATGATTATCTGCTCATGGGATACCCGGAAAGATTGACGGGTTCTCGATATCAGGGCTGGACTGAGGCCGCCATGAGTGCAGGTCAGATCGTCGTATTGCCGTTCGATGACTCAGATGAGGCACGGTTGATCCGCGATAATTTGTCTCTCGATTTCGATGGTCCGTTTTCTCCGGAGCTTGTGGGCTTGATGGACGGGCTTGGTATCGCCGAGTTGATCTTTCTCACGGGTGGTGATGAGGTCGCAGTTTTTGATTTCGCAGACATGGTTTCCTCCGAGGATGTCCCTCTCGTGGAAAATGTGAGCCAGTGAGAGGGTGATTCGGTAAACTCTGTCTCACAGACGGAGGTTTGCACCATGTCGATCATCACCCATCCCGGAACGACTCTGCGCACGGCCATGAAGCAGGGGGTCGTCGCCGTCCCTGGGGCATTCAATGCCCTGGTCGCTCGAGCCGTCGCCGATGCAGGATTCGACGCCACCTATGTCTCAGGCGGCGCCACCGCCAACGTCGCGGGCTACCCCGACATCGGTCTGATCACCCTGACCGAGATGTGTCGAACCATCAGCGAGATCGCACTCGCTTCCGGACTTCCGGTGATCGCCGATGCGGACACCGGATACGGCGAGCTCGAGACCTCCTCCAGAACGATTCAGGAATACGAACGAGCCGGTGCCGCGGGTCTGCACATCGAAGATCAGGTCTTCCCCAAGCGCTGCGGTCACCTTGATGGCAAACAGCTCATCGAGTGCGACACCATGTGCATGAAGATCGAAGCGATGGTGGACGCCAGGGTCGACCCCGATTTCCTGATCATCGCGCGGACCGATGCTCGGGGCGTCACCTCTATGGAGGATGCCATCGAAAGAGCGAACGCCTACCGTGCCGCCGGTGCCGACATGATCTTCCCCGAAGGACTTCGTGATGAAGAGGAATTCGCACGATTCGCCGAGGCATCACCGGGTCTGTCGCTCGCCAACATGACGGAATTCGGGAAGACTTCGATCATCTCGCTCGATCGATTCGGCGAGCTTGGCTACTCGATGGTGATCTATCCCTCTGAGCATGATGCGTGTGGCGATGGGGGCCGTGATCCCTGCGTTGAAGTCACTCAAGGAAAACGGCTGCGTGTCGACTTCACTTGAATCGATGCACACCAGGCAGGAACTGTATTCACTGCTGGGGTACGTACCCGGCGAAGCGTGGCATTTCCCCGCCAGCTCCCGCTGAATGCATCGGGATCAGTCCGACGGACTGTCCATGTTGTACATCTTGAGGTCGGTCGGTGTGTCCGTCCCGGGCTTGATGGTTCGAGGGTCTTCGGTCGCATTGCTTCGTGTGAAGACAAGTGGTTTCGCGGACCCGAAGATCGTTCGTCCGTTCTGATCGAACCCCTCCAGTCCGTAGAGAATCTCAAGTGAACCGATCGTGAGCGTTTCGTTCAGTCGGTGTGCGCCTCCACGTGTGGTGCGGCAGTCCTCGCCCAGCGTGGCTCCCTTGAAGCGACCTCCTGGCAGCCTGCGAAGTCTCATGGCACAACCTGCTTCTGGCAGCAGAGAGAACGAATCGACCCGATCGAACAGTTCGGGATCCTTCCAGGCACCTGTGAATCTCGAGGGATCTCCCGGGAACAGGTATGAATCGATGAGAATCCCACCCGACGGATCATCCTGTGCTCGATAGATGAGCTGATGCATGACTCGCTTGTCGTCGCCGTTCAGGACGAGCAGCTCCGAATACAACCAGATTCCATCGGTTCTCTCGGACCAGATTCTGGCCTGGTTCATCTGCATTCGCGGTGCTCGTGAATCACGAGAGGCCTGTTCCTCCATGAAACTGCCATCCATCCATCTCGTGCATTGCACCAGTGAATCGGAGAAAGGAGGGAGCTCCTCGGGCGCTTCCACCAGGCTGGGTGCGCATGAGATCACGATCAGGCAGCAGGCCGTCATGGCCGCCCGGGTCAGACGTGCCGCATTGGATCGAATCAGAGCGTTTTTCATGAGCTGTCCCTCTTGTTTCTTTGGAGTTCGTGCCCCTTGATTGTAACGGCCATCACAAGCGCCCAATCTGGTAGGTTGTAGGGTCGTTCTGAATCGATTTCGGATTCTCTTTCGCGCCCTTCCAAATGAGGAAAACCACATGAGTTCAATCCAGAAGGCAGCTGATACCCGAGGCCTCGCCGGTCAGACCATCGGCGATACGAAAGTCTGTTCCGTGAATCAGACTCAGTTGATCTACCGCGGCTATGAAATCGCGGATCTTGCCGCAAATGCCACGTTCGAAGAAGTCTCCTTTCTGCTTCTCGAGGGCCACAAGCCCTCCACGGACGAGCTTGCTCGATTCGAGGCGGAGCTGCGCGACATGCGTGAGCCCCACCCTGAGGTCATCAAGGTCATTCACGGACTTGCGCGATCGGCCCCCAACGCCCATCCAATGAATGTTCTGAGAACGGGCATCTCTCTTGCCTCGCATCATGACCCCGATTGCGAAGACAATTCCGCGGAGGCCGAGCTGAGAAAGTCCAAGCGTCTTCTCGCCTCGATTCCCGCGATGATTGGTGCACACCAGCGTGGTCTGGAAGGCAAGGATCCGGTCTCCGCCGACCCATCCATGAGTCATGCGGCGAATCTTCTCTGGTGTCTTTCGGGTGAGACGCCCGGTGAAATCGCCACCAAGGTCATGGATGTCTCCCTCATCCTCTACGCAGAACATGATTTCAACGCCAGCACCTTCACAGGTCGCGTCATCGCCTCCACGAATTCAGACCTGCATTCCGCGGTCTGTGGCGCAGTCGGCGCGCTCAAGGGCAATCTGCACGGTGGCGCGAACGAAGCCGCGATGGACATGCTTCGAGACATCATGGATGACACCACCCAAGACAGCGATCTGACGGTGGGTGCCTGGATGACCAGAGCATTCGAAGAGAAACGCAAGCTGATGGGCTTTGGTCATCGCGTCTACAAGAATGGTGATCACCGAGCCGGAATCCTTCGTGACTGGGGACTCCGCTACGCCAACGAGGAGAATGCTTCCGCCAAGAAGTGGTTCGATCTCGGCGATGAGGTTCAGCAGATCATGTTCGAACAGAAGAACATTCATCCCAACGTCGATTTCCCTTGTGGAATGACGTATTACTCGATGGGTATTCCGGTTCCTCAGTACACCCCGATCTTCGTGGCAAGTCGAATCACCGGGTGGTGTGCCCACATCATGGAGCAGCACGCGAACAATCGCATCATTCGTCCTCTGGCCGAATACACCGGTCCGGAGCTTTCGAACTGGAACGACTGATCGTTCGGGCGCCTGTTCGGGCCGTGACTCTCGAGACAATTGACAAGCGGCGGAGCCCGGAAGTTCCGCCGCTTATCAATTCGGGTGAGTGTTTGAGGAGAGCTCACCGCGTTCAATGAATAAGGATCTTTCGAGCCACCGTGGGGGGGTTCTGGAAAGTCATCGAACGTTTACATTCTACTCAAGACCGAGAACTCCTGCAACTCTTGCGGAAAAACCCTTCTGGAGCCATTTGAGGGGGGAAAACAAACCGGCTGACTGGGTAGAATGGACGACCCAGTCTGGCTCTTGATGACACCCACCCCAATGACTGGAAGAAAGGCACAGTGAACTCATGTCCGAGGTGAAAAGCATCGCAGTCATTGGAGCAGGGACCATGGGGTCCGGAATCACGATGACGGCCGCAATCAGTGGTCTGGAAGCCTGGCAGATCGATGTCTCCCAGGACCAGTTGGATCGTGCACGCGGCTATCACCAGAAGAACCTTGCGCGAAATGTCGCCAAGGAACGAATGACTCAGGAGCAGGCTGATCAGGCCGCCGCCCGCATTCACTACGTGACCTCCATGAGCGAGGCGGCATCCGCCGACTGGGCCGTCGAAGCCGCCACTGAAAACGTTGAACTCAAGAAACGTATTTTCGCCGACATGGTTTCCGCCTTCGGCCCCGAAGTGGTGCTGGCATCGAACACATCGTCGATTTCAATCACCGAAATCGCCTCCAGCGTCGGTGATGCCGCGGATCGGGTGATCGGCATGCACTTCTTCAATCCAGTGCCGGTGATGAAGCTGGTCGAGGTCATCAACGGACTCGCCACCAGCAAGGAGACGACCGCTCGCACCATGGCACTTGCCGAGTCGATGGGCAAGACGCCGATCGCGGCGAACGACCGTGCTGGTTTCGTGTCCAATCGTGTGCTCATGCCCATGATCAACGAGGCGTTTCACGCCTGGATGGAAGGCGTTGCCGAGCCTGAAGCCATCGACGGCATCATGAAGCTTGGTTGTAATTTTCCCATGGGTCCGCTTCGCCTCGCCGATTTTATTGGTCTCGACGTGTGTCATCACATCATGATGGTTCTCTACGACGAGCTGGGCGATCAGAAGTATTTTCCCTGCCCGAAGCTCCGTCAGCTCGTGACGGCTGGCAGGCTTGGAAACAAGAGCGGCATGGGCGTCTACGACTACTCCGCTGATTGACCTGTTTTCTCTTGGCGATCGAGGCCACCTTCTCGATATCATTGACACCACCGACTCGAACACATCGCCGGACATTGAAGGATCACGACTCATGACCAAGATCGACCAAGGCAAGACTCAGGCATCCAAACCATCGAATGCTCCCGACCCCGAAACCGTGACGATCTCAGGCTACGAAGTCGATCCCTGCTACGGTCCGGCTCAGATCCAGACCACCTCCGCGGACGATGTGACGCGGACTCAGGATCGAATCGGTGAGCCGGGGACCTATCCCTTCACTCGGGGCATTCACCCTGAGATGTATCGGAAGCGACTCTGGACGATGCGACAGTTCGCCGGGTTCGGATCGGCTGATGACACCAATGCACGCTTCAAGTACCTCCTGGAAAACACCAAGGGGACCAAGGCCAACACCGGACTTTCGACCGCATTCGATCTTCCGACGCTGATGGGATGTGATTCCGACGATGCATTGTCGTCGGGTGAGGTCGGCCGATGTGGCGTGGCCATCGACACCATCGAGGACATGCACCGTCTCTACGCGGACATTCCCATCGACAAGGTCACGGTGAGTCAGACCATCAACGGTCCCGCCTGCGTCATCTGGGCGATGTATCTCGGAATGGCCAAGCAGCGGGGGATTCCACTCTCCGATGTCGGCGGAACCCTGCAGAACGACATTCTGAAGGAGTTTCATTCCCAGAATGAATTCATCTATCCGCCGGAAGCATCCGTGAAGCTCGTCGTCGACACGATCGAATACGCCTCATTGCACTGCCCCAAGTGGAATTCGGTCTCGATCTCCGGCTACCACATCCGTGAAGCCGGTTCGAGCGCCGTTCAGGAACTGGCCTTCACGTTGCGTGACGGAATGGAATACGTCGAAGCTGCGATGAAACGTGGTCTGGACATCGACGTCTTCGCCCCTCGTCTGTCCTTCTTCTTCAACGCCCACAACGAATTCTTCGAAGAGATCTGCAAGCTGCGTGCGGCCCGGAGGATCTGGAGCAAGGTCATGAAGGAGCGCTACGGCGCGAAGAACGAACGTTCGCTCTGGATGAGGACCCATGTTCAGACGGCCGGCTGTTCACTCACCGAACAGCAGCCCTTGAACAACATCGTCCGTGTCGCCTATCAGGCCATGGCCGGAGTGCTGGGCGGATGTCAGAGTCTTCACACCGACTCGATGGATGAGACGCTTGGTCTTCCGACCGAGACCGCGGTTCGCGTCGCGCTCAGAACCCAGCAGATTCTCGCACATGAGACCGGTGTGCACCGCACGGCCGATCCGCTTGGTGGATCCTGGTTCGTCGAAGCGCTGACTGATCAGATGGAAGCGGACACCCTGGCCATCTTCGATGAGGTCGATGAGATGGGTGGCGTGGTTGAAGGCATCCACCGTGGGTATTTCCGACGTTCCATCGCTGAAGCGTCCTATCGATTCGGTCAGGAGATGGAAGCGGGAGATCGCATCATCGTCGGCGTGAATGCCTACGACGATGGGGGCGATGATCATGCCGTCGAGATCCTCCAGATTCCTCACGAAGTCGAGACCGTTCAGTGCGAGCGTCTTGAAGCCTTCCGCAAGCAACGAAACGACGATGACGTCGCTCGTGCTCTCGATGAGATCCGCAACGCAGCTCGAGATGACCGCAACGTGATGGATTCGCTCGTCGAAGCCTCGATCACCGGGTGCACCCTCGGTGAGATGGTCTCAGCCATGGGTGACGTCTACGGGCGCTATACCGGCGGACCGGAGTGGTGAGCCCGCTTCCTGTTGCGAGGCTCCGCTCGTAGATCGACCTATACTGGTTCCGACTCGATCAGCTCCCGGTCGCATTGATTCTCAACGGTCTTTTCAGGTACCGAAGATTGGATCGCCCGCATGGCTTCCTCCGACATCCACAAGGCTCCCAAGGGAACCCGCGATTTCTATCCACCGCGGATGGCGATTCGACGTCACATCGAAGGTGCCTGGCGTTCCGCCGGAATGGATTCGGGCTTCGATGAAATCGAAGGGCCGATGTTCGAACATCTCGATCTCTACACGGTCAAGAGCGGTGAGGAGATCATCTCACAGCTCTTCTCCTTCAAGCGTGAAGGTGGAGACGATCTCTACGCATTGCGACCCGAGTTCACGCCCACGCTCGCGCGCATGGCGGTGGCTCGTGGAAAATCTCTGCCAACACCCACCAAATGGTTCGCGATTCCAAGTCACTTTCGTGCCGAACGACCTCAGCGAGGTCGACTCCGCGAGCATGTGCAATGGAACGTCGACGTCCTGGGGCTTTCCGACGGTTCTGCCGACGTCGAAGTCATCTCCACGGCGCTGCTCGCTCTGGAACGTCTTGGTCTGGGGCCCGAAGATGTGAAGGTCAGGCTGAGTCATCGCGGTTCCATCGCCAAGGTCCTCGGTGCACTGGGAGTTTCGGACGACAGCATGCAGCCTGCTTTGATGCTGCTTGACCGTCGAGACAAGATGTCGGAAGAGGATTTTCGCAGTTCCGCCGCAGGACTTGGACTGGACGAAAGCGCGGTCGCCCGGTTCGATCAGGCGGCTCGTGCGACCCTGCCTCTTTCCGGTTCGCTCTCGGATCTTTCGAAGACACTCGGTGTTTCCGGCGAATCCCTCGAGGAACTCGATGGAATACGAACAGGCCTGCTCGATGCGGGTCTTGCCGATTGGTGTGTGCTCGACACCGGGATCGTGCGCGGACTTGCCTACTACACGGGAACGGTCTTCGAGATCTTCGACGTGAAGGGTGCGGAGCGCGCAATCGCCGGGGGTGGACGATACGACAAGCTCGTCGAACTCTTCGGCGGCCAGCCGACACCGGCCTGTGGATTCGGCATGGGTGACGTGGTGCTCTCTCTGGTTCTTCAGGAACACGGCCTTCTGGGCAGTGGTGAGGGAGAGGATCTTCTTCCTCGTCCTGAAGTCTTCCTGGTCAGCACGACGGAAGAGGGGGATCGTCGTATGGCACCTCTTCTGGTCGCGCTGCGACGGGCTGGAATTCACGCTCGACGAAGCCACAAGAGCACACGCAATCCCGGAAAGCTTCTGGCGGAAGCAGGCAAACTGAGGGCCCGACATGCGGTCATCCTTGGCGAGGAACTTGCCGAAGAGAGGGTCATCCTCAAGGATCTCGAGGCAGGAACCCAGAGTTCCGTCGCTCTCGCCGATCTCGTCGAGCTGATCGATGATGATGAGGACACCGTCTCGTGAGAGTGTTGGTGGTCTGTGCCGTTCCTCGTGAAGCCGAGGCGATGCAGGATCTCTCAGATGCCCTGGTGGTCGTCAGCGGGGTGGGGCGGACAAACGCCGCCATCGCCACGACGCGCGCGTTGATCGAAGAAGGTCCGTTCGATGCAGTCCTGTCCGTGGGAATCGCAGGCAGTCTTTCAGGTGCAGGCACTCCCCTCCAGATAGGTGATGTGGTTCTGGCTTCGGAATCCGTCTATCACGAAGAGGGCCTGATCACATCGGAGGGATTCCTCGATACCTCTGAGATGGGGTTTCCTCTCGGTTCCTTCCGCGGGAACCGAATCCCGAGTTCCCGGGTTCTGCTCCAGCGACTCGATGGAATCGGTCGGAGGGGCGTCGTCGCCACGGTCGCGACATGCTCCGGAACCGATGCGGCGGCTTCAGATGTGTTGCAACGAACCGGAGCCGATGCGGAAGCCATGGAGGGCGCGGCCGTCCTGCACGTGGCATCTGCCTTCTCCTGCCCCGGCGTCGAAATCAGGGTCATCAGCAACACCACCGGTGATCGTGATGGGCAGGTCTGGGCACTTGATCAGGCTTTCGCCGTCCTGGCCGATCTCGTGCCTGAGCTTGATGGTCGACTGCAGAGTTGATGAGCCTGGCCCAGGCCGACGGCTGCTGTTATCAGACGTCGATGATCGAAACGGTCGCGTCAGTCCGAACCTTCTGCCTATTTCCTCCTAAATTCGTCCCCTGATCCTGTCGATTCTCCTGCAGTGAGCATTCTCACCGCCCCCCGCATGTGTGGTGGGCAAGGAGGTCATCATGGCATTTTCCGTCCTGCCGACACAACTCTCCCCGATCGCGATCGACATCGGTACATCTTCCTTGAAGGTGCTTCAGGTGGTGCTGGGCGACACGCCCTCGATCCATGCGACCGCGGAGATCGAGATTCCGGACACGATCCGCTTCGATTCGGAACATCGATATTCGTTCTTCGAGCAGGAACTCCCCGGTCTCTTCAAGACCAACGGATTCAAGGGAAAACGCGTGGTCTGCTCACCTCTGGCTTCGCAGATCCTGATGCAGCCGATTCAGATCGAACGTGGTGAGTCCGTGAATCAGTCGGAAGTCGTGACGGCGCAGCTCGAGGCCCAACTCGAAAGAATGCCGGGGTCACTCGTGGTTCGCTCGCACTCCATCGCCGAAACGTTGAAGGACGGCAGGTCCGCCACCGAGATGCTTTGCTGGGCGATGGCCCATGAGGATGCGATGCGTCACGTGTCGCTGTTCAAGGGAATGAAATTGAAGCTGGTGGGAATTCACCCCCAGGCTCGTGCGATCGTGGGTGCCTTCGATCACCTGAACCGTCGCACCAGTGACTCAGAAACATGCACCATGTACGTCGACCTCGGATGGGGTGGGATGAAGATCGCGATCGCCCATGGTTCGACGATGATCTTCGGCAAGCAGGTTCAGATCGGTGGTCGCCAGCTCGATGGCCTGATCGCAGAGCGTTCAGGCACGGACTTGTTCACGGCCCGGATGCGCAGGATCTCGGAAAGCCGTCAGGATGAAACCGCTCCGACATCGACCGCCCGCGAGCGTGTCTCACCACCGGTCGATGGTCTTGCAATGTTGCGGGCCGGACTTTCCCGCGATGGTTTCGAGGGAGAGATCCCCGAACCGATCCGTGAATCAGCCGCGGTGGCGACCGACAGACGCAGCGGTGTGCAGCCGGCCGAGCTGGTCGCAGGCATCTCGCCCTCGGACAGGTCCATGGTCTCCGCGGGAGTCGATTGCTCGGAACTTCTCGAAAGCATGTCTGACGAACTCTCTCTCTGCATGCGATACCACAGTGCGGTCTTCAGCGGCCGCCGCGTCGATCGACTGATCTTTCTCGGTGGTGAATCCCGCTCGACGTCTCTCTGTCGCGGGCTCGCACGTGCTCTGAACATCTCCGCACAGCTTGGTGACCCGATGGCTCGTTATGCCTCCGGCCCCAACGATTCCATGCTTCCTGAACCCGGCCATGTCTCTCCCGCCTGGGCCGTCGCTTGTGGACTCTGTACCGCCCCGGTTGATCTCTGATTCGGAAGGAATGATCGCTCTCATGCGATCCTCGTGATCATGAACGAACCATCTCTCATCCCTGATGCCTATGTCAAGGAACACAAGGAGATCCGTCGAACCATCTTCGGCGTCATCCTCTTCGTGGTCGTGATGTCAGGCGTGGTCGCAGCGTTTCTCGTGACGAACAAGCAATGGGACTCGGTCCATGAACGTCAGGTCGAGGTCGCGCTCCGATTCGAGGAAGTCGCCAACAAGATCACTCACATGGAGGAACTCCGTGGGAATCGTGATGTCCTGGTCGAGCGTGCCGAACTGGCGTCCGCGCTGGTGTCACGTCTTCCAAAGTCGATTCTTCTCGACGGTCTGATCACACGCATGCCACCGCGTGTGAGTTGGAGCAGTCTGGTGCTCGCCTCCAAGGAGATCGCGGAGCCGATCGCTCGCGCAGATGCGTCAAATGATCGTCTCAAGCCTCGTGGTCCCAAAGCCGTTCCAGTTCGTACCCGAGGGCCGAACGGCGCGAAAAGCGGCGAGGACGAACGTCCTCGTCCCAAACGATACGAGACGACCGTGACTCTGACCGGTCTCGCGCCCGACGAAGTCGACGTGTCGATGTACGTCGCCGCACTTCAGGGTTTCGCGATGATCAAGTCCGTCATGCCGGACTCGACCGAGCTGGTCGAGATCGATGACGTGCCGATGCGTCGTTTCACGATCACGATGCAGCTCGATTCGAGCACGCCTCTCCGCGACTACGCCGAGATGGCACAGAACGACAGAGAGGATTCATCGACCACGCCTCTGCGTGTCACCGCTGAATCCGATGAAGGAATGGTGGACTGAGATGAAATTCTTCACACGTCAGACGGCATTCATCATGATTCTTCTCGCCGTGCCGCTTGGTGCATGGACATTCGTCTTCAAGCCACGCAACGCGGACATCGCCTCGGCTCGAGTCGACATCGACATCAAGCTCGCTCAGCTCGATGACCTTCACGCCATCGAGACCATCAACGCAGATCTCGAACAGACATTGTCCGAGCTTGATTCGGCTCTCGAGGATCTTCGAGCTCGCATCCCGGATGCGGCAGCGATCGAAGACGTCCTCCGGCGCATCGCTGAGATGGCGACCGAGAATCAGCTGGTCGTCCGTTCCTTCAAGCGAGAGCGTGCGGTGCCCGGAGCGCATTACACCGAGATGCCCCTTGCAACCGTGATCGAAGGTCGCTTCGAAGGCATCCACCAGTTTCTCCATGATCTTGAAAGCATGCCGAGAATCACACGGATCCTCAACATGAGCATTGAAAAACCGCTTCGCAAGTCGCGAAGTGATTCGAATCTCCCGAGTGATCATGTCAAGGCTCAGATGACGATCTCGATCTATGCGGATCCATCGAAGGGAGACACCGTCCGATGATTCCTCACGAAGAACAACCCATGAACCAGCAATTCTCAGACGACTCCACGTACGACCAGGAACAGGGATCGATGGACTTCTCCGATGAAGGTGCCTTCGGCATGAACATCGAAGGAGGCGCTCGTCGTCGGATCGACCGAAACGCGATGGTCCTCGTGCTCACGCTGATCGCCGCGGTGATCGGACTCTGGTCGATGCGAACCCTGCGGCCCACGGATGCCGGTGAGATCCAGATGGCGTCGCTTCCGGATCAGGTCACGCTCGATCCGATCGGTCGCGAGGTCATGAAGGACCTGGTTTCGAACGGATCCCATGGATACGAGATCGAATGCATCAGAGACCCGTTCGACACTTGGCGTCCGGCTTCGATGATGGATGAGAATTCGATGATGGATGAAGTCACCGCCGAGAAGGCCCCAGATCGCGAGGCCCTGTGCGAGGAATGGCGGCTGGAGGTCGAGCAGATCGCATACCAACTCGAATTGAAGTCCGTGCTTGGTGGTGGATCGAAGCGTGCTCTGGTGAATCTGGAAGGCGTCCTGCTCTCACTCGGGGACACCTTCGACATCGCGAAATCAGAAATTGTTTTCACGATCGAGGATACATCTCGACGATCGGTCATTCTGGGCACGTTCAACACGAGATTCAACTGCTGGCATGAAATCGAAGTCTCGATGGATGGCAACGATTAAACGAAATCAGATCGACTGGCGAGGCACTGATGAGCAATTTTCGATTCGATGAACTGATGAACGACCTGGGAATCCCATCCGCCAAGGGTGCATCCACACCGAGGTCGGGTTCCAAGGACACACCCCAAGGATCGACCGACAAGGTCGGTCAGCGTCCGGATCTCTCAGGCGCCGGTCTGGGAGAGATCGAAGCGCCCACTCCCGAATCGTCCGCCTCCGTGATCCGCCCCGGAGATGCCTTGAGCGAACTCTGGACTCCCGAAGAGGAAAGCCACCCCGAAACCGATCTGGCATCTCTCGCATTCGATCGCGGATTCGCCGACAACCAGCAGATCGAATCAGCTCGAAGAATGGAACCTCAGTCCGCCGGGCGATCCTTCGCCGCACTTCTGATCGACGCCGGATCCGATGAGGCCGGAATCCAGTCACTCGTGGCTGAGATCTCACGCCTTCCATTCGAACGCATCGATCCCGCACAACCTGATTCGCATGAAACCGAACTGATGCAGAAGCTCGGTGTGGAATACTGCCGGGAGCGTGCGGTGCTTCCCATCCGCCGTGAGGGCTCGCGAATCGTGGTGGGTACGACCACCCCGGACGATCTCTTTCTCATGGAGGATCTGAAGCGTCGTCTTGGAGTCGCGGTTCTCAAGCATGTCATCATCGTCGAGTCCGACATTCTGGCCGTCATCGAGAAGCATGGCGAGGAGTCCGTCGACGAGATCGACATGAACGACCTGCTCGCGGACGTGGATGACGAGGACAGCGTCGAGGTCAAGGAGAACGATGACGATTCCGAGGACTTCGAGGATGAAGCAGAATCATCACCGGTCGTTCGATACGTGAATCACATCATCCAGACCGCGGTCAAGGAAGGTGCCTCCGACATCCACATCGAACCCGGTGAGGAGTCACTGAAGGTTCGATTCAGAATCGACGGCGTGCTCTTCGAGATGATGACTCCGCCGAGGAAGATGCATGGTGCACTCACCTCTCGAATCAAGATCATGGCGAATCTGGACATCGCGGAGCGTCGTCTGCCACAGGATGGACGAATCCGTGTGAACGTCATGGGACGTCGCATGGACCTTCGAGTCTCGACGATTCCAACACCCGGTGGTGAGAAGACCGTGATGCGTATTCTGGATACGCGATCGATCAACGTCACCCTCAACGACCTGGGCTTCTCGGAGGATGCACTGACGACCTGGAAGACTCAGATCTCCCAGCCTCACGGAATCATCCTCGTCACCGGTCCCACGGGATCGGGCAAGACCACCACGCTCTATTCCTCGATCAGGCAGATGGATCGCCGGCAGCTGAACATTTCGACCGTGGAAGATCCGATCGAATACCACCTCGACGGCATCACCCAGATCCAGACCCACGAAATGATCGGTCTCGGTTTCTCGACGGCGCTGAAGGCGCTTCTTCGTCAGGATCCCGATGTCGTTCTGTTGGGCGAGGTCCGTGACATCGAAACCGCGACGACCGCGGTGCAGGCGGCGCTGACCGGTCACCTCGTGTTGAGCACCTTGCATACCAATGATGCGCCGAGTTCGGTGACCCGACTGATCAATATCGGCATCGAACCGTTTCTGGTGGGCGCCGCGCTCAACGCGATCCTCGCTCAGCGTCTCGTCCGTCGGACCTGTCCCAATTGCATCGTCGAGGAACCTGTTCCCGAAGATGTCGCCGAGTTCCTTTCCGTGCATGGAGTCACGCGCAAGACTCTGAGTCGTGGCGTTGGTTGCGCCAACTGCCGGGAGACCGGGTACGCCGGTCGAGGTGGCATCTACGAAATGCTCGTTCTCGATGATTTTCTTCGTGACCGAATCGCTTCAAGTCCGAACGTCACGGAGTTTCGCCGTCTGTGCATCGAGCGCGGCATGAGCACGCTGCGTGATGACGGTTTCAACAAGATCCAGCAGGGGCAGACCACGCTCGAAGAGGTCCTTCGAGTCACGGAAGCCACCATCTAAGCCGTTCGATCTACTTCATGCTCGCGCTGAAGATGGTGCTCAGGGGTTCGTGAAGTGCCGCAGCACCCAGCACGACCCATGCGATCCCCGCACACGGCACCTTCGCGAGCGTTCCAAGGATACGGCCGACCACCGCGCCCGCGGCGGGTTTGATGGTGTCCTTCAGCTGGACATCTCCCTTCGCCGTCAATTCACCTGCGACCGCCCCCGCACCACAGCCAGCGATCGCTCCGATGAGCGAGCCGATGATTGGAATCGGAATGAGAATGGTTCCGGCGACCGTACCGATCAAGCCTCCGATGAGCGAGCCGACCATGCCGCGTTTCGACGCACCGCCTTTTTTCGCCCCGAGTGCACCGGCAAGAAATTCAAGGACCTCGCCCACGATCGCCACCACCACGGCGATGATGAAGACCCACCAGGGGATGAGCCACTCACTTCCCGACGGAGCCCAGAGTCGCTGAATGAATTCCAGACCGACGGCAAGCCCGATCAGAAGCCAGGTGCCGGGAAGTCCGATGAGCACCAGGCTGATCGAGCCTGCGCCCAGGATGATGAAGATGAGTACGGCAATGAGGTCCAGCCACACCATGAAGTCTTCCTTACGGTTCTGGAGTCGTGATGTCACATCCGAGCGGGTCTCGTGAAGTCTCATTGGGATTTCACCCACGAGATCTCCTGTATTCCTCGACCTTACCCAACTCGTTCGAAGATGTCCGGTGTGACGAGATATTCAGCCGGAGGATCACCCTCCCAGCGGACTTCGAGGACCAGTCTGGTCTGGTTCTCTTCCTTGATCCGGGCTTCGCCTCGGGCCAATGGTGTGACCAGCCCACTCACTGATTTCGGGCGCACCGGTGCTTGAAGTCTTGCATAGACCCCTCGATGCGCCTGAAGTGGTGTGACATCGATCCGCTCACCGATCTCGAGTTCCCGAGGGTTTTTCATCAGACGCCACGTCCTCAAAAGTCGCTCCTCATCCTCAAAGGTGCTCTGAGGGGCGAGAAACAGGTCTATGTGCGGTATTCCCGAGGTGGGCGCGTGCAGGCAGATCGATATGGGATACCACTCAGCATCGAAGTGAGACTGATTCGTGGTGGATGGATCGTGCTTTTGCCAACGAGATGAGTTCACTTCGATATCATCGTGCAAATGACCGCTTGGTGCGGTTGATTTGAGCCATGGGCTCATTTTAGGGAGCGAATATCGCATGTTCACCGTCCGCCATTCAAGTCTGATCCTCTGTCTGCTCTCCGGTCTCGCTTTCTGGACCATGTCCGGCTGTGATTCCATGAAGGACACGCCCACCCATGTTCTCAAGAGTCGGGCCGATCGCGATTTCGAATATCAGCAGTGGGAGCCCGCTTCCGAGCTCTATTCGGTAGTCGTCTCGCGCGAGCCCAGCAACGGGGACGCTCAGTATCGATACGGCGTCTCTCTCACGAAGATGGGCGAATACGACAAAGCCGAGTCCGCACTTCAGGTCGCGAGTTCGATCGATCCACAGGACGACAAGATCTTCTTCGCACTTGCCCAGGCCATGTTCGAAAAGAAGCAGTATCAGAAGCTCTTCACGATGCTGCGCGATCGTGCTCAGGACAATCGAAGCATTCCCGCGTGGCTTCTTCTGGCGGGCTACGCCGAGCAGTTGGGGGATTTCGACACGGCCCTCGAGGCATTGACCAATGCCTGCGCGCTCGAGAACGGTTCCACTTCGGAGCCCTACTATCGGGCAGCTCTGGTGCTGGGGCACGTCGGTCGAACCGAGGATGCCATCCGTCGTCTGCGGCAAGCCTATCGAATCGCACCTGATGATCAGCGCATTTCCGTGTTGCTCGTCGAATATGGTGAAATTCCCGGCCCTACAATCGGTCTTGCGCCCGGCCGTTGAGATCAGATGACGCTGGTGTGCGTCGGGACAGGATCGTGTGATGTCGGAATTCATGGATCATCAGCACGCGACATCCGGTCCGGATCTGGATGACTCCGGAAACGACTGGCTTGCTCGGCTTTCCGCCTTGAGCGATCGTTCACGTGTTCGGATCATGGTCGTCCTCGCGCAGGAGGAGTTGGGCGTCGGAGAGATCTCTCGAACGCTCGGCATGCCCCAGTCGACGGTGAGCAGGCATCTCAAGCCGCTCTTTGAACTCGGCTTCATCGCCAAGCGAAGCGAGGGAACCACCAGTCTCTATCGCATCGATCTGCGTGATGAGGCTGATACCATTCTGTGGAGCGAGATCAGCTCACGTGTCTCCGGTGCGGAAGATGTCCGTGACGACCTCATCAGGCTCAGGCAGGTTCTTCTCGAGCGCACCTCCGACAGTCGTTCCTTCTTCGGCCGAGTCGGCTCCGAGTGGCAGGCGATTCGCCGTGAACTCTTCGGTTTCGGATTCACCGAGGAAGCTCTGCTCGGGCTGCTTCCAACCGACTGGGTGGTGGCGGATCTGGGATGCGGCAGTGGTGACGCCGCGGAGCGTCTCGCGCCCGTCGTCTCCCGCGTGCTTGCGGTCGATCGTGAGCCGGCGATGCTGGAAGCGGCACGAACACGACTCTCCGACCATGGCAACGTCGAGTTCATCGAGGCCCAGCTCGATCGTCTTCCATTCAACGAGGGATCGCTGGATGCAGCGATCATGATGTTGGTTCTTCATCATCAGGAGGACCCTCAATCCAACGTGCAGGAAGTCTCTCGTATCCTGAAAGATGGCGGCTATCTCGTCATCGTGGACATGGTGTCTCATGATCGACTCGACCTGGTCGAGGCGATGCAGCACCACCATCTCGGCTTCGAGGAGACGACCATCAGGCAGTGGGCAGACCGATCAGGTCTTGAAATACGCAGCACTCGCAGGCTTCATGCCTCACTGAACGGGCGTGGTCCTGCGCTCTTCGCCTGCATCATGCAGAAGCCCGCTTCCGACTGAGCCGCCGTACGCTTCTTCGGTGAAATGAAAAGAGGTCGCCTGCATGTGCAGACGACCTCCTGTTTCGTTTTTCAGCAGGTTCTCAGTCGGACTTGATACCGGTCTTGGGGGCGTCGAGCATGGCAAGATACTGAGCCGGGTTGCTCTTGACCTTGTTGGAGCACCCTCCACAACAGGTTCGCACCATGCGGTTTGCGACCACGACCTGATTCGGATTGGCGCCATAGGGCCGTCCGCTGATCACGCACACGTCGAGAGGATACGACGCCGACTGCTGCTTGATGATCATTTCCGCAAGCATGTCGTCGTACTTCTTCTGATTCTTCTTGAACTTTCGGATGCAGGCCTTGCAGCAGAATCGATACAGACGATTACCGATGACCACGTTCGTGCCTTCGGTCATGGCTTCCGGAGTGTCGGGCGCAGCCATCGGCTCGCTCGTCATCACCACGCAGTTTCCTGAGGGGTAGTAGGGCATCTGCGCCTTGATGATCTTCTTGTCCAGTTCCGGGAGGTTGGTCTTCAGATCCTTCTCGAAGTTTCCACGGCAGCCGTTGCAGCAGAAGCGGACTTCGCGGCCCTTGTCAGAGGCGCGAGGCGTTTCTGAAAGCACGACCACGATCGGATTGTCACCGAGTGGTCTTCCCGAGACGGGGCAGTTCGCCAGTGGATAGGCGTCGCCGACACGTTTCTGGGTCGATTCCTGTGTTGCAGCACCCATGAGCAGGAGACTTGCGATGAACGCTGAGAAGATGGTGAGGATTTTGATGTGGCGTGTCATGGTGGTGTTCCTTGGTACGAATCGGTACGAATCGGCACGGATCAGTGCTCGTCTTCGGGGTAAGCGTAACGTACTTGTTCCGCTCGGGTCAGTTTATTGAATGCCCGTGCGGCATCAACGTTTCGAAGCGCGATGTCGCGTCCTTCGATGTTGATGATAGGTGAATCGAGGCGAATCGGTCTGTCGGTGATGGGGCAGACCACGTTGGCGACGCCCCGATCCGGAAGAATGATTCTCGCGGTGAGTTCATTTCTCCTGGTACGAGCCAGAGCATTGAACGTCGCCAGTGCCGCGGTGTCCGAAAATGCGATCTTGTATCGTTCGTCCTCCCACACCGGGGCGTCGGGAAGCAGAAGCTCGTCCGTGATCGGACAACGAGCGTTCGCGACGCCATCCGCTTCGAGGAGGTATCTCGCACAGATTCTCAGCGTGACATCCTCCGGGAGCGCGTTGAACTGATCGAGATGCTTCTGATCGATGAATCCGATCAGGACGGATCTGTATTCCACGACACCGGCGTCCAGAGGGAGTGGTTCCTGCGAGAGGGGGCAGTATGCATTGATGACGCCTCGGCGATCGAGGAGTTGACTGCCTGCGATGACTCGCTTCGCACTTCCCGGCATTTCATCGAACGCCGCTGCCTGGGCTTCACTTCGAAAGAAGATTCGTTCTCCGGCGAATGTTCGAACGGAGGTCTGACCTGAAAGTGGTTCGCTCGACAGGGCGCAGGTGGTTGCAGGTCCCATCTCATACCGCGTGGTCTTCGTCCCTGCATTGTCAGGTTGGCCCTTGGGAGCACATCCCACATGGACTGCTGCCACGAACACAAACAGGCCTGCACAGAGATTTGGAAGGGTTTTTCGCATCTGAATCCTGCTCCACATGGTCTTTCAAGATCTTGAGACTAACGAACAATCGGAAAAGAAACCGGTATCGACTTGCCTTCCACAGCGAAGCAAAGGTATACTCATCCATATATCCGGATGTTCGGATGAATGAAGACCGATAACATGTGTCTCTCACATTCTTCTCCACGGCACGCTCTGTGATCCGCGTGCTCCAAGTCACAGTTTCAAGAAGGAAACTCCCTTGCCTGCCACCGAAACGAATACGTTCCTGAGCACATCGCTCCCCCTCATCAACACGCTCCCTTACAAGGTCAGCGATCTCTCCCCTGAGACCGTCAAGTTCGGTCGCAAGGAAATGGATCTCGCAGAGCATGAAATGCCCGGACTCATGGCCTTGAGAAGGGAACATGCAGGCAAGAACCCACTCGCCGGAGCGCGTATCACGGGCTCGCTGCACATGACCATCCAGACCGCAGTGCTCATCGAGACCCTTGTCGATCTCGGCGCCGAGGTCCGCTGGGCAAGCTGCAACATCTTCTCGACTCAGGACCATGCGGCTGCCGCCGTGGCCGTGGGACCGAATGGCACTCCTGAAGCGCCTGCCGGCGTGCCGATCTTCGCCTGGAAGGGCGAGACGCTCGAGGAATACTGGTGGTGCACGTTCCAGGCACTCAACTGGCCCGACGGCCAGGGCCCGAACCTCATTCTCGATGACGGCGGCGACGCCACCATGATGGTCCACAAGGGCGTCCAGTTCGAAGCCGCCGGCTCCGTCCCCGACTCATCGACCTCCGACAATGCGGAGTTCAAGGTCGTTCTCGAAGCACTGGCCTCCCTGCAGGAACTGCTTCCCGGTCACTGGACCAAGACCGCACCCAACATCAAGGGTGTCACCGAGGAAACCACCACCGGTGTCCATCGCCTCTACCAGATGGCCGAGTCCGGAGAACTCCTCTTCCCCGCGATCAACGTCAACGATTCGGTCACCAAGAGCAAGTTCGACAACCTCTATGGTTGTCGCCACTCCCTCGTCGACGGCGTCATGCGCGCCACCGACGTCATGCTCTCCGGCAAGACCGCGATCGTCTGTGGATACGGAGACGTCGGCAAGGGCTGCGTTCAGAGTCTTCGCGGCCAGGGCTGCAAGGTCAAGGTCACCGAAGTCGATCCCATCTGCGCGCTTCAGGCCGCCATGGAAGGCATCGACGTCGTGCGACTCGACGACGTGCTCGACACCGCGGATCTGATCATCACCGCCACCGGAAACTTCAACATCATCACCGCCGAGCAGATGACCCGCATGAAGGACAAGGCCATCATCGGAAACATCGGTCACTTCGACAACGAAATCGACATGGCCGGTCTCGAGTCGATGGAAGGCGCGGTTCGCACCGTCATCAAGCCCCAGGTCGACGAGTGGACGCTTCCCAGCGGTCGCTCCATCATCGTGCTTGCCGAAGGCCGCCTCCTGAACCTCGGCTGCGCCACCGGACACCCCAGCTTCGTGATGAGTGCGTCCTTCACCAATCAGGTGATCGCGCAGATCGAACTGCATCAGAACTCGGAGTCCTACGATCTCGACAGCGTCGTGACGCTTCCCAAGCATCTCGACGAGAAGGTCGCCAGACTCCACCTCGATCAGCTCGGTGTGAAGATGACCATGCTCAGCAACGATCAGGCCGAGTACATCAACGTTCCCGTCACCGGACCGTTCAAGCCCGACCACTACCGTTATTGATCGATCGCATCACTCGATGCCGCGAGAACACAGGGAGAAGCCCATCCGGGCTTCTCCCTTTTTCATGTCCATGGCTCAGGGCAGCTGCCGAAGAGCATTCAGTCCTTGGTGTTGTGTCCCTTGAGAATTCGCGCGAGCATGCTCTGCTTCCGCTCGACCAGGTCCGGACTGCTGCGCTGACCCACGATGCCGTATTCACCGCACCAGCTGTCTTCGGGGCCGTTGATGAGCGCGCCTTCCGGGTCGATTCCGAATTCCTCCCGGACTTCCGCCAATGGTCTGAGGAAGAGATCACCGAAATCGAAGTCCATCTTGAGGTAGTCGACGCTGCACCCGCCACCTCGTTCGAAGGCACGCATGACGACCTCCGGTTTGAACTGGTTCTTCCACGTGCGAAGCCCCTTGTCGAACTGGAGGCCCACCTGGAACTGTGCGATGTATCCGATGAGCGCCTTGCCCATGTCCATCTTCATCATGGCACCGTCGAAAGCGACGATGCAGGTTTCACCGAGTGGTGTGGTCGGATAGCCCGCAAGGACATGGTGGATGTCATGAACCCAGAGTGAGTTCGAGAAGAACGCGCCGGGTGTTCCCGGCAGCGGAAAATCATTGTCTCTGTAGTACGCGATCAACGTGCCACCCAGCGTGTCCGGTGCGATGTCGCGATAGCCTTCGTATCTGGCCAGAGTCTTCTTGTCTCCATCGACGTGAATGACACTCTCGGCCAGCTTCAGGATTCCCTTCCAGAGTGGCGAGCCGACTTCCAGCGAAAGCGGACGATTCAGGCACAGCGCCAGGCCCATCACGGCCTCATGCGACAACTGGTGCAGTCGTTTGGTGAATTTTCGATCGAACCCCATGGCTTCGCCCAGTCGTCCCACCGCGGCGATTCGTTCCTGTTCACCGTCCTCCTCGAGAAACGGCAGGATGCCGGCCATGTTCATGACGCCTTCCTGCAGGGCTTGGGTCCGGAGCACATCACCGGCATCCTTCAGGGGCATCGCTTCGCTCGTGGTCGAGTACTCCTCGTTCTGAAAAAGGTGTTCCGCCATGGCAAGCAGCGTCTCTTCATGGATGGGATGGAGTGGCAGGTTTCCTTCGTCGGTCGCCACCTGTTTGAGAAGGCCCAGAATGTCGATTGCCTGCTGTCCGCGTACTTCAAGGATGTCTTTCATGGTCTCTCTTTCATGATCTGGTGTTCTTGGCTCTCATGGATCTTCGTCAGTATCGTCCTGCATCGTTGACGCTGGATCCAATCTTTTCGCACGTTCCTTCAGGAGGATTCCGATTTCGGTCAGGTCCGCCGCATTGCGATTGGCTTCGTTGCATTAAGATCGGTTCGCGACGAGAGCTCTGCGCGTGCCTCGCACGATATCATATACATTCGAAACACATGATTCACACTCCTCTTCTTCGACTGCTCAAGTACGCCCGTCCTTTTCGGCGGAACATTCTGCTGGCCACGTCGTGTTCGATCCTCAACAAGATCTTCGATCTTGCTCCGCCGTTCATCATCGGTGCCGCCGTCGACGTGGTGGTCGAGAAACAGGATTCGATCGTCGCGCGCATCGGCATTTCCGATCCCTTCATGCAGCTGGTGTTTCTCGGGGTGCTCACCGCGATCATCTGGACGTTCGAGTCCCTCTTCGAATGGCTGTTCGGAGTCCTCTGGCGACACCTGGCGCAATCCATTCAACATGAGACGAGAATGGACGTCTTCAACCATGTGCAGGGGCTCGATCTCACCTGGTTCGAAGATCGATCGACGGGGGGGCTTCTCGCGGTTCTCTCAGATGATGTGAACCAACTCGAACGCTTTCTCGACGGTGGCGCGAACGACATCATTCAGCTGACGGTGACCGCGATCACCGTCATCACCGCCTTCTTCCTGATCT
>CASICI010000034.1 GCA_949373145.1 uncultured Phycisphaerales bacterium
ATCGTTTCGCCGACCGCTCGGGTGATGGCCAGGAGAAACGAGGCCATGATGCCACTGAGTGCGGCGGGGACGACGACTCGAAGCGAGACGTCCAGCCTGGTCGCGCCCAGGGCGAAGGCTCCATCACGAAGACTCTTTGGCACGGCCCGAAGGGCGTCTTCCGCGAGACTGGAGACGATCGGAAGGATCATGATCCCGACCGCCAGTCCTGCCGCCATCGCGTTGTAGGTGTCGAAGATGACCGAGCCATTGGCCAGGTCGTTGTACAGCGCGCCCATCCAGTTGAGCCCGGGTGTCAGCACGGTCAGGGCGAAGAAACCAAAGACCACGGTGGGGATGCCGGCCAGCACTTCGAGAATGGGTTTGACCGTGTTTCTGAGCCTTTCCGGTGCGTATTCCGAGAGGAAGATCGCGGTGATGAGACCGATCGGGAGGGCGAAGACCGCGGCGATCGCCGTGATCAGCAGAGTGCCCGAGATCAACGGCCAGATCCCGAACTTCTTCTCCTCGCCCAGCAGCGGGTTCCATTCCGTGCCACCGAGGAACTCGCCCAGACCGACCTCGGCATGTCTGGGTCCGGTCTCCTTCCAACCGGTGACTTTCGGATTGGAAGCATCGGCCTTCGCAAGTTCGTCGCTTGAGACGAGGATCGTTCCCGCATCCGTGGTGATCGCCTTGAAGTCACCCTCTTTCAAGAGTGATTCACGTGGCGTCGAATCGACGACTCGCCAATTCTCGAGCGTCGTCGCCTCGTCCTTCTGTCGTTGCGTGACCGCGAGGGTGGTCGACTCCGAGGCGACCGACGTGTTCGTTCTAAAGAACGAAAGCGTTTCACTCGAAAGGACGAAGATGATCGAGACCGTCGTGGCGACCGAGAAGATGGCGCAACCAAGCACGAACAGCCTGATCAACCGTTCCCTGAACTGAAGCAGGCGACGGTTTCTGGGCTTTCCGGCGCCGCCGGTCAGAGCCTTCAACTTCTTTGCGGATTCCTCGAATGACATCGTGTGCGCTCGGGGTGACGTGGATTCGGTCAAAGACTACTCAAGATCGAAGCTGGGAGCAGGTCTTGTCAGGATCTGAAGAAAACCTGACGAGAGCGCCGTGAGACACCGTGGGAACAGGTCCCGCTGTGGCTGCAAGGGTCATTTGTAGATCGCAGGCAGGGGGCCGTGGACCTTTTCGCCGTCCTTGAGAAACTGGGTCCCGGTCCGTCCGTTCTTGAAATTCGCACGACAGCGTTCGTAGATCTCGTCGGGGAGACGGACGTAGCCGACTTCCTCCGACAACTCACCGGCGTTCTCGAGATAGAACCCGATGAAGCCTTGAACTTCGGGGCGTTCCGCGGACGTCTTGTTGACGTAGATGAAGAGTGGGCGGCTGAAGGGGTTGTAGGCTCCGCTTTCGATCGTGCCCTTGTTGGGCATGACGGCCTTGCCTTCCTTGTTGATGATCGGGCAGGCCTTCAACTGGCCTGCGTTTTCGAAGTAGTAGGCACATCCGAAGAAACCGATCGAGGCTTCGTCGCCAGCCACTCCACGGACGAGGACGTTGTCATCCTCCGAGACCTGCATGTCGCTGCGAATGGAGTCGGTCTTGCTCGCGACGACTTCCTTGAAGTAGTCGAAGGTTCCGGAGTCGGTTCCCGGTGAGTAGACCTTGATCGCCTTGTCGGGCCAGCCGGCACGGACATCACTCCATGTCTTGGCGGAGGAACTCGCGAGGTAGATCTTCTTCAGTTCGTCGACCGTGAGATGGTCCACCCAGTCGTTGGCCTTGTTGAGGACGATCGTCAGCCCGTCATAGGCCACGGGGATCTCGATGAGTTCAACGCCACTCTTGGTGCAGGCGTCGACTTCCTTGGCCTTGATGGCACGGGAGGCATTCGAGACGTCGGTCTCACCGGCTGCGAATCGCTTGAAGCCACCGCCGGTTCCTGAGATCCCGACCGTGGTCTTGACTCGGGGGGCTTCCGAAGAGAATTCCTCCGCCACGGCCTCGGTGATGGGATAGACGGTGCTCGAGCCATCGATCAGGATCGCTCCGCGGAGTCTTCGATAGTCCTGGCTCGACCCAGCGGCCATGGTCAGGGCAAGAGTCACTCCGGCAAGGAACACTGAAAGAAAGGGACGTGTCATGAATCTGTCTCGCATTGGTCGTTTGCGGTCGTGGATTGGCCAGTCTCCACTGACTGGTTCGGCATGAAGGATGAACGAATTCTTGACTTGATGTGTTAAGAAACGATGTGGCTGGCGTTTGGAATCGGTCTCTCATCGCTTCTGTGGGGGATTTGCAATGTGAAGGTGCTCCCAACCCCCATTTCGCTCTCAACCGCGATGTCCCCACCATGGGCCAGGGCGATGTGCTTGACGATCGCCAGTCCGAGGCCGGTGCCTCCGGCCGACCGTGAACGTGCCGTGTCGACCCGGTAGAACCGCTCGAACAACCTGGGAAGGTGTCGTTCCGGGATGCCCGGCCCTTCATCATGCACCGTGAAGCTGATGCGGTCTGCGTCTCCGGACGCAGTCACGGTGACGGCGCCCGAGTCTGGTCCGTACCTGATCGCGTTCGAGACGAGATTGCTCAGCGCCTCCACGATCAAGTCGCCTTTCGAGAGGAATTCCAGTCGCTCAGAGCCCTTCAAGACGAGGGTGACCGCATGCTCTTCGGCCAGTCTGTTCATACGATCCCGCAGCTCCCCGAAGAGATGTCGGACGGTCATGCTCTCCAGTGAGGCCTCTTCGAGCTGGCCCGGTCCTTCCAGGCTGGCCAGAGTGAGCAGGTCTTCGATGATGATTCCGAGTCGATCGGCATTGCGGCGGATGATCGAGAGAAAACGGGCAGACTCTTTGCTGTCCTTGGGGCCAAGCTCCTCCAGAGTTTCGGCATAGCCCTGGATCGAGGTGATCGGAGTTCTGAGTTCATGGCTGACGTTGGCGGCGAAGTCCGATCGCATCCGCTCCAGCCTTCGGATGTCGGTGACATCGTCGACGATGAGCACCACGCCGAGAGGATCCTTGTTCGGTGAGAACATGAGTTGCCCGAGCACCGAGAGGCGGCGTCCCGGAAGCACGTTCGATTCGAATTCGGTGCTCTTGAGTTCACTGCCCTCGAACATCCCGTTGACCAGTCCGTGGATCCCAGGCTCCCTGAGCACCTCTTCGAGCAACCGTCCCTTGGCATCCTCGTCCAGGTCGAACAGTTCCTCCGCCGACCTGTTGCAGGTCATCAGACGGTGTTGGGTGTCGATCGCAAGCACGGCATTCGCCATCGACTCGAGAATCGCGTTCTGTTCGGTGCGTTCACTGCGCAGGGTCTCGAATTGATCCTGGAGTGTCCTGGCCATTCGATTCATGCAGATCGAAAGCCGATCCCACTGCGGTTCCCCGGTCGGCTGGATTCGAAACGTCAGGTCGTTGTTGGAGAACTTGGTGGCGCCCTCCAGCAGTCTGCGAAATTCACGGTGGTTCCGGTGTGCCCGGCGCCACGAGAGCAGGATGATGATGCTTCCCGCAAGGATCGCAGGCAGCATGATCAGAGTGGCACCTTCGCCCGTGGAGAGCCACAGCAAGCCGAGAAAGAACCCGACCAGAAGACTGGTTCGCAGCAGGGCGTAGAAGGGCAGCAGGGATGTGAAGGCGCGTCGTTTCATCGTGTGCTCGTACGATCTTCGAGGAGTCCACCAGTCAGCCTAGCAACATCCTTTCGCGAGGACTCTCGGATCCGTCAGTCTTCGGGCGACTGCTCGCTTGCTTCCGCGAAACGGTATCCCACACCCCGGACAGTCTCGATGCAATTGCCGATCGTGCCGAGCTTTCGCCGAAGCGCGGTGACGTGGACGTCGACCGTCCTGCTCGAGAGGACGGTGGTTCGTCCGTGCACCGCGGAGATGATCTGCTCTCTGGTTCGGACGAACCCCGGACGGGCCGCGAGGTACTGGAGCATTCCGAATTCGGTGAGGGTGAGCTCGATCTCCTCGGCATGCAGTGTGACCACGTGCCGTGCGGGGTCGATCACGAGTTGTCCGTTGCACAGGACGAGGCTCTCCGCAACATCGCTTTTGTGGTCCGTTTCGTGACCGTACCGTCTCAGCACGTTCTTGAGTCTGGCCATGAGAATCCGGGGACTGAACGGTTTGGTGATGTAGTCGTCCGCTCCAAGTTCGATGCCCACCAGCACGTCCGACTCCTCGCCTTTCGCGGAGACGATCAGGACGGGCAGCTTTGCATTCGTCTCCGAGCGCCGAAGTCTTCTGAGGACTTCAAGGCCGTCGACGTCCGGGAGCATCAGGTCGAGAACGACCGCGCTGGGGGTTTCCTTGGCGATGGTCTCCAAAGCCGTCTTTCCGGAATGGACCACCTTGGTCTGCAGGCCGTCACGTCGTGCATGGAACTCGACGAGTTCCGCGATTTCGATTTCATCTTCGACGATGAGGATGTACTGATCAGACACGTGTGTTCCAGTCTTGATGACTCGTGAGCGCGAGTTGTCGCGCTCATGATGCCGTCGATTGTTCATTCAAAACGTGGTGATTTGAACATGGACATGTTAAGAAAAGACGCGGGTTCATGTTAAGAAATACGGCCTAGGGGGCACTTTGCAGCCATTTCCCGGTCAGGTGGCCCACGTTCGGACGATCTGATGAGTCACCTGAAGAGGTGATCATGATTCCGTCCTGGGCGCATGCCCCCAGCACCGCCATGACCAGCGCCTCTCGTGCACTCGGAGGCACGCCTTTCAGCCCCGTGCAGGTCGGCGCCGGCGTCCGGATGTCTGAAATGTCATCGACCAGCGCCTGGTTGAAGGTCCCGCCTCCGTAGAGAACGAGTTCCTCATCAGCGGTGACGGCCCGGGATATTCTGATGGCAAGCGCGCTGGTGAGTGTGGCCAGTCGGTCTTCCACGACGGGGAGGCTCTCAAGTGGATCGAGGAAGTCTCGGCCTTCATCGCCTTGGGCGAGCGCTCGTGTCGGTTCACTGATGTCGTCCCGGTTCGCCCCCAGGGTTTCAGCGAGTTCCATGGCCAGAGCGCGGTCGGCGGTGCCTGCCATCGCCTTGCGGCCATCGAGGTCCATCGAGGCGTCCAGCCAACGTCGAGCGCCCTCGTCGAGAAGATGGTTGCAGGGGCACAGGTCCCGCCCCGTGACCTGGTTCCAGCCACCCGGCGATCCCGGCAGACTGGTGATGTTGCAGAAGCCTCCTAGGTTGACGATCGTTCGAGGGCGTTCGCCTCGGAAGAGGATCCAGTCCGCGAGCGGGCTGATCGGCGCGCCCTGGCCACCGTGTGCCATGTCGAGGTGTCTGAGCTCGGTGACGATCGTGCACTCGAAGTGCGAAAGCAGGGGGGTGGTGTCGAGCAGCGCCCAGCCGACCGGTGGGTCATGCGCCACCGTCTGGCCATGCAGGCAGATCAGGTCCGGAATGAGTCCCAGGCGCCCGGTGAGCGACGAAATCGCTTCGGCATGAAGCAGTCCGAAACGGTGGGCGAGTCGGGCGAAGTCGAGTGCCGACATCGGTGTCTGGTCGGCAGCGGCTCGCAAGGGGGCCTTGAGCTCGCCCAGAGGGGTCTGTTCGACGGCGATCAGCTCGGCTCTCATCTCGAGGCCTGTGCCATGGATCCGCGCAATCGCCACATCGAGTGCGTCGACGCTGGTTCCGGTCATGGTTCCGACGACTGTTCGGGGCGTGTTTTCTGAAGCCATGACCGTCAAAGTCGTGCCCAAAGCGCCGCACGTCAAGTCTGGATGCGGCTAGACTTGTGCCTGCACGGAGGCATGTACCCATGTTGAAACGGATTCTGGTGACTGGCGGCGCGGGGTTTCTTGGTTCACACTTGTGTGATCGCCTGGTCGAAAGCGGACACGACGTGGTCTGCCTGGACAACTTCTTCACCTCGCAGAAATCGAACGTCGAGCATCTGCTTGACTGTCGTAACTTCGAATTGATCCGGCACGACGTGACCGAGCCGATCGTGCTCGAGGTCGATGAGATCTTCAATCTGGCTTGTCCCGCCGCGCCCGGACACTATCAGTACAACCCGATCAAGACGATCAAGACCTCCGTGCTCGGGGCGATCAACATGCTCGGCCTCGCCAAACGCGTCCATGCACGGATCCTCCATTCCTCGACCAGCGAGGTGTATGGTGACCCCTCGGTTCACCCGCAGCCGGAGTCCTACCGAGGCAACGTGAATCCGATCGGCCCTCGTGCCTGCTACGACGAAGGCAAGCGGGCCGCTGAAACATTGATGTTCGATTACCACCGACAGAACAAGGTCGACATCAAGGTGATTCGCATCTTCAACACCTACGGACCCCGCATGCATCCATACGATGGTCGTGTGGTGAGCAACTTCATCCGACAGGCGCTCGCTGGCGAGACGATCACGCTCTACGGCGATGGGTCACAGTCGCGATCGTTCTGCTTCGTCGACGACCTGATTGACGGCATGCTTGCCATGATGAATTCACGTGATGGTTTCACGGGGCCGGTCAATCTCGGGAATCCCACCGAATTCACCATTCGAGAACTTGCCGAGGTCATCGTCGAGTTGAGTGGGTCCAGTTCCCGCATCGAACAATCTCGTGAGCTTCCCGAGGACGATCCACTGCAGCGCAAGCCTGATATTTCGCTCGCAAAGCATGAATTGGACTGGGAGCCGAGCATTCATCTGCGCCAGGGCATCGAAAAGACCATCGAGTTCTTCAAATCGATCGATCTCAGCAGCTATCGCGCCCCAACACCGAATTACTGATTTTACAGTGCCTTACGTTTTTCTCCCGATCTCAAACGGACGGATCGGGGCGGGTATGTTGGAAAAAACACCCGAAAATCTACCGAACATCCGTCAGGTGGGCCGACTCAGAGCGTACCCTGACGAACACCGAACAAACCGCCGTTCTCGGGAGCGGCGAACACTTGGATCGGTTCAAGGATGAACGCAACGGCAAGGAATGTCCGAATGAAACCCGCAACGCTCCCTACAGAGGCCAAGATGACGACATCGAGCAAGTCCAACAAGTCCACTTCCAAATCCACCTCCAAGCCAGCCAAAGGCGCCTCGAAAGCCGCTGCGTCGGAAGACAACAAGGAAACAGCCGGTCGTCGGCAAGCCCTTGACCGTGCGCTCGGGCAGATCGAGAAAGCCTATGGCGGCGGTTCGATCATGCGTCTCGACAATGATTCGATTCCCATCATTCCTGCAGTGTCGACCGGAACCCTCAGCCTGGACCTCGCCCTCGGTGGACGTGGTCTGCCACGAGGTCGTGTCGTCGAGATCTTCGGTCCGGAGTCATCCGGTAAGACCACGCTCGCACTGACGGTCATGGCCAATGCTCAAAAGGATGGTGGCGTGGCCGCCATGATCGATGCCGAGCACGCGTTGGATCCATCCTGGGCCAAGCGACTCGGAGTCAACCTCGATGAGCTTCTCGTCAGCCAGCCCGACACCGGCGAGCAGGCGCTCGAGATCTGTGAACTGCTGGTTCGTTCGAATGCAGTGGATGTGATCGTGATCGACTCCGTCGCCGCGTTGATCCCAAGAGCTGAAATTGAAGGCGAAATGGGCGACAGCCACATGGGTCTTCAGGCACGTCTGATGAGTCAGGCGTTGCGCAAGCTGACCGGCGCCATCGCCAAGAGCAACTGCATCGTCATCTTCATCAACCAGTTGCGTGAGAAGATCGGTGTCATGTTCGGAAGCCCCGAGACCACCACCGGCGGCCGTGCACTCAAGTTCTACTCTTCGGTTCGAATCGACATTCGTCGCATCGGCGCCATCAAGGATGGTGACCAGAACGTCGGAAACCGTGTTCGCGCCAAGGTCGTGAAGAACAAGATGGCGCCACCCTTCAGGATGGCTGAATTCGACATCATGTTCAACGAAGGTATTTCCGTTTCGGGTGATCTCGTCGACCTTGCCGTTGAAGACAACGTCATCAAGAAGGCCGGCGCCTGGTTCAGCTACGGTGACGTCCGTCTCGGTCAGGGGCGTGAAAACGCCAAGCAGTTCCTTCGAGAGCATCAGGACCTCTTCGCTGAGATCCGCGGCAAGGTCGTGCACAACCGCATGCCCGTCCCCGCACCGAAGACTGAAGAAGAGACCGAGAAAGTGGATTGACACCTGTTTTCGTGCCGACTCGCTTGCGTGAGCCGGTGAGCGCGGTACCATCTGCAGCCCGTCGCGGATGTGGCGGAATTGGCAGACGCGCTAGATTCAGGTTCTAGTGGGAGTAAAATCCCGTGGAGGTTCGAGCCCTCTCATCCGCAATGACTCAACGCAACGCCCCGATCTCTTTCGATCGGGGCGTTGTTGCGTTGAGTGGGTCTTTCCTGTCGCTCAATATCCTGCCGCGACGCCGAGTTTTCGGGGATCCGAAGCAGGATCGAACCCATCCGGGTGCACTCTGATCGCCTGCACCACGGCCACGCCGCGAGGTGCGTCGTCGAATGTGTGGCCCATGTTCTCAAGCGATGTTCGCCAGTCGGAGCCCGCTTGTGAGTGGTCCTCTTCATATCGAATTGAATCGGGACGCCATTGATGGTGGACTCTCGAGCGATCGATCGCAGTCGCCGCATCAAGATCCCCGTAGCTCATTCCGAGAAGGACCTGAAGGGTCGCACTGATGATTCTGGGCCCACCTGAGGCTCCTGCGATCGCTTCGATCGATCCGTCTTCATCGAGCAGGATGGTCGGCGACATGCTTGAAAGCGGACGCTTCCCCGGCACGGGCAGATTCCAGTCCGATTGCCGCAGGCCGTACAGATTGGCTTCGCCTTGAATCGTCGTGAAGTCATCCATCTCGTTGTTCAGGAGGATCCCACTCTCCGGATCGCCCACGAATGACCCGAATGTTCCGTTGATGGTCGAGGTCCAGGCGACCGCGTGTCGCTGGCCGTCGATGACGCAGAGATGACTGGTTCCTTCGTCGTCCGGAAGCTGGAGTCCATCGTCGATCTCCTGCGCGGTTCGCGCACGATCCGTTTCGATTTCGGACACCATCTTTTCAATCAGAGCCTCTTCAAGAAGTTCATCCACTGGAACCGGTGCGAAGGCAGGGTCCGCCAGGTATCTGGCTCGCAGGGCGAATGCCGGTTTCATCGCTTCGATCAGCAGATGACGGCCCATCGCGGAGTCCAGGGAAGGGCGGCCCGCCGCCTCGAGGAGACGTTCGTAGGTGGCGAGGATCTGAGCGATCGCGATGCCTCCGCTGGAAGGCGGTGGCATCGTGACGATGGTGGCTCCGAAGAAACGGTTTTCAAGTGTCAGGGGCTTGATTTCATCCGCCCGATACTCGGCCAGCGACGCGACGTTCAGCTTTCCGCCAGATGCTCGTGCCACTCGTGCCAATCCCGTCGGAATGGTCCCGCTGCGCCAGGCATCGATGCCGTGTCGTCCCAGTGCATCGAGGGTGTCTGCAAGCGCCTGGTTAGAGAGTTTCGAGCCGACTTCGACCGTTCCCTCAAGGCACCATTGTTTCCAGGTCCATTGTGAGATCGTTTTCGTCCAGGGTAGACGCGCTCGAACACCGGCAAGCGAGTTCACGGCGCCGACATGGCTGGCGTCCGCTTCGAAGCCGTCGCGGGCGATCTCCGCCGCGGGTGCGAGCAGTCTCGACATCGACATCGTTCCGTGCGTTCGGTGCGCCAGAAAAAGTCCATTGGGGGTGCCCGGCACGGCCACCGCATGTCCGCCATAGCGGGAGGCACCCTCCGGTCCGCCTGACGATCTCAGGTCCGTGAAGTAACTTTCCCAGACCCCTTTGGGAGCGGTCTCACGGGCATTCATCGCCCAGCTGCGGCCTGTTCGCTCGTCATGTGCGACGAGAAAACCTCCGCCACCAAGTCCACAGGAGTAGGGGCGCACGACACCAAGCGTGGCATTGACGGCGATCGCAGCATCGATTGCGTTGCCTCCGGCCCGCAGAACATCCACCCCGACTTCGGAGGCCAATGGGTGGTCGGCTGCGACGGCGCCGTTCTTGTATCGCACGGCATGGTGCTTGCGGCGTGAGGCGGCCGCGCCCGTTGGTGGTCCCTGGCAGGCTGCAAGCGTGCTCAATCCCGTACTGCTGAGTCCCAGCAGTGCGAGTCGGGCGATGAGTTGACGTCGATCGATTGGTTTCAGCATGATTGGGCTCCCGTCTCAAGATACTTCACAACGCGTCCTTCTTGCTTCGGGTACAAAGTAAACCCATGGACAAACTCTCCGAACACGCCACCAGCGCCGATCCTTCCGAACAGGACGGCACTCGGGAAGTCTGGAACTCCGGATTCTGCTCCCTGATGGTGATGCAGTTCGCGGGTGCGATGAACGACAACATCCTTCGAAGCCTGATCTCGGTGTCGGTTGCGATCGGTGGAATCTGGGCCGCCACCAAAGTCGGCACCACCGTGGGCACCCCGATCGTCGGACTGTGTCTGACGATTCCATTTCTGATCTTCTCCGGCTGGGGTGGGCAGATCGCGGACCGGTATTCCAAGCGGACGTTGATGATCATTCTGAAAGCGATCGAGACACCATGCGCGGTCCTGGCGCTCTTTGCATTCGCCTACGAAAGTGTGACGCTGGCCTTGCTCACTCTGGTGCTCATCGCGACGCAGAGTGCGTTCTACGGCCCGGTGAAGTACGGGGTGATCGCGGAACTCGTCGACCGACGTCGCCTGGGCCCGGCCAATGGGTGGATCTCGATGTCCACTCAGATCGCGATCGTCACCGGCAGTCTGATCGGTGCGATCGTCTCCGAGCTCTACGCTCCTCAGGGAACGAGTTACGACCTGGTCTGGGTTCCCGGAGTCTTCATCATCTTCTTCGCACTGCTGGGCCTGGTCCCGACGTTCTTCATTCCTCGACTCAACGCCAAGGATCCCGGACTTCGCGTTGGCTGGAATCCCTTCGCGACCTACATCCCATCCCTGCGTGAGATGTCGAAGGGACCGATCCTCGGGGTCGCCCTCGCCTGGGCCGGCTTCTGGCTCATCGGGATGATTTCGTTGTCTGCATTGCCCGACCTTCAGAAGGCGCTCGCGCCTGCCGGGGAGAATCTGAGCCCCGTGCGCGCCATCGCACTCGTGTCCGTGCTCGGTCTGTTCAGCGGCATCGGTTCGGCACTCTGCGGCTGGCTTTCAAAAGACGGCGTGAAAGCGATCCACGTTCCCCTTGGTGCCGCAGGCATGACGGTCTTCTTCTTTCTGATCGGAATCGTTCCGGTGCATTTCTGGCTTCTGGCCGGACTCGCCGCGGGCGGCGGATTCTGTGCCGGTTTCTACCTGATTCCGCTCTGGACCTTGATCCAGGCTCGTGCTCCGGATGACGAGCGGGGACGGTATCTGGGAACCGCCAATGCGATCTCCTTCGCATTCATGACCGTCGGCGCGGTGCTCTACGCGGTCTGGACGAAAGTCTTCGGTTTCGGTGTCTCGGAAGTCTTCCTACTGAACTCCGGACTGGCCTTCATCGGCTGCATGATCTTCTTGATCCGTCGACACCGACTGGCTGGCTGGGTTCAGGACGCCTGAGCATCGGGGTGATCCCGTGGCGTCGCATGGCATCCGACTGATCCGCTCCGAGGTCACGCAGTTCGCCAGGGTCCCTTGATGGCGAAGGTCCTGCCCGGTGACTGGATGTTCACGAACAGTGTGCCACCGTCCGGGCTGAAGCACACCCCGGCAAGCTCGCTGTCGTTGAATCTGTTGGCGGCGAACCGTTCGATCTCACCGGTCGGGGTGATGCGTGTCAGTCCGTCCTGAGCGGCACTGTCTTCGCACACGAAGAGGTCTCCGCTTGGAGCGATCGTGAGGTTGTCCGCATTGCCGATCAGATCTTCATCACTCGATTCAACGAAGAGTTCCAGGCGGCCGGGGGATTCATTCTCCCGTGCGGTTCCTTCGAAGGGACTCGGCACGTATGTGAAGATCTGCCCCAGTTGTGCGCGACCACCGGTCGTGCATGCCCAGTACACGCGGTCCCCACCATGCCAGATGCCTTCGCCCCGTGCGAAGCGGGCCGCGCCTGCGGCGAACGCCCGGTATCGGAGGTCATCATCGGGTGCATCGATGTTCTCGAGGTCGAACCACGCGGTCTCGAACGACTGCCCCTGAAGAAAGGTGGTGCCTGATTGGGTGGCCCAGTTGCGTGTATCGAAGCTGGGGCGCTCGCGAATCATCAACGCCTGGAGTCGCCCACCTTGCGCGAGCTTGCCGGGGGTGTCTGGGAGATATCGATAGAGGGCGCTGTCGCCCCTGTCTTCAGTGAGATAGACCGCATCTCCCCGTGGAGAAACGGCCACCGCTTCATGCAGAAAACGACCCATGCTCTTGATCGGAACGGCAGGCACCAGGCCCATTGTGCTCGTGGCGGGAACCTCGAAGACGTAGCCATGGTCCCGCGCATGCAAGGCATCGCGCTTCTGGGTCCATTCCTCGCAGCTCAACCAGCTTCCCCAGGGTGTGGGGCCGCCCGCACAATTGTGGCCGGTCCCCGCGAGCGAAAGCCACTGCTTCACCGGCGCGTTCGCCTCCAGATCGAAGATCACGGTGGAGACGCCACCGGGAACCGGGGTTCCCTCCTTCGTCCCGAGGTCGTAGATCAGGTCCGTGTCAACTCTGTCCAGACGTTCATTGTCGAGACCGAAGGCGCCGAAGCGACCGGTGACGTTGGTGTTGAGTTCGTGGTTTCGGAGAATCAGGCAGTGTCGATCGTCCAGGGGAAAGGCACTCATGCCATCGTGTTGCGCGGGCACCAGCAACCCGTCGTCCATCTCTTCCCCGAACGCGCTGAAAGCTTTGTAGTGAAACCCTTCGGGGAGATCCAGAACGCCCGCTGGATCCTTTTTGAGCGGGCCGTACCAGCCTCCCACGGATCGGGCGACGTCTTGCTGTTTCCGGGAGGACGGGCCGCTTCCCGTGGAGCTGCGAAGTCCTGCGAATCCCAGACCGAGAACCATTCCCGTCAGACCCATGAATCGCCGTCTGTCGACCGGAAGGATGCGCTCTTCAGGCAGGGCGCGCTTTGATGGTTCCACCGATGTCATGGTGTTGATACTCCTCGAACATCATTTCCGTTCGCATGAACGATGGCAAGTCAGGAGTTTCAGTTCGGGCGAATTTTCCGTCACGCCATGCAACCATGACCCGGCTGACGCGGGCGTGGTGGTGGGGCGGTGACTGTGACACGATTCATTCGGTGCCGGAGGCGGTGTCCGGGCTGTCCTGGGGATAGAGCAGCACTCGATCGTGTGCGAGCAGCACCAGGTCATCCCGGCCATCTCCGGTGAGGTCCACGACCTGGACTTCGCGAGGTTCGAAATTACGAGGTTCACCGCCACTGAAAATCCGTGACTCGAAGATTTCAAAGGACGTGGCGGGAAGAATCCGACGTGCCTCCGAAAGCGCGAGAATACGCGCCGTCTGAGTGCCGGCGTCCAGCACCACGATGTCGGTCAGGCCATCGGAGTTGAGGTCTCCTGAACCGAGTTCGTGGGGAAGCTCCTGGATCACCTCCGGTCGCCAGCTGCCCACCTCGGCGAGCTTGGCCCGTGAGCCGGACAGGCGAACCACGGCGAAGCCCGCATCACCCACGGCGAGCAGTTCCCTCTTGGAATCACCCAGCTTGGCCGTGCGCAGGTCGTCGAAACGGAAGCCTCGCAGCGTGATGGTGTCACCGGCCTTCCAGGCGCCGGTCTCGTCCTGCTCGAAGAGCACGATGTGTCCGTTCTCCTGATCAGCCGCAGCGATGGTCTGGTCGTCGAGGACTTCCAGTGCGACCAACGCGATGTCGGTTCGCGGAGCGTTGATCTGATCCACCACTCGCCAGCCACCCGCGGTGGAACCCGGTTCGTTGCGATCGTAGCGAAGCGCACGGATGAAGTTCCGGTCCGCGACCAGGAGCTCCTTGCGATCATCGCCGTCGAAGTCGAGGACGCCGGTGTTGAGCGGCCCT
>CASICI010000035.1 GCA_949373145.1 uncultured Phycisphaerales bacterium
TTCCTATCGGAACTTCTCCTATCGTTTCGAGTGGCTTGATGCCGATGGGATGTTGATGTCTTCCGGTTCGACATGGCAGAGTGCCGCGATTGCCTCAGGTGGCACTTCGATGATCTCCTCAGTCGCACCAAATGATTCGGCTCGTACGTTCGAGTTGCAGGTTCGACGTACCAACTGACCAACCACGACCTCCACGGAGCAAGCAAATGAAGAACAATTCAAAAATCACAACGTTGTTGATCGGTTCAACGATCCTCGTCGGCACGGGCTGTCAGTCGGGTGGCAAGTACATCGAGACCGGTGGAACGCAATCGGTGGTCAGTGTCGGTGACGTCGACATCCAGGATCTGCAACGTGCGTCGAGCGAGATGCTTCAGTCGATGATCTCAACGGGGATACTGAAGCGTGCGCCGCATCAGCCGGCGCGACTTCTCATCAATCCGATCGTCAACGACACAAGTTCCCAGTTCGACGTCGGGGAAATGACGTACCGAATGCGTGAACAGCTGGTCAATTCAGGCCAGGCTCAGACCATCACCGCCTATGGAAAGTACACCGAAGACGAAGCCGCTCTGGAAGAGGTTCGGCGTCGATCATTCGAATCGGGAACGCAACCAGACGTCGAGCCTGATTACACATTGTCAGGAAAGATCACTCAGATCAGGCGTAATGCAGGTTCCACCAAACAGGTGACCTACACATTTCGTCTGACCTTGACCGATCCCAACACCGGTCTCGAGGTCTGGACCAAGACCGCGGACGTGACCAAGCAGGGCCAGAAGAACGGCATCGGCTTCTGAGTCAGCGTTTGGAGCGAATCCAGTCGAGAAGTCGTTCTTCATCCCAGCAATTGGGGCAGAGCGAGCGACTGAGTCCTCCTCGGCGTGCGGTCATGATGCCGTACCTGAGCAGATCGAAGTCCGCCGGGCCATGAGCATCGGTGTCGATGGTGACCAGGACGCCAGCTTCCTGTGCCATGCGCACGTGGCGATCTCGGAGGTCAAGTCGCCATGGATTGGCGTTCAGTTCAAGTGCGGTGTCATGCTCGCGTGCTGCAGCGAGCAGCTGTGCCATGTCCGGCGACAGACCTTCACGTTCATTGATCAGTCGTCCTGTCGGATGTCCGATGGCATGGACGAGTGGGTGTTCGATGGCTTTCAGAATGCGTTTCGTCGCTTTCTGCGTGTCCTGCCGAAGGCTCGAGTGGGGGCTGGCAATGACCCAGTCAAGTCTTTCAAGAATCTCATCGTCGTAGTCGAGTGAGCCGTCCGCCAAAATGTCGACTTCACTTCCGGCCAGGACGGTGATGTCGGCGTGCCGCTGGTTCGCCTGATGGACGTCGTCGATGTGCCCAAGCAGTCTTTCAACGGACAGGCCGTTCGCCTGGACGCTGGATTTGGAGTGGTCGGTCACGGCAAGAGTGTGAAATCCTCTGCTTCGTGCTTGTGCGATCAGCTCCTCAAGCGTCATCGATCCATCACTGGCGATGGTATGAGCATGCAGCTCCGCCTTGACGCCGTCGATGGTGACGAGATCGTCTGGAATCAGAGCATCAGGGCTCTGTATCTCCTCCCTCAGTTCTGGTGGGAGAAACTTCAACTCAAGCGCCTCGTAGATGTCCTGCTCGCGTTCGGCTGCCACAGGAGTCATGCCTCTATTCTGTGGGGGTTCCTTCTCGCCGTCATCTGCGAAAAGACCGTATTCGTTCAGTCGCAGCCCTCGTTCGATCGCACGCTCGCGAAGCATCACATTGTGTTCCTTGCTGCCTGTGAAATACATCATGGCTGCTCCGAAGATGGATTCCGGAACGATGCGAAGATCCACCTGAACGCCTTGTTCAAGTCGCACGCTCGTCTTGGTGTCTCCGGAAAGCAGCACCTTCTCGACATCTGGGAGTGACGTGAGCGCTTCAGTCGCCGTCTTCGGGTCATTCGCCGCGGCGAGTATGTCGATGTCTCCTATCGTTTCGCGACCCCCGCCTGAGGCTGCCTGCATAGGCCGTTCGTGTCACGCCTTCGGCGTTCGCGACTCGTTCGACAAGACGTTCTGCGAGGGGCATCGCGTCTCCAAGTCGCAAGCGACCGGCGCTTCGTCTCGAGAATTCAATGGCATCCTTGATGTTGTCGAGCGTCTTCTTTCCCATTCGTGGAATGTCGGCGAGTTCCCCGGAGTCGATCTTTCTCTCGAGTGACTCGACATCGGTCACGTCACCTTTCTTCCACAGCAGGCCGACCGTCTTGGGGCCGAGCCCGGGAAGTGCCAGCACGTCAATCAACCCCTGGGGAATCGAGGCCTTGAGCTCGTCGAAATCCTTGATGGTTCCTGTCTTCGAGAATTCGGAGATCTTCTCCGCACTTGACTTTCCGATCCCGTCGATCCCGGCGAGAGCCTTGGGGTCATCGGCCAAGGCGCCGATATCCTCGGGCATCTCCTCGAGAAGCCGCGCCACCTTGGTGACCGCATTCACTCGAAATGCGTTCGCACCGGTGATCTCGAGTATGGCGGCGGCATCGGCGATAACGCCGGGCGATATCGTGGTTCATGCTCATGACATGACAATAGCGTGTCAGTTCATCTTCAACCGACGTCGCCCAGGCCGAGTGCGGCTCCGTAGACAAGCAGCAGTTTTCTTCTCAGAAGCGCCTCACTCTCTCCGGCGAGATCGGGAGACCGGTCGATCCAGGCCGCCGCATCGTGGCGGGCCTGATTGAGCAGAGCGCCATCTCTCAGAAGATCGGCGACCAGCAGCGGGGGGCATTCCCGACTGGCGTGCTCCGAACAGTTCTCCGGGACCTCTGATCTCGAGGTCCAGTTCGGCAATCTTGAATCCATCGTCCGTCGAGGCGATCGCTTCGAGCCTTCTCTGCCCTTCGTCCGTCGTCGGAGCACCCACCAGGGCGCAGACCGACTCCTTCAGTCCACGGCCCACCCGGCCCCGCAGCTGGTGCAACTGTGCCAGCCCGAATCGCTCGGCGTGTTCGATCACCATCATGGTCGCATTGGGTACGTCGACGCCGACTTCGATGACCACCGTGGCGACGAGACATTGAGTCTCTCCGGAGCGGAAGCGGCTCATGACCGAATCACGTTCGACGGCATCGAGTCGACCATGCATCGCTTCTATCGTGCAGTTCTCAAGAGGTCCGTCGGCGAGGTACTCGAGGTGGCCATGGACGTCTGCAAGACCGCTCTCGATTCATCGATCGCAGGTACCACCACGTAGCCCTGATCTCCGTTCGAGAGTCGTTGGGCGAGATAGCCGTAGACGTCGGGGCGTTTGTCCTGCGTGACGACTCTGGTGACGGGTGCGGTTCTTCCCGGCAGGCGTTCGTCGATGGTCGAGACATCAAGATCACCGAAAAGAGTCAATGACAGAGTTCTCGGTATCGGAGTCGCCGTCATGACCAGGACATGTGGGACAAGCGCCTGGTCCTGGCTCTTCTCTCGGAGCGCGGCACGCTGTGCGACTCCGAATCGATGTTGTTCATCAATCACGGCGAGGGCCAGACTCTTGAATCGGACTGATTTCGTCAGCAGGGCATGCGTGCCGATGACGATGTCGATTTCACCGGCCTCGATTCTTTCAAGGCGCTGCTTTCGCACCCGGTCTGGAAGGTTTCCCGTCAGAAGTTCGACCGTGACATCACTCTCTTCGAGCATGCCACGTATCGACCCGAGATGTTGTTCTGCCAGAATCTCCGTTGGTGCCATCAAAGCGGCCTGGTGCCCGCTGGCAACCGCGGCCAGCATGCCATAGAGCGCGACGGCGGTCTTGCCAGCTCCGACGTCACCCTGGAGCAGTCTGTTCATGGGGGCGGTTTCCGAGAGATCCAGGGCGATCTCTCGGATCACTCTGCTTTGCGACGAAGTGAGAGGAAAGGGGAATCTGTCGCGAATTCTCGCATCCAGTTCATCGTCCCATCTGAGAGCCGGTGACTTCAGAGTCTTTCGCAACTGATGACGTCGCATCATCACACCAAGCTGCATCAGCAGGAGTTCATCGAAGGCGAGTCGCTGTCTGGCCTGGAAGGCCTGCTCCTCGTCTTCGGGTGCATGGATCCACTTATATGCCTGACCCAGCGGGATGAGATTTCGCTCCTCGCGGTACGCCTCAGGAAGCGAGTCCTCGATCTGTGCGCACATCGGTTCAAGGACATGCTTGACCGCTCGTTCGATTCTCGGCGATGCAAGTTCCTCGCTGCCCGGATAGATCGGTCGCATGGCGGCGCTCCGCTCCGGTGTCACCGTGTCTTCATCGGCCATCAGTGTGAACCGTGGGTTTGAAAACTGCAGATGGCCTTGGTAGAGCGATCCTTTGCCGGTCACCATGATTTCCAGACCCGGAAGCAGTTTGTTCGCGACCCACCGGCATTGAACCAGACCAGACGTGCGGTACCCGTCTCATCCTCGATGGTGGCTTCGATTCTTCCCGAGCGTCCCCGCTGGCGTCTGACCGCAGCGACGAAGCCTCGAGCAGAAAGAAGGCCCTGCTCACCTTCTTCCACCGCCTGGCGCGCATCCGCGAGGGTGTGTTCGGCAAGCTCGTGTTCGTAGCGAAGGGGCAGGTGCCTCATCAGGTCACCTGCCCGATGGATGCCCAGGTGGTGGAAAAGCGAAGCGATACGGTCACCAATCCCCGGAATGGAGGTCAATGGCAAGTTCGCGGAGATGTCTTCGGGACTGGACACGGTGTTGCGTCTATCTTAGTGGCGTGGCACGCAAACCATTCAATCCTGATGATGCGATCGGCGGACTCTTCGAACAGGCGGAAGATCTGAAGAAATCCGTGACGCCCCAGACGACTTCCCCGGCCCGTCCCATTGAGGACGTGGCGCCCAGGTCCAAGCCGGAAAAAAACACGCCGCTGACGCCCTCCTCGTTGAATCAACGGGTCAAGGATGTTCTTGAACAAGGCATTCCCGGGCCCCTGGAGGTCGTGGGTGAGCTCAGCAATCTGAAACAGCAGGGGCATTGGTACTTTTCCCTGAAGGATGATGATTCCGTGGTCTCTTGCGTCATGTGGCGCTCCGATGCCGGGCGAGTCGGCTTCGAGCCGCGAAATGGTGATGAGGTGGTCATCAAGGGGCGAATCTCGCATTGGCAACCGGCGGGGCGGACCCAGTTCTATGCCTCCTCGATTCGCAAGAAAGGCCTTGGCAATCTCGAAGAACGATTTCAGGCGTTGTGTGCCGAACTGCGACGGGAGGGGTATTTCGATGATGATCGCAAATGCCGGCTTCCTTCATTTCCTCGAAGAGTCGCGGTCGTCACATCGGCGACCGGGGCGGCGATCGAAGATGTCCGTCGCACCGCAGCGACCCGATTGCCCTGCGTCGAGTTCCTGGTCATCGACGTCCGGGTTCAAGGTGATGATGCCCCCGGGCAGATCGCCGAAGCGATCAGGAGGCTTGATCTCAATGCGGCCTCACTTGGCATCGATGCCATTCTCGTCACCCGTGGTGGAGGCTCACGTGAGGACCTCTGGGCGTTCAACGAACGCATCGTGGCTGATGCGGCTTTTGCCTGTCGAACGCCTCTGATCGCGGCCATCGGCCATGAGGTCGACACCTCCGTGATCGAATTGATCGCGGATCGAAGAGCTTCGACACCTACCCAGGCTGCGATGTTTCTGATCCCTGACCGTGGAGAACTCGTCGGTCAGATTCAGTACCAGGAGGAGCGGCTGCGGACCGTCATCGACCGCTCCATTCTCACGGGCACCGAGCGAATCGGCAGGGCGCCAATCGAGTTGCTTCGTGTGGTTCGGGCTCGACTCGCTCGCGCTCTCAATCAGGTTTCAGAACTTGACGTGACGCTCAAGTCGAATCGTCCCGGCGCCCGGCTCGCTTCCGGACAGGGAAGACTTTCAGCGCTTTCTGAACGCATGTCTCTGTCGATGCAGGCCCGCACGCGAGCAGCCGCCATCCGGTTGGACACGCTCGAGATGCGGCTTGACCAGGTTCGACGAAACAAGGCTCGGTCCGCCGCTCAGCTGCTGGACTCGCTTGAGGCGCGTCTGGGTTCCGTGGGGCCCCGTTCAGTCCTTGCCCGTGGATTCACCTGCACATTGGATGACGAGGGTCGGCTCGTCCGTTCCGTTTCCGATCTGAAGATCGGGACGCGAGCCACCACCATTCTTTCCGACGGTCGGGTGGTTTCGAAAGTCGAATCGCTCGAGAACCAGTCGGAGGCTCATGCCTCCGATTTGGACGATTCATCATCACAGGAGTAAGGTCTCTTACATGAGCGATTCAACAGACAAGGCTGCAGAGGCTGAAACTCTCACTTTCGAAGACTCACTCGAGGCACTCGAGCAGATCATCGGACAGATCGAGAATGGTGACATCGGCCTCGAGGCTTCATTGGCGGCCTACAAGCGCGGTGAGTCACTCATCAAGCGCTGTCGTGGCCTTCTCTTTGATGCAGAACAACGGATTGAGTCGATGCGACTTGAAGATCTCCCTGCTGGTGGGGAGACCTCGCAAAGCGATTGAGGATCACTCTGGTGGACGTGCTTGCACAATCCGATTGGCCTGATTGGCAGACCTGGGTGTGGCTCAAATGGATCATTTCGATCTCATTCACCTTTGCATTCGGAGCCTGCGCCGGTTCATTTCTGAACGTGGTCGTCTACCGGCTTCCTTCAGGCATGAGTGTCGTCAGTCCCCCCAGTCGATGTCCATCATGCGGTGGCTGCCTCAAGTGGTATCAAAATCTTCCAATCCTCAGCTGGCTCTTTCTGAGAGGGCGGTGCCAGTTCTGCCGTTGTGGAATCTCGGTCCAATATCCATTGATCGAGTTGATCAGCGGAGTGATCGTGGCTGGCCTGGCCATTTTGATCTATTTTCCCGATCCCGGAACTTACTGGGCCGGTGTCGGGGGAGACTGGTGGATTCTTCGAGGTTTCTCAGGAAGCTGGCCGGCCTTCATCTGTTGGAGCGCCGCCTTGCTCGGTCTTCTGGCCATGCTTCTCGTCGATGCGCGGACATTCCTCATACCCATTGAAATACCCTTCGTCATTACGCTGATCTGTTGGATTCTCTGGCCTGTTCAGGCGCTGATGAGCGGGGCGTCCGGGGTTGGAGCGGAATGGCCGATTCCTGAATTCGGTTGGGCGGGAAGTCTCGCTGGATTCGGTGGTGTGTTGGGCGTCTTTGCGGGCATGGCTCTGTTGAAAACCGGAGTGATTCGTTACAGCTTTCATGATTACGACGACTATCTCGAGGGTGACGAAGTCCTCGCCGACTACCCGCACGCTCGCCGGGAAATGGGTGTGGAAGTGCTTTTTCTCCTTCCCTGCATGGCAGGCATCGCTCTCGGGTGGTTGTTCGGACTCACGCTCCAAGGCGAGATTTCTCCCGTGATTTCAGCGCTGGGAGCCTCCATGCTCGGTTGGCTCGTGGGAGGGGCCATCGTCTGGGGCGTTCGCATTTTCGGCACACTCGCCTTCGGTCGAGAAGCCATGGGTTTGGGAGATGTCCATCTTCTGGCAAGCATGGGTGCCGCCTTTGGATGGTTCGATCCTCTGCTGGCATTCTTCATCGCACCATTCTTCGGGCTGATCTGGATTCTGATCGGGCAATTCGGCAGTCGCGTCTTCAAGGGTCTGGGACATCAACTTCCCTACGGTCCGCACCTGGCCATCGCGCTGTTTCTGATCGTCTTCCTTCGCCCGGTGGTCTTTGAGCTCGGCGATATTTTTCTGCCCGGACTCCAAGGGTTCTCCTCCGTCCGGCTTGCGCAATTCACTCCGAACGGGTGAAATGGACTCAACGCGTCTCGGACGACGCGAGTGGCTCCATCAGAGCGTTTGGGGCCCAATCGTACAATTTTCGGAAAGGATGCCGTGCCGAAATGAACCATCGTCGTACCAAATGGATGTGTTCCATGCTCGCGGGCTGTGCTGCAGCCCTGTTTGCAACTGGTTGTAGTCAGTCGAATAACGATCGAGAAGCACTCTTGGCTGAAGAGGCAAGCACGTTGCGTCTCGAACTCGACAAGCAGAAGAGTCGCAACACCACCCTCGCCAGTGAAAATCAAAAGCTGCAGTTGAGAAATCAGCAGCTTGAAACGGATATTCAGGCCGTCCCCGAGCCGGTGCAAACCGAACAGATCGGTGGTTTTACGGCCGAAATGCGTGCTGGTGAAATCGTCGTCAATCTGCCCAGCGATGTTCTGTTCGACTCAGGGCGAGATTCTCTGAAGACTTCCGCGAAGTCCTCATTGAGCGAAGTCGCCTCGGAACTCAACAGCCGATACCCGGGGAAGTCGATTCAACTGATTGGTTTCACGGACACTGATCCGATCAAGAAGTCGAAGGCTCGATATGAAACGAATCATCATCTCGGTTTCGAGCGTGCTTTTTCAGTCGGAGAGTTCCTTCAGTCGAAGGGCGTCTCCAATGATCGCATCTCCTACGCGACACATGGTCCGAACAAGCCCATGGGCACGAAAGCTCAGAGCCGTCGGGTCGAACTCGTGGTCGTGGTTGACTCCTGAGGTCCCACGTCTCTGATTCAAGTGATCGATACAGCACGGAAAAGCCTGGCATTGCCAGGCTTTTCCGTGCTTTTGTCCTTGGATGACCGGTTGCCTGTCGGACTCACATGCCCAGCTGCAGGCCTTCGTCCTTGATCTTCTGGAGGAGGACTTCAAGAGACTGAAGTGTGTTCTCCAATCTCTTGGCGGCTTCTTCGAGGCTCCGATAGAGATCCGGATTGCTCATCAACTGGCCGATGGTTCCTTCGCCGGTGGTCGCCGCCTGAAGCAGGGTGCCGACACGCTCGAGGGTCAAGGACATCTCCTCGGCGACGGGAACGGCAGCGGCAACGAGTGCGTCTGCGTCCTTGCCGATGGTGTCGGCCAGGGTTCCGAACTGCTTGGTGACCATGCCTGCGCTTTCCATCAGCTCATTGGCTTTCCAGACGGCTGAGTTGACGTCCGCTCTGAGTTGTTCGTCACCAAGCCATGTTCTGGCCAGGATCATGGCATCCTGTGCATCAGCCAGTGCCAGGTCGAATCGTTCTATGGCGCCCACCACTGAGCCGGCTTCATCCTTGTTGGCGGGATCGAGCATCTCGTTCACGGTGTTCCCGACACGGGTCCATTCACCGGCAAGTCCGTTGAAGGACTCGAGAGCACCCATCAAAGGCGTCATCTGGCCGTCCAGAGCGAGTGTGATCGTATCGGTCATCGAGCGCCAGGTGCCGAACAGGACGGCACTGCCGTCTTGTGGAAAATTCGGTGCTCCGGGCTTCCAGGCAACGGGAAGCGTCAGGTTCAAGCGGCCCCCGGAGCCGATCAACGCGTCATTGACGGTGATGGTCGTTCCGATCGGGAGGTTGTAGATACGTTCGATCTCCGCCTTGGTGACGACGGGGTTCGTGGCATCCTCCACCAGTTCCACGGATGTCACGGTACCGACCCTGACTCCGTTGAGCGTCACCGGGCTGCCCGTCCGTGTGGTTCCCGCTTCATTCAATCTGATCTCCACCGGATAGGTTGGATGGAGAAAACTGTCCAATTCCCCGAATTGAAGCAGAAGAATGCTCACCCCTGCGAGTGCGACGAGGGTGACGATGCCGATGACGAAATTCTTGCCTTGCTCTCTCACGAGCAGACTCCGATCTTTCCTGTGGTGTTTCGAATCGCGGCCAATTCCTCATCCGAGGCACGTCCCTGCATGAACCGTGCGACTTCGGGATTGTCAGGATTCTTGAATGCCGAAGGCGGCCCTTGCATGACGATCCTACCGTCGAGCATCAGGAGCATGTGATCCGCCACCTTGAAGGCGCTGGTGAGATCATGGGTGACGACGATGCTGGTCGCTTGGAGTTCCTTCTGAAGTTTCAGAATGAGTTCGTTGATGACGTCCGAACGGATGGGGTCCAGGCCGGTCGTCGGTTCGTCGTAGAGAATCACCCTCGGGCGCAGCACGATTGATCGTGCGAGTGCGATTCGTTTTCGCTGGCCACCGGAAAGATCTGCAGGCATCATGTCTTCGGTATCCGACAGTCCGACCATCGCGAGGACTTCCCTGACTCGCGCCTGCCTCTGGTCGGCATCCGAGAATCCTGATTCGACAAGGGGGAATTCGATGTTCATCCTCACATTGAGGGAGTCGAAGAGCGCCCCCATCTGAAAAAGAAAACCGAACTGTCTCCTGATCGAAGTCATCTTCGTTTCGGGCATGGTGTCGATTCGAGTGTCATCGAAATAGACCTTGCCGCTGTCGGGACGAAGGAGTCCCACGAGATGCTTGAGCATCACCGATTTCCCGCAGCCGGACGGGCCCAGCACGACGGTCGTTCTTCGGGGTGCGAAGTCGACTGACAGACCCTTCAGGATCTTTTTTCCGTTGAAGGACTTGTGAAGGTCTTGTGCTCTGACAAGC
>CASICI010000036.1 GCA_949373145.1 uncultured Phycisphaerales bacterium
TGACACTCAATACGAGTCCGGGGCGTACGTTCCCGGTCGGATTCTGGGTACTGATCGTCTTGGTCGAGATTTCTTCGCCCGGTGCCTCGCTGGTGGAGGCATCAGCCTGGCGATCGGGTTCTGTGCAGCTCTGCTTTCGGTCGTGATTTGGAACCCTCTACGGAGCGATGGCAGGCTGGGCAGGCGGTCGCCTCGATGCCTTGCTCATGAGATTGGTGGACATCCTCTTCGGCCTGCCGTACATCCTTCTGGTGGTTCTTCTGTCAGTGGCCGTGGATGGGTACCTGCAATCACAAGCAGCTGAGATGGGAGAAGCAGGGCGTCAGTTCGTCAATGTCCTGACGCTCCTCGCTGCCATCGGGGCTGTGAGCTGGCTGGCGATGGCACGAGTCATCAGGGGGCAGGTCCTCAGTCTCCGTGAACAGCCCTTCATGGAGGCCTCCAGGGCTGTGGGAGTGCCTCTGAAACGACAATTCATGAGGCATCTGCTCCCCAATTTGATGGGGCCGATCATCGTTTACCGCAACCCTTGCGGTCCCCGCGGCCATTTCTTTCTGAGAGCTTTCTCAGTTTTTTGGGTATCGGCGTGAAGGATCCGCTTCCGAGCTGGGGGAAATCTGGCCTCGAGCGGTCTTTCCGAACTCAATACGGTGAAGAGCCACTGGTGGCTGCTTTTCTGGCCCTGCCTTTTGATTGGAACTTCACTCCTCGCGCTTAACTTTGTGGGGGGATCATCTCAAGGAGAGGTTTGATCCCATCCGCGCCAGCGTTTAGCCTGTGTGATCCTCAGATCTGACTTCGACATCATCTACCCGCCTCGAGCGGCATTAGGAACGTGATATGCAGAATCGATTCGGCTTGAAGGACGGCGTCATGCTCGTCCTCCTCTTGACCGTAGCCACTCTTGTGGTCCTCGGAATGTTTGGAAATGACCGCGTCCTTGAACAGGTGCAGCAGGTCGAATCCAAGGTCGGGTGAGCTTGAGGGTGCGGTTGCTGCAGGTGGTGATTCCAGCACATCCCTCTCCGAGCTTCGTGATGAATTGAACGCGCTGCGCGATGCCATCATCGCTCGGCCCGTCAATGTCTACGTGACTGGTGCCTCAGGAGGCGCTGCCATGGCACCGCCCGCCACGGATGCTTCCGATGCATGGGAAACCGCCGAGCGCTCGGTTTCGAAGTCAAACGAACGAGATGAATCATGGGCTCGGCCGGGCGTCGCGATCGACTGGCAGGAGCCATGGGCGATGGGCAGTCAGCCCGCTGAGGTCCCTGGTTTCTCCGATGGAGGAGAGTTCACCGAAATTTTCGGTGCTCAGCTTCCGCGAATCACTCCGTATCTTTCTGGTGATGTCTACAGTCGACGAATCACCGATCAGGTCCTCGAGTCGATGGCGGCATACGATCCCGACACCTTGAAGCTTCGAGGCGTTCTCGCCGATGCCTGGCAGTTCGATCCTGATGGCTTGTGGCTCCGAGTCCATCTCAACCCTGATGCACGTTTCAGTGATGGTGTCCCCCTCACCGCGGAAGATGTCAGATGGACCCTCGAGGATTTCGTCTTCAACGAACGCATCGAGGCTGAGCGTTCCCGCTCCATTCTCGACATGATCGAAGACGTCGAGGTTCTGAGTGATCATGCCCTTGAAATCACATTCAACAAGGCGCTCTTCTCAAATCTGAGTGGTGCGTTGGGGAATTACATCCTCCCCAAGCACTACTACTCGCAGTTCGAAGAATCAACGATCAACCAATCGACCGGGCTTCTGATGGGTTCCGGCCGTTTCAAGATGGAATCGAATGACCCTGACAATCAGTGGTCCCCCGGCTCCGATGTGGTGATCGTCAGAAACGAACGCTACTGGGGAAATGAGAAGGCGCCTCTCGACAGTCTTCGTTTCAAGGTGATCACTGAATCAGTGGCCGCTCTCGTCGGTTTCCGAAATGGTGACGGCGACATGCTGACACCTTCCTCTTCGCAGTATTCCGAGCTTCGTTCGAACTCGGACTTCCTCACCGACAACGCGATCTACAAATGGGTCAACATGCGCTCCGGTAACGGCTTCATCGGTTGGCAGTGCGGCCGACGTGGCGGACCCCCCGACGGCCAGTGGACCCCATTCCATGACAAGCGTGTTCGACGAGCCATGACGATGACGCTTGACCGCGAGCAGATGATTCGTGAGATCTATGCAGGCAGTCGGTGTGGTCTCGACCGGGCCGAGCAGTCCCAGCTCTCCAGCATCCAATCCCGCGATCGTCCCCTGGCCTTACAGCCTCGACGAAGCTCGCGCGCTTCTCAAGGAGGCCGGCTGGGAGGATCTCAACAAGGATGGCGTGCTTGAATATCAGATGGACGACGAGTATTTCTCCAAGGGAACTCCCTTCAAATTCGAATTCACGATCACTCAGAGTGGTGAAACCACTGAACGAATCATCAGCTACCTGGTCAGTCAGTGCGAAGAAGTCGGAATCATCTGCGAGCCCGAGTGGTCGATTGGTCCTTCTATTCGGACATGCTGAAGGGGCGTGACTTCGACGCCATGATCATGGGGTGGAGCGCCTCCGGTCCGGAAAGCGATCCTCGCCAGATCTGGCACCGAGATTCGATTCAGAACCAGGGTGACAACTTCATCCAATGGGACAATCAGGACGCGAGTGATCTCATCGATGAGGGCCGAAAGACGATGGATGCCGAGTCTCGCATGCTCATCTGGCATGACTTCCACGACATTCTCCATGATGAACAGCCGTACACCTTCGTACGAGTGGCTCCATGGATCAGGTTCATCAATCGTGAGATCGGCAATGTCGAGACGTACCCCGTGGGTCTGGAGCCCGCCGAATTCTTCCGAATCGGAGAGAAGCGACGCTGCTCCCACCAGCTGATGGCGCTCTAGCCTCGGTTCACGGAAAACGCCCAACTACTCATGCTTGGATACATCGGACGACGCTTGCTTTTGATGATCCCGACATTGTTCGGGATTACCTTCATGGTGTTCATGCTTCTCGCCATGGCGCCCGGAGGTATCGGTGCTTCTCTGCGTGCCGCCGGAGGGAATGTGGATGCTGACAGCAAGGCCAGTCTGCAGCTTCTCTACATCGAAGATCGATACGGTCTGGACGACCATGCCGTCGTGCAGTATTTCCGTTGGCTTGGCCGTATTTCACCGCTCAAGTTCGGTGAAAGAGCGATGCGCAACTACGCAGGTGATCTGGAGGAGCCGCCGCGCTCGGTGAAGGATCTTCCGATCGAGCCTCAATGGTTCGGCAGTGACCTCGTGATTCCTGAAGGATTGCTCGAGAGGGCGATGGCGAGCAAGGAAGTCGTTGCCAACGATGCGAACGAGATTCGCATCGCACAGGTTCAGATGGCGGAAGCACAGGCTCAGGAGCGACGTGCCGAGGGATATTCCGTGGGTGAGGCCCCTGAGATGATTCCGGAGTACAAGGAGGCCAACAAGGCGTATCTTCGCGCACGTGCTCAGTATCTTCTCGCCATGAGAGCGCTTGACAGCAAGATCAACGAGTACGTCTCAGAGGATTCAGAAAAAGCGATCAAAGAAGAGACTGGCAGGCTTGAAGCTGAGGGAGTCGATCCCGATGTTGCCGTGAGAATGGCTGCGACGACCGCCTCGTCCTCTTTCTCCGATGTGATTCGGGATGGAAATGACATTGATTACGATGTGCTTTCCAAACGAATGCCGGACAAGAGCCTTGATACGTGGCCTTCGATCGTGCTGGCCTATCAGGACACCACTGAAAAGCAGGCTCAGGCTCTGGCTGCCTTGACGCGTGTTCAGTCCGCCTTCCAGGCGAAGCCTTACCCCATCTCAGGTGTCGGGTTTGGAAACGTCATCAATCTTGACTGGCCGAATTTCGGCAAGAGCTTCACCATCGGCCGGCCGGTGATCGATCTGATCGCCGAAGCTCTTCCGGTGACGCTTCTTCTCAATGTCGTCGCGATTCCGTTCATCTACTTCATCGCGGTGCCTTTCGGGATGCAGGCCGCGGCGCAGCAGAACAAGCTCTTCGACAAGGTGTCGGGAACGATCTTCGTCATGTTCTGGTCCATTCCCGTCGTCTGGGCAGGAGTCCTTGCCATCGGTTTCCTCGCTGACAACGAGTACCTCGGCTGGTTCCCCGCCTCGGGGCTTCATTCAAACGGATCGGATGACATGCTCTACATGCCCAACTGGCGTGGGGGTGAATTCCATGCCGGCTACCTGCTTGATGTGCTCTGGCATCTCGTCCTTCCCGTGATGTGCCTCGTCTATGGCGGATTCGCGGTTCTGGCCAAGCAGACACGTGCTGCGATGCTTGACAACTATTCCATGGATTTCGTTCGCACCGCTCGTGCGAAGGGTGTCTCCGACAGCGAAGTGAAGTGGTACCACGTCTTCCGAAACAGTCTGCTTCCCATCATCACGATCTTCGTGCTTGTCTTTCCCGCGATGCTGGCCGGGTCTGTCGTGATCGAACGAATCTTTTCCATTCCCGGAATGGGTTCTCTGATCATTCAGGCGATCTTCAATCTCGACAAAGATGTGATTCTCGCCAACGTCTTCATGATCGCCGTGGTGAACCTTGTGGCGCTTCTCCTTGCCGACATCCTTTACGCCGTGGCCGATCCACGCGTCAGCTACGATTGAACCGAGTGCCCCAGAGATGACACAAGAAGAAAAGAAGACCGAAAAGACGATCTCCGGCATCGACGTGATGCGCGGGGTCGGTGTTCAGCGAGCCCGCCCGTTCTGGGCGGATGCCTGGCACCGTGTGGTGATTCGACGTGGAGCTCAGATCGGCCTGATCTGGATCGCCATCGTTGGATTCTTCGCATTGTTCGCACCCGTGATCGCCAATGGACTCCCGCTCTGGAGCGTGGAGCGTTCGGTTGACGGCGAAGTCGTGAAGTCATTCTCTCCACTCTTCGAATCACTCACCGCGACCGATCTTCTCCTGGTGCTGGGGGGAATCCTCGGTCCCATCTTCTTCTTCGTTCCTCTCAAGCTGACCAAACAGCACCGTCTGGGAATCATCAGTGCCTCACTTCTGCTCGGTGGACTGACCGTCGTGCTGGTGGCCCTTCTCCAGTTCATTCTCGCTGATGCGGCAGGGACCGCCGGAGGGGATGCCTCGTTCATCTGGTGGGTCTGTTTCGGTAGTGCCGCGGGTGTCGGGGCATGCTTCGCGATGCTTCCCACCTTCAAGTCGAAGGGCGCTCGAATCATCTTCGCCTTTGCCGTGACTCTCTTCGCCGGCTGGGTGTGTGCGGATCGCTGGAGTTCTCCAGTCCTGCAGCCCGATCGCTTCGTTCGTGGCCAGATCGAGGGCACGATGGAGAACACCTACACCTTGATTCCGTGGTCGCCCACTCAGTCAAGAGGCGAGTACTACTCCACACCGCCAGCCAGGACGACCGCTGACGCGTTTCAAGCCGTGGCTGACGAGCAGATCTCCGATGGCATCGGATTCCTCGCGCGAACCGTGGTCTTCAACCTGGCATCAGGTGTCGAGGGTCTTCCCCTCGACAAGGAAGCCAAGAACGTGCTTGTGAACGCGCTTATCTGCAATTGTCCTGAAGAACTTGATCGAATGCCCACACTTGGTTTTTCGGACGGGTATGTCACGCTCTTCAACGAGGCGGCTGCGCAGTTGGCGGAATATCGTCGCTGCCTCGAAGCTGGTGATGAAACCGGTGCGATTGCATCTGCGGTCGCCACCACTCGACTGTTCTCCTCTCTGGAACCCTCCGGGCGAAATGCAAAGATCGCGATCACTGACGGGCTTTCGGAATTCCAGTCGAAGATCGGTGACCGAATCCAGTTCGTTCAGCTTGCTGAAAAGATCTCAAAGACCGAATACGGAAAACGAACATTCTTCCTTGGTACCGACCCCATCGGACGTGATGTCCTCGCTCAGATGCTCTGGGCCTGCCGACTCTCGATCTCCATCGGCCTTGTCTCAACCGGGATCTCCGTGCTGCTCGGAATCGTCATCGGAGCTCTGATGGGCTACTTCGGCGGCTGGGTCGATCTGGTGCTTTCGCGTGTGGTCGAGATCTTCATGGCCGTCCCCGTTCTCTTCCTTCTGATCGTGGCGGCTTCGGCTCTGCCTCGAAACACCTATGTGATGATGACGATCATCGGCTGCGTGACCTGGACCGGTTCAGCTCGATTCATCCGTGCCGAATTTCTCAAGCTGCGAAATCAGGATTTCGTGCAAAGCTGCCGCGCTGTGGGACTGCCTCTGCACTCCGTACTGTTCCGGCACATGCTCCCCAATGGAGTCACTCCGGTCCTTGTTCAAGCCTCTTTCGGTGTTGCCGCGGCAATCATCGCTGAAGCGACCTTGAGCTATCTCGGTCTCGGCCCCTACGGTCAGCCATCATGGGGCAAATTGTTGTCCCTGACCACGGGTGAGACCGGAGTCTTCCTCTGGTGGATGGCGGTCTTCCCCGGACTCGCGATCTTCCTGACCGTACTGGCCTACAACGTGCTCGGTGAAAACTTCCGAGATGCGATCGATCCCAAGATGCGTAAGGCGGCACACTGATGTCGGATACTTTCCAGACCACCGAAATCGACATGAACGTTCCTCTTCTGGAAGTCAGAGATCTCGCAGTCTCCTTTTCGAATCCATCCGCTCCCGACAGTCCCAGAGTTCAGGCCGTCGCAGGTGTGAACATGACCGTCTATCCCTCCCAGACTCTCGCGGTCGTGGGTGAATCCGGATGCGGCAAGAGTGTCACCGCGATGAGCACCATGCAACTCGTGCCTCAGCCGCCCGGTCGCTTCGATCGTGGTGAGGCATTGTTCATGGGCCGGGATGTCCTTCGCTTCGATGAACGGGAGATTCGTGCCCTTCGTGGCAACGACATCGCCATGATCTTTCAGGAACCCATGACTTCTCTGAACCCGGTCTACACCATCGGTGATCAGATCATGGAAGCCATCCTGCTCCATCAGAACGTGACACAGGATGAAGCCGTCGAAATCGCGATCACTTCGATGCGTGACGTTGGGATTCCCCAGCCTGAACAACGGATGAAGGCCTACCCTCACCAGTTCTCAGGTGGAATGCGTCAGCGTGTGATGATCGCGATGGCCCTTGCCTGTCAGCCCAAACTTCTTCTTGCGGATGAGCCGACGACCGCCCTTGATGTGACGATCCAGGCGCAGATTCTCGAGTTGCTTCGTGAACTTCAGCGTACGCGGAGGATGGGAATCATGCTCATCACCCACAATCTCGGTGTCGTCGCTGAAAACGCCGACGTCGTATGCGTCATGTATGCAGGAAGAGTCGTCGAGTACGCCAACATCTTCGAGTTGTTCGACAACCCTCTGCACCCATACACTCGCGGGCTCTTCAAATCGATTCCTAAGCTTCGTGAAAACTTGAAGCGTCTCGTGACCGTCGAGCAGATCGTCGACAATCCAGCTGAATATGTACGACTCGACGGATTCGAAAAGGGGATCGTTCCCTGGTGGCCCGATCCACCCGAATCAGTCAAGCCTTCACTTCCCGACCAGGATGATGAGTACATGCTTCACGAGATCTCCGAGAATCACTGGGTTGGCGTGTTCAAGAGCGACCATGTCGCCACACATCCTTCACGTGTTCCGGATCTCGACTACCGTCGTTCCGATTTCTGATTCCACCCCACCATCTTTCAGGTTCATCTTCGGAGGAACACCCATGTCACTCGTCGATGTCGGACGCAAAGCTCCCGCTCTCACGCTCAAGGACCAGAATGAAGAGAAACACGCTCTGAAGGACTACCTTGGAAAGCCTGTCGTTCTGTATTTCTATCCCAAGGATGACACTTCCGGCTGCACCGCGCAGGCATGTCAGTTTCGTGACGACCAGGCGAAGTTCAAACGATCCAAGGCAGTGGTTCTCGGTGTGAGTCCCGACAGTGAAGCCAGTCATGCCAAATTCGTGACCAAGCATGACCTGAATTTCACGCTTCTTTCCGATCCCAAGGATGCCGACGGCAACCCCAAGATTTGTGCGAAATACGGCGTCTGGCAGGAGAAATCCATGTACGGACGAAAGTACATGGGCGTCGTGCGCACCACCTATCTCATTGATGTCAAGGGCAAGATCGCCCGCAGGTGGGACAAGGTGAAGGTCCCCGGGCATGCCGAGGAAGTGCTCCAGGCCGTGAAGGATCTCAAGGAGAGCTGAGTGACTTCGACTCACTTTTCGCTAGAATTTATTCATGGAAACCGTTCAATTCTGCTTTCAAAGATTGTCGCCCCTGGCGACCGTTCCCCACTACCAGACTCCTCACGCAGCGGGCATGGACCTGCATGCCGCGGTGTCTTCAGCCATCGTGATCGAGTCGGGTGACATCAGCCTCATTCCTTGCGGCTTTGCGATGTCCATTCCCGAGGGATACGAAGCCCAGGTTCGGCCTCGAAGCGGTCTTTCCACCAAGCACGGCATCTCCATGCCCAATGCACCGGGCACCATTGATTCCGATTACCGAGGTGAGGTCAAGATTCCTCTCATCAACCTCGGGCGAGAGCCTTTTACCGTCGAAGAGGGGATGCGAATCGCCCAGATGGTGATCTGTCCCATCGTCCGGGCAGAAATCGAGGTCGTCGAGACACTTGAAGAGACCGTCCGTGGTTCCGGAGGTTTCGGGTCCACCGGACGTTGACTCGACGGTTTCCCCTCCTTCGTGCTTTCATGCTCGCTACCATTTCCAGTCAGCAAGATCTTGTCCGGAGCACATGACATGACCACTGCATCCAATACAGACATCACAGTGCCTTTGCTCGACCTGAAGGCCCAGTACGACACGATTCGTGATGAGATCGAACCCGTGGTTCGCGAGGTTATCGAGAGTCAGTGGTTCATCGGAGGTCCGAAGCTTGCGGAGCTCGAGGCTGACATTTCGACGTACTGCAGCTGCACGCACGCTGTCGGTTGTGCCAGTGGTTCTGATGCGATCCTTCTGCCTCTTCAGGGTCTTGGAATCGGACACGGCGACCTGGTGGTCTGTCCGAGCTACACCTTCTTCTCCACTGCGGGTTCGATTCATCGACTTGGTGCGACGCCTGTCTTCTGTGACGTCGACCCTGCGTCGTACAACATGAGCTGCGAAACACTACAGCGAGCGTTCGATCGGCCTGATGCCGATCGAATCAAGGCGATCATTCCAGTCCACCTCTTCGGCCAATGTTGCGACATGGATGGGATCCTCGAATTCGCGGCAGCCAGAAACATTCCGGTGATCGAGGATGCGGCGCAAGCCATTGGGGCCGAGGATCTTCATGGTCGCCGTGCGGGATCCATGGGAATCGCTGGTTGTTTCAGCTTTTTTCCCAGTAAGAATCTTGGTGGGTTCGGTGATGCCGGCATCGTGACCACTCATGACGAAGCGCTGGGCAATCGACTCGCCAAGCTCAGAAATCATGGCATGGATCCCAAGTATTTCCATGGTGAGATCGGTCTCAACTCGAGACTCGACGCCCTTCAGGCGGCCGTGCTCACCGTCAAGTTGAGACACCTGGACTCATGGACCGAGGGGCGGCAGAAGAATGCCGCGTTCTATGATGCCGCAATCAGAGATGCCGGTGGTGCTTCTTCGCTGGTCGGTCTTGAAGTTGCATCCGATCTTCCTCTGCGTTTTCCCGAGCCGGCGAACGCGGGTGCCAGGCACATCTACAACCAGTACATCGTTCGCGTTCCTGCGAAGGATCGTGATCTGGTCCGTACGCGACTGTCCGAAATGAATGTGGGGTCGGAGATTTACTATCCGCTCCCGCTTCATCTTCAGAAGTGCTTCGACTTCTGTGGCGGTTCCAAGGGTGACCATCCTGCCGCGGAAGCCGCGGCTCATGAATCCATCGCGATTCCGATCTATCCGGATCTCACGGAGACTCAGAGATCGCACGTGATCCAGAGTCTGATCACGATCGTCAGGGAGCTCTGAGAATCCTTCAGAGCACCGTGTCGAGAGAAGACAATCCGAGCGGCTCCTTGACGAAGAACGGTTCACCGGTCTGTCTTCCTATCCTGCTGCCGTAGAACGCGGCACCGGCATCGAGCCATTCGACGATAGGTCGGTTCTTCTCGGGCTTCACGAACTGGCTGTCATAGGCAAGAATCGATTCCCGCTTGCTCTCGTGGTAGCCGGTCGTGTCGAAGATGAAGGATGGTTGTGGAATGATCTTCAGATGCGTGCAGAAGTAGTAGATCATCCTTCTCGGGTGGCACGGCTCGCCCGGGAGATCGATCTTGCTGAGCTTCGCATCGAAACGAGCGTCTTCCACGATTCTCGTCGTTGCAACGTGGTCCGGGTGTGCATCCTCGAAGTAGGGGAGGAAGACCACTTCGGCCTGTTCCTCTCGGATGACACCGGCAACTGCATGGCGGGCATCAATCGAATGTTCGACGAACCGATTGGGAAGACCCAGATTCCGCCTTCGCACTCCAAGGATGTCCGCGGCCTGGGCCGCCTCGCGTGCCCGCGTCTCAGGATCACCGTAAGGAGTCGGTTCGCCATTGGTCATGTCCAGCAGAAGGATGTCATGTCCTTCATGTGCGAGGCGGGCGATGGTTCCGCCCATGCCAAGTTCCTGATCATCCGGATGTGGGCCTACCACGAGTATCTTCATGAGTTCGCTCCAGTTGAATTCAGACCCCGGCGAGGGTCATGTCTTGAGACGGCACACGATAGCTCTGATTCAATCGAGAAGCGACTCGTAGAGTTTTTGAAGCTCTTCGACCATCTTCTCCTGAGAGAACATCTCCGCGCACAATCGTCTTCCGTTTTCGGCCAGTTCCTTTTCCATCATGGGATTCCTGCGTGCGTCGAGGATCGCCTTGCGAAGCCGGTCATGATCACCCGGAGAAACCAATCGGCCTGTCCTGCCTTCGATGACCACTTCACGAGTTCCATCGACGTCATGCGCCACGACCGGAGTGCCTGAGAGCAGTGCCTGGGGGACGGTTCTTGGAAGTCCCTCTCTCCAGCTGGGATGAGCGAGAAGATCGATGGAATGCATGATCGCCGGAATGTCTTGAGGATCGCACCTGCCTGCTTCAACGATGCTGTCTTGAAGACCCAGTGCTCGGATCCGAGTTCGAATCCGTTCTCCATGAAAACCATCACCAACCCACAACAGCTTCAGTCCGTCGTCCGCCCGCAAGTCATCTGCAAGTGCATCAAGCAGGTCGTCATGGCCCTTCAGTTCCGCGAGTCTCGCCACCGTGCCCACGACATAGTCGCTGCTGCTGAACCCGAATCTGCTTCGCCATTCATCTCGATCCGACCGTTCATCGAGAAACGAACCGGTGTTCATGCCGGATCGTATGGTGATGTACTGGTCTGGTCTTCCGACGCCATGGGCAAGGGCCTGATCTCTCATCGCGTCTGCCACGCAGACGATCGCGTCACATCTCTTCGCCGCTCGCGCTTCAAGGTCCCTGTAGATCCTGTTCTTCAGACGTGATTGGTAGGGATGAAAGGGCAGTCCATGAATCGTATGGACGATGGCTTGCGTCCCCGCCTTCCTCGCGGCATGTCGTCCCAGAATGCCCGCCTTGGAGGAGTGGGTGTGCACGACGTCCGGTTTGATCTTTTCAATCAACCGTGTCAGATCATGAAAGCATTTGAGATCTCGAATCGGAGCGATCTGTCTCACCATGTTGGGAGATTCAATGGACTCTATCCCCCCATGGCCCTCCACGTCTTGAAGCATGCTCCCCTCCGGTCCGTGGATGGGGCCGTAGACCAGTGAGACCTCATGACCGGCATCGCTTTGCCCCATGCAGGAAAGGATCGTGTTCTCCTGTGAACCACCCACGATCAGTCGTGTTGAGATGTGCATGATCCTCATGACCGTGCATCCTCTTCATGCGACTGAGATTCTCGGCTTGCGGGAACGTCATGTTCGATCCACTCCAGCCTGAGGCCCTGAGGTCCCAGTGTCGGGCCTGTGAGGGCCCGGTCGCCACTGGCGAACGCCTGGTCGATGCTTTCAGGCGCTCTTGCGCCACGGCCGATCTCAACGAGAGAGCCTGCGATGATTCGAACCATGTTGTAGAGAAATCCGGTCCCGATCACCTCGATCGCGATTCGATTTTCGGAGGCGGCCTCGGCATCACATTCCAGAATGGTTCTGACCGTCGTCTCTCTGCCATGGCTCGCCGAGGCGAAGGGGTCGAAGTCATGGGTTCCGACCAGTCGGGCTGCCCCATCCTTCATTCTGTCGAGATCAAGATGATGGTGCGTCGTCCAAACCGTTCTTCGATCGAAGAGAGGTTTGATCACTCTGCCGTACTGGATGAGATAGCGATACTTCTTGATACGAGCATTCGCGATCGGATCGAACTCTTCCGGGACGATGTCCGCCGAGAGCACCTGCAGATCATCCGGGCAACGTGACGTGATCGCGCGAGCGAGGCGTTCGACCGGTATCTCGGTACTGGTTGAAAAAGCCGCGACTTGTCCGACGGCATGCACGCCTGAGTCCGTTCTTGACGCACCCACGAGAACGATCGGTTCTCTCACGACCTTCGATACCACGGACTCCAGCACGCCTTGCGCCGTTCGAAGCGGGGGGGCATCCTTGGGCTCCTGCTTCTGCCAGCCGTGGAACTCGGTGCCTTCATATGCAACGATGAGGCGGTAGCGAGTCATCTGTCGTTCAGTGTCCGAACAGATCGACCTGCGGGAACATGCCCTCTTTCTCGAAGTATTCGAGGGCGTCGTCCACCGAGGGGAAGATCTTGGTTGCTGTTTCGGTGATGAACGGGCTTGGGGCCTTTGCGGGCTTCCAGACGACGTAGACTTCCTTGGTGTGCTCGAACGCATGATGAAGTTCACGCTCGACTCCGCTTGAGAGTCCGGGCACTCCGCCTTCAAGTTCCGGAATGTACGAGACGATCATGTCGGACTGATCCACGAGTTTGAAGTCTCGCATGTAGATCTGGCCGTCGATGTCACCTGCGATGTCGAGGACTTCGCGAACTGGAAGTCTCATCTCTTCACTTCCGGCGCGACCTCCGAAGGTGTGGTTCTCGATGTCCACCCAGTCCTTGCCGTCACGAGCCGCATCAAGTGCTCTGTCCAGCAGGAGCTTCTCGTCGACGTCAGCGGGATCGAATGCGATGAAATGTTCGGCGATGGCGGCTCTGAATTCGTCGATTTCAGCCAGGATGTCCGGCATGTTCACGACGTGACTCATCGGGAATGAGGGATACACCTTGCGCACGTCAGGTCGGGTGACCATCTTGATGCAGGTCTCGACGGTGTCCTCGTGCCGCCCTCTGCTCAGGATGTAGAAATCGTTGTGACATCCCATCGCGTTCGCCAGGAGTTCCGTGGCGAGGATTTCCTCCTCGCGCCACACCATGCAGTCCTTCAGCGTCGCATCGATGTCATGCTCTTCATGCAGTCTCTGGTGCACCGTCTCGACGTTGTCCACGAGGCAGATGAACATGTCAGGCTTGAGCAGACTCATCTGGTCGAAATCAAAGGCGCTGAAAAGACCATGGTGCCATCTGAACGTGGCATGAGTGTTCACGATGATGTTTTCATGTTCGCGGACAGGCGAGCTGCTGGAGATGATGTCCTTGAATGCCGCTCTTCGCAGGCTTGCAAGCCTGGAGATCGGGAGGTCGAGAATTCTTCCCGGACGAACGTCGAGGGCCTCCTTGTACATCATGCTGCCAACGTTGAAGAGGTCGATCTTCCCTCCTCGTTGCCCGGCCTGTTCACAGACCGATTCAAGGTATGGGCGCTTGTCGACTCCGATTTGTCCTGTCACTACGGCACGCATTGCAGACCTCCACTTTCAGATCATTCAAGGGTACTCAACCGATGGGTTTGTTGCTTCTATCTTTCGAGATTGCTCTCAGCCATGACATCTTTTCCCGTGGCTTCGGCCCGGATTTTCTGCGTCCCGAGACAAACCATGTCACGATGCTCGTCAGGGCGATGATTCCCGCAACCACACCCAGAGCGGTGAATATCGTGGTGGACAGTGATTCGCCGGCAATCTGACGGCCGATAAGTATGCCGAGTGTCACTTGAAGAGACGTGGTCACGAGACACATGATCAATTCAATGATGGTGAACTTCTTCCAAGGCATGTGCAGAATCCCCGCGACTGTGAGTGCCGGTGATCGAGTGCCTGGAATGAAGCGTGCAAGAATCAGCACCCCTGCGCCCCGCTGGTCGAACTGATGCTTGACCTGAAGCAGTTTCTTCGGGTGTGCCAGTTTCTTGAACCAGCGTTTGTGCAGGACTCTCTTGCCCAGTGTGCGACATATCGAGAACCAGAGATAATCACCTCCGAGCACTCCGACATATGCCGCGACATACGTCGACGTGATCGCGAGATCTCCTCTGCCGACGAAGATGCCCGCCGGAATGTTCACGACTTCCTCGCCGATGGGAATGCCGACGCCCGAAGCGAGCAGCAGGGCGATCATCGCCCATGGGCCATATTCCTTGATGAATTGAGTGAATCCCGAGTTCGAGTCCGCGGTCGAAGTCTGGGATTCGGGTGCGATCATCGAAAGTCCTTCGATATTGATCGCGGTGAGTATGTCCAGGAAAGCGCTCATGGCCTTGCGATTGTAGCTACCAGGTCATTCCCGGTCAGTCTGTTTCAGGTGCCCTGGCCGTCATCCCTTCGGAAAAAGAAGAACGACCGCATGAACTTCCACTGCTCGACCTTCGCCAACCGCATCCACTTCCTCGTGTGTCTTCGCTTTGACGTTCACATCTTCCGGTGAGGTTGCCAGGATCTCTGCCAGATTCTGCCTCATCGCACCTTTATGCGGCCCGATCTTCGGCTTCTGGCAGATGATTGTGACGTCGAGATTTCCAATGTCGAAACCAGCTTCGGCGACTCGCCTGCCCGCTTCTTTGAGAAAAATCGCAGAATCCTCACCATCCCATTCCGGAGCATCATCAGGAAACAGCTGCCCAATGTCCTCTTCCCCCAAAGCACCCAGAAGTGCATCCGTCACGGCGTGGTAGACCGCATCACCGTCAGAATGGCTCACAGGCCCTTTTACGTGCTCCAGAGTGACTCCAGCAAGGATAAATGGCCTGCCTGGTCCCTCTGGATGCTGTTTTTCGAGGCGATGCAGGTCGTATCCATGTCCGATTCTTGGCTTTTGAGTCTTCATCCCACCAATTTACCTCGTCGTGCCCTGCAAATGCGAACGCAATTCGGGGTCACTTGCCGATATGGTGTCCATAGGACCAACGTCAGGGTCACTGGCCAGTCGTGGCCACCCTGAGAGATCAGTGACAACAATGAGGTGTCGTGTGATGAAATTCAGCCGTCTTTCCCCAATTCGTACCATTGCTCTTCTTTCGGTGGGTATGCTCGCCACGGCTCTCAGCGGATGTTTCAATCCCAACGGTGGGACCACCGGCTACTTCGCGTACATCTCGACTCCGATCTCACCCAAGACGATCGTCATCACCGAACTGCGTACCGGGCAGCCGATCTTCGTGAAGGAGATCCCGGTCGGCAAGCAGCTCAACTTCCGTTGGTTGTCAGACGGTGGCACCGATCCTTTGTACAGCCCTGCCTTGCTTGAGTGGACCATTACCAAAGCAGGCAACAACGCCAGCCTCCTGGACAACCAGATGAGCTGCCCGGCCGAAGAGACCTGCAAGATCACAGTCGAGATTCGTGATCCTGAATATCCCGCGACTCCTGATGATCAGCGATATCGGGTGGACAGTGAAGACGAGTCCGACGAGCTTCCGGAATCAGAATCCAAGCGAATCTACGAGTGACTCCATTCGACGAGGTTGACCCTTCGTCGGTCGTCAGCGCGTGATCACTTCAGGGAGCCTAGTGCGCATTCAGCCGCGTGCTTGAATGCGCTGCCTCGTGCCTGGTAGTCGCTGAATTGATCCCAGCTTGCACAGCCCGGTGACAGCAGAAGTACGTCACCCTTTTCGACATGCTTGCTCGCTTCATTCACGGCGTTTTCGATCGTGTGACATTCAATGCCTTTTTCGCCGCTCGAAATCGCCTCTCCGGTCTGACCAACTCCGTAGAGTCCGCCCAAGCGAGTGCTCAGCGACACGATGATCGACAGATCCGCACCCTTGTCATAGCCGCCTGCGATCAAATGAATCCTGGAAGGATCATCGAACGCCTCAATCGCTCTTTGCGTCGCTGCCGGAGTCGTCGATTTGGAGTCGTCGACGACCAGAATGCCCGATGACACGCCCAGTGGTCTCAGACGATGATCAAGTCCTTTGAAAGTGTCGATGAGTGGTGCGAGTGACCTGGCCAGGGGGGTGGGGTCGTCCTGTCCCGAGAGAAGGGCGGACAATGCGACGCATGCGGTTGCTGCATTCTCCTTCTGATGGTGCCCGGGAAGACTTGTCCGGACGTCATCGAGGATGCCGGCTCGTAGTCCCACGGTCCAGTCATCTTGCGCGGGGCTCCACCATGGTGCACTCTTGAAGTCATTCTGCAGCACCCGCACCGAATCAGAGATGGCGCTTTCGTCGATCGGGGGAATGTATCGCTTCGAATCGCGAATCATCGATTTGCATTCGATGTAGTGCTCCAGTGAGCCGTGCCAATCGATGTGGTTTTCATCGAGGCTGGTCAGGACGCCCACTGCAGGCCCGAAGGGGACAAGGCGCTGGTGAATCCAGTGCAGCATGAAACTCGACAGTTCCAGAACGACGACATCGGCCGCAATCAGCTCGTCGTCCCCGTGACTCAGCAACGAACCACCGATATTGCCGCCGAGAAGACAGTTGAGTTCCATTCGTCGTGCCAGATGAGCGATCATCGAGCAGGTGGTCGATTTTCCTGCTGAACCGGTGACGACGATCAGTCGATCCTGACCAAGCGCATGCAAACGATCAAGAAGGAGTTCGATCTCGGTGCAGACCACCACGCCGGACTCTCTCGCCTGACTCAGGAAATCGTTGTTCCAGGGTTCAGGGACTGCTGGATTGACGACCAGAAGGTCAGTGTTCTCGAAAGAAACTTCGTCATGCCCTCCTAGAGCGAAGGTCAGTCTGTTCTCAGGAAATTCGTCTCGTAACGCACGGACCGGGCCTTCAAGTTCGGCCTCCGTGGCTCTGTCGGTGACAAGGACCCGCATCCCTCGATTCAGAAGATAGCGGGTCGCACCCATTCCTCCTCCAAATCTGCCAAGCCCCATGACGACTGCTTTTTTGTCTTCGTCGAGCGAGATCATTGCTTGAGTTTATCACCCTTCCATGGAAAGGTGAGTATGCATGGCTTCCGTTACAATCAAGGAATGGACTCCGTCGCACCTGAAGCAAATGAGTCTCGTCCGAGACACCTCTTGCCTTTCTTCGCCCTTGCTTCCTCTCTGGTGCTTTGCTGTCCGATGACCAGTTTGATGGGATTCGTCCTTGGTTTGATCGCACTGCGGCGAATTCAGGCATCCGGTGGGGTGCTTGGTGGACGAAGGATCGCGAAAACGGCGATGATTCTCGGGCTCGTCATGGTGCCAGTCCAGTATTTCATACTCGACAGTTTTCAGAAGATGAACGAGCGTCTCCTTCAGGAGGGGCTTGAGCACTCCATGTCGGTTCTGTTCGATGTGGATTCAGCCGAGCGTGATGATGACCTCCTTCGTATATTCAGCACCCTCGAAGGAAGGCGTCCCTCCGGAGCTGAAATCAACACCTTCGTTGATGAGGTGCTCTCTTCGCTGGGGGCCTATCAGGGGCTTTCCGTCATCCGAAGCACGCCGGGAGACTCCGGTTTTCTCGATCGAAGCTACGAGGTGGCGGTTGGATTCCGTTTCAGTGATCGGACCGTCACCGGAGGCGTCGAGTGCCTTGTGATTCCATCAGGAACAAGCAAGCCTCATGCCGTCCTTTTTCAACGGATCGAGTTGCAGGTACAGCCCGAGATGACCTTGGAGCTCCCACCTCCTGCGCCTGGCCCGGCGGACTCGACCGATGGTGCCGGCGCGGACGCCCTCTCGCCGGATCTGGAACAACCATCTTCTTCGTCACGTGAGGAATCATGATGAGTGCATCTCCGCCAGCAGAATCATTCGATCCCGAATCCGTTCCATCCGAGTTGGCTTCACGGTTGGCGGTTCTCTCCTTTGCGGCAGGTTTGATCTTCTGTTGCCCACTCACCGGACTGCTTGCCATTGCGACAGGTGGAGCGGCGCTTTTTCTCGGCTACGCCCAGTCGGTGGCATCCTGGCGAAAATATGCCTGGGGTGGAATCCTTCTGGGACTGATCGGGACCGTTGCCACTCCTCTCCTGGCGTGGGGCGTGAGTGGTTGGTGGGATCGTGAAGGAAGAATCCTGTTTTCAGGCCCCAACAACGCTCTGTTTGCGCTCTATCAGGGGGATCCTGCCGCCTTTCTCGATGAATTCGAGTTCGAGGGCGACAGGCCATCTGTGACGACTGTGGCAGCCTTCAAGGAGGCTCTCGAGGCTCGGCATGGGGAATTCATGCGATGCTTGTCCGACCAGCCTCCTGAACTGGAAGGATCGGCTCCCTGGACTCTTGACGATTATTCAGCTCAGTTCAAGACAACTGATGGCATCAATGAGGTTCCTGTTTCGATCGGACTCATTCGCACGCCATCGGATAGTCTGAGTCTGGTCTGGGTCGAATTTGATTCCGGGTCCGAGACATCTCTCCGATTTCCAATGACGAACAAGGAGTCAGACGGTTGAACGAACCAGTCATCCAAACCAAGGAATTGATCAAACGATTCGGGACTCAGACCGTTCTCAAGGGCGTCAATCTTGACGTGAGAAAGGGTGAGACCATGGTCGTGATGGGAGGGTCGGGTTGTGGAAAATCCACCATCCTCAGAATGATGATCGGCTCTCTCATGCCGACATCCGGCTCCGTTGAACTCTTTGGTGAGGATCTTGCGACGCTTGATGAATCATCACTCAATGAAACCAGGAAGCGATTCGGGATTCTTTTTCAATCCGGGGCGTTGTTCAATTCAATGACCATCGCTGACAATGTGTCCTTGCCTCTTCATGAGCACACCGAACTCGACCCCAACATCATCGACATTCAGGTCAAGATCAAACTGGAACTCGTCGGTTTGCGTGAGCATGCCTCGAAATACCCTTCTCAGATCTCCGGTGGCATGAAAAAACGGGCAGGGTTGGCTCGAGCGCTCGCACTTGACCCACAAATTCTCTTCTACGACGAACCTTCCGCGGGCCTTGACCCGGTGACTTCCGCGGAGATCGATCAATTGATGCTCGATCTCACGAAGAAGCTCGGTGTGACCAGCGTGGTCGTCACTCATGAAATGGATTCAGCGTTCACGATCGCTGATCGCATGTGCATGTTGGACAAGGGGCGAGTCCTTCGGATCGGAACTCGTGATGAGTTCGATCTCCTGCGTACATGTTCCGATGAGGATGCGCCGGATCTTCCCGACGATGACCGTTTGATTCGTCAGTTTCTCCGTGGCGATCCACTCGGTCCTCTGACCGAGCGTCGCGTCGAGGACAGTTATGCCGAGGATCTCCTTGGAATGCCTCCTCAAGGTGTGGTGAACACGCCTGGAATCGAGACCACTCGTTCTGGAAGTCGAGCATCCTCCACGTGAACACGAAAAACGGCCTCTCCCGAAGGGGGAAAGCCCGTTTTCCGTGTTCATGATCTTCATGAGCGCGCGAGGACGGCTCAGAGGCACAGTCCCCAGCCCGCGAGCACGATTGCCAGATCGGTTCCCGAGGTGATTCCGTCTCCGTCCAGATCACCTGGGGCCAGACCCCAGTTTCCAAGCAGGAACGCCAGGTCGACTCCGTCGACGATGCCATCTCCGTTGTAGTCGGGGACGCATGGTGGCTCTTTCTGGGATGCGTTGTCGATGGTCAGCATGTCGATGAACCAGTCGTCTGTGGACGAAGTTCCGTTGGTGATGAATCTGAGGCGAAAGCGCACGGTCTGTGCATCGGCGGGCATCTCATATTCATGGAAATCGAATGCAGTCTGAGTGCTGCCATCCGAAACGATCTCATCGAGTTGGACCCAGTCATTCGAGGAGTTGACGTACTCGACTCGCAAAGATTTTCCTGCTTCAACACCTCTGTGCTGAGTGTGAAAGCCCAGATACATGGGGTCGAATCCGGCGGCATTCATTCTCTGGCTGCGGATTTCATCGTCGGAATACTCGCCACTGTTCACCGAATCGAGATTCAATGAACGCGTCCCGTCGACTTCTGCGAGTGCATTGGTCGTACTGATACCTCCCTTGTTGTGTACCCAGACCGATGAAGAGATTGATTCGAAGCTTTCGCTGAACGGGAGCTGGATGTCATCACCGAAGAGAATGTCGCAGGTGACGGAGTTGCGGTAATTCACGATCGAATTGACCGCGCATGTCTCGAACTTCAGATTGCTTCCACTGATCGAATCACATCCCCCTGCAGAGGAGCACATGATTCTGCAAGGCTGTGAGGAACATCCGGAAATCTGATCGCAGTGCCCGGCGCCGAAATTGTGTCCAAGCTCATGGACCGTGACTGCAGTTCTGAATGTCAGGTTCGAGGTCCATTTGCTTTCAACCATCGCGTACGCAAAGCCTTGCTCGCAGACTGTTCCCACATAGGCGAGGCCAAGGACACCATTCGCCACGTTCTTGCCGGTGTGGATGTGGGCGACATCACGCTTGATGCGATACTCGTCATTGCCCGTGCTGTTCCATTGCGATCGAAACTGGTTGAGGATGTCGCTCGAGTCCGTCGAACTTGAATATGGATCGCTCGAACTTGCACGCACCACAGTGGTCGTCAATTCGAAGACGATGGAGACATCATCCTCGTAGACACTTTCGGAAAAGTTCCAGATGAGTTCGATGTCATTGAGCGTGGTGGTCACGCTGGATGAATTCTTCACGAAGTATTCGTAGTCCGTGCCGACTCCGATTTCGACGAGGTACTTGTTTGCACCGGCAAGCCCACCCGTCGTGTCTTCGGTGTTGTTGACGATGTCATCAAAGGAGTCATTGCCGCAACCATAGCCCTGCGGGAGTTCGTATCTGTCTGGGAGAACGACATGTGTTCGTTCGCTTGCTCCCTCGATGGATCGAGCCATCCGATCCGCATCTTCGAAACTCGCAAGTGGCTGAACGAACCACGTGCCCTCATCGTCGCCCAGGTCGATCAAGGCATGAAGTCCGTTGTCCAGCAACGAGGCCCGGACCGCCGACCCTTCTCGGCCCTCGACGGATCCTTTGTAGGTCCTTGCTTTGGTGGGAGTGACTTCATTGAGTTGAAGTCCGTCGTCGACCAGGACCTTGAAGTCAGGTCCTCGCAATGAATAGCGACTCACTTCGATCTGGTGGCTCTCGCCATTGATCTCGATGCTGATTTCGAACTGCTCTGGAAGATCCTCAGCGGGCATGTCGAGATCGATCAGCTCGAATGATGGTGCTGAGGGAATCGTCAAGGATTCCTTCTGGCTCAGGTGGCCCGTGAGTGCGATGCGATCTCCTGCGTCGGCATCGCTGTGCGTCGCATGGATCGTGAGTGTCGCAAGGGAGGCCAGGAGCCATTTCGAATGATGCAGCATGGTGTCTTCCATTGGGGAAATCGTGTGTGGGTGAGTCTCTTAAATATAGCTGCGATATGGGACATATCCAAAGAATCCCGTGCACTTGGCCGAGTTAGATCGTGCGTACTCATGCTTTGGACTGTTTGGGAATGAAAAGAGGACAGGGCGTGCGGCCCTGTCCTCTTCGTGTGTCGTGTTTCAGGAAGTCCTGAACCTCTTTCCTGTGATCACTCTCCGATGCAACCCCAGTCAGCGAGGACGGAGGCAAGGTCGGTGCCTCCAGTGGTTCCGTCGCCATCGATGTCGCCACCGACTCGGCCCCAGAACGCGAGAACCGTGGCAAGGTCGACGCCATCGACAATATTGTCGTTGTTGAGGTCCGCCGCACAGGAGTTGTCGACGAAGTCCGCATTTGGAACGATCAGGTCGAGCATGAGTTCCGTCCCATCCTTGAAGGTGAGGGCTCTTGCTTGTCCTTCAACCGGTGGGTCGGTTGTATCGAAGCTGAAGGTGTGCATCGTGTTCCATCGCAGAGCGTTCGCTTCTTCGTTCTGTGCGAAGGTGTCACTGTTCCACTTGAGTGTTCCCATTGAGGAGTCGTAGCCAACGCTCCATGATTCGTTGGCGTAGACCTCGTTGGAGTGGTACACCGCAAACGCCTGCTCGGCGTTCTCGTATGTTCCATTCAGCGGGACCTCGAAGCTCTGGAAGCCCTTGTCGCAGTCGAGATTGTAGACCGCGTACTCGTAGTGCCACATTCCGTTGCCGATGTCACACACCTTCACGCCGATGTGGAATGTTTCGTTGAGTCCGGAGACGGAACACTTGGAAAGCTCGAATGTCCGGATGTCGACTTCCGGGTCGATTTCCTGCCATGCGAAGATGGCCGGTGTCATCTGTCGAGTGCTGTTGATCAGATTGAGGTTGTAACCGCTGCTCAGAGTTCCGGACCGAGTCACTTCACGATAGGAGGCATTGTTGAAGCTCTTGCAAGCTGCAGCGTCCTGGGGGTGGATGTACTGTCCTTCCACGAAGTAGTTCGTGGTTGATGCCGGGTACGTCGCCAGATCCATGTCGGTGTTGAAGACGTTGAGTCTTCGGCCGATGGTCGCGGGGTAGGAAGGTGAGCCGTATGGGTACTCGAAGTATCCGATGGAGGCGTTCACTTCGGACTTGGGTCCGAGTCCACTCTGGCTTCCGTTGAGACCGGATGAATAGGGGTCCGAGCAGTTCCAGCCGAGGATGGGTGGGCAGCCACCTGGTGCGGGATTGCTGCAACTTCCGCAGAGCGTGCCCTGCAAAGCGCAGAAACCATGCTTCAGCCAACTCATGCCGATGTGTTCAATGCGCGTGCAGCCATTGTCCAGCTGCTCCACTCGGTACATGTTCTGACCGATCGTAGGGTGGTTGTTGTTGTCGCCTTCCCAGAGCAGGAAGTCGTTGCCGATGTTGCACGACGTCGTTCCGACGGCATAGGCCGAAATGCCATTCGAGACTCCATATCTGGAAATCCCGGGGAGCGAGCCGACGATCACGTCTGGAAAAACCACACCGCCTGCGCCTCTGGCCGCGACAGCATCCGTGTTCATATGCCCTACGAAAAGAGCGCATCCCGCAAGTGCAAGCCCTGTCATCATGATCTGTGAACGCATGAGTCGTCTCCATGTCTTTATTTGTGCGCGTGATGTCACCATCGTGGGGTGCGCTTTTTATCCGGAATCAGACATTAATAATACACCTGCTGTATTGACTGTAAAGAAGCAAAAGTCACATGGGACGAGTTCTTCACAAGGGAAACCCCGTTTTTCCGCTCACCCATCCTCATTTGCAATTTCAAGGCCAACAGCAACAGAAAAGGGCGGCACACTCGTGTGTGCCGCCCTTGGGAGGTTTTGATGTGTTCCGCGGGGTCGAGTCCCTGAGCGGGACTCACTTCGAACTGCAACCCCAGTTTCCGAGCACTGAAGCCAGGTCCTGGCCATTCGTGAGTCCGTCGCCGTTGACGTCACCGTCAGAAAAAGGCCCCCAGTAGGCAAGAACGCTGGCGAGGTCTTCCCCGTCGACGGTGCCGTTCTCATTGAGATCGCCTTCGCAGTACTCAACCACGTCTGCGTTTGGAACCTGGACGTTGTTGATCACGACTTCATCACCATTGGTCTTATAGAGCCCGAGTGTGATGTCGCCTTCGATCGGTGCGTCAGTCGTGATGAAACTGAAGTTGTGCATGGAGTTCCATCTCACGGCACTGGCTGAGTCATCATCTGATTCATTGGCGCACCAGAATGAGTATGTCCCCGTCGAAGGGTTCATGGTCTGTGTCCACATGTCATTGTTGATCTCCTCGCCGGAGTGGTACAACGCGAAGCGTTGTTCAATGTTGGTGACGTTCTCGCCCATGGGCAGTTCGAACTTGTTGAAGGAGACGTCACAGTCCATGTTGTACAGGGCGTATTCGTACTGATAGGTCCCGTCACCAAGATCACAGACCTTGCTTCCGAGGTAGAAGGACTGGTTCAGGCCCGTGCTCGAGCATGCTCCAAGTGTGAGTCGCTTGATCTTCACTTCCGGGTCCATCTCGCCCCAGGCGAAGATGGCCGTCTGCATCTGGCGGGTTGTCGACTGCAGGTTCATGTTGAACCCGTTGTTGCCGCTTCCTGAGAAGGTGATTGGTCGGTACGAGGCGTTGTTGTAGCCCTTGCATGCCGCTGCATCCTGAGGATGGGTGTACATGCCTTCAACGAAGAACTGCGAGTCGGTCCAGATAGATGGATTGACATCATCGGTCTTCAGCTGGAGACGACGTCCGATGGTGCCCTGGTATGAAGGAGCCGAGAACGGAAAGGGGAAGAAGCCGGTCGAGGCGTTCACGTTCTTGGATGGTCCGAGATTGTTCTGCTGACCATTCCAATATGAATCATAAGGATCGGAGCAGTTGTACCCGAGCTGGTCGTCACAACCACCACCGGAAGGGTTCGAGCAGGATCCACACAGGGTGTACTGAAGGGCGCAGAAGCCATGCTTCAGGAAGCTGCGGCCGATGTGCTCGAGGCGTGTGCAGCCATTGTCAAGTGTCGTGAACCGGTAGGCGTTCTGGCCGATGGTCGGGTGGCTGTTGGTGCTCGCCTCCCAGTCCAGGAAGGCATTGCCCTGATTACATGAAGTCGTTCCCACTGAGTAGGACGTGATGCCTTGATACTGGCCATAGCGCTCGACTTCATGAAGCGAGCCCACGATGACATCTGGGTTTCCTCCCGCCAGCGAACCACCTCTTGCCGCCACAGCGTCACTATGTGTCTGGCCAACCATGACCGCCGTCGTGGCGACCAGAAGGCCGCCCAATGTCATTCTGATCTTCACGTGTATCTCCAGTGTCTTTATCTTTAATTGCGCTCG
>CASICI010000037.1 GCA_949373145.1 uncultured Phycisphaerales bacterium
AATCTTTCCTCGGGACGCATCGTCGAACAAGCCTGGCGACTGGGACGAATGCACGGCGTCGAGCGCATCACCAACATCGTCTTCATGGGAATGGGCGAGCCGCTCTGGCCAACTACGGAGAACGTGATCGAGCGCGATCCGAGCCCTCAACGCGCCCTGGGGCCTCGGCATCGGCGCCCGCCGGATCACCGTCTCGACCGTCGGACTGCCCCCCGCCATCATGACGCCTCGCCGAATTCGAGCATCCCCGTCACCCTCGCCTTGAGCCTCCACGCACCCAACGACGAACTCCGCAAGGAGATCATTCCCTGGGCGCAGCACGCCACGATCCAGTGAGACTCCTCGACGCCTGTTCGAGGCGTATCTTCAAGGCGACCGGACGGGAGATCACGCTGGAATACATTCTTCTCGGCGGCCTTCAACGACCAGCCCCCGAACACGCCCGGGAACTCGCGCGCGATCGCGCAGCGCGTCTTCGCGCCAACGTGAACCTCATCCGATACAACGAGGTCGAGGGCCTCCCCTACCGAGCGGCCCGTGTCCTCGAAGACGTACATGCGATTCCAGTCGCTCCTTGCGGGAGACGGGGCGTCAACGCGCACATCCGTGCCAGTCGCGGACGGGACATCGACGCCGCCTGCGGGCAGCTTCGCCACAAGAATCGCCAGCAGAGTTCGCAAGGCGACTGCTGAGGCTCACTCCGCGAGGACGCGACGCAGCTCACCTGAAGAAAGCATGCGAAGACGCCCCATCTCCGCCTGAAGATTGAGTCGAAGCATCACACGTTCCCAGTACTCCGGCGTGTCCTTCGATTCACGGGTCGCACGTTCGATCAGCTCGATGATCGAGCCGCGCACGCGTCGTTCACCCTCGTGAGCCACGCCATCCGGCCGGCACGAAACGAACCAGGGTCGAGATCAGCCAGGCAGGCCAGTGCCCCGACGCGACGTCGAGTCGATAACGTCGACGAGCGAGAATCAGTTCGAAGCGAGTGAGGTAGCGTCGTTCCATGTGATCACCGCGTGCATGCCGAATGCCCAGGCGCTCCCGGATGCGACGCTTCTGATCGAGGCTGGTGCACATCGTGGCGACGTACAGAGGGTCGGGAATGAGCATCGCCTCCGCGAGGGGAAAGATCGCATAGGCGGTCATCCGTCTCGAATGCGCGCCTGAGTCCGACTCGTAGAGATCGGTGATCAATCTGGCGTATCGACCGGCATGGTCGATTCCACGCCAGAACACGGCATGCCTGAGCGCGACGGAGAAATCCAGAGCCGCCGCGCGCCCTCGACTTGTTTCCTGAAGGCCGGGCATCTTGGCCAGGGTCTCGCGAAGAAGTGATTCGAACTGCTGGGTGCGCCCCCGGCGCCCGCCGGAATCAAGACGAACGCTTCGTACCAGTCGACGGATCATGAATTCGGAATCGACGACCTCGGTCTCCTGCTGCGCCAGACCGGGAAGACCGTCACTCAGGGTTCGTCCATGACGGAACGCCGTGAGCAATCGCCCGAAATCACCACGTTGCTCCTTGCCGATGGACCGTTCGATCGCCTCGAGAGAGACGGGCATGAGACCCACGCTGATAGGCGATGCCCAGAAGCACCACATCGATCAGACGTTCGGTGAGAAACGTGTTTCGAGAGGCGTTCACGAGATCACCCAGCCATGCCTGCGGAAGACAACGGGATGCGATGGCATCGGTGAGAAGCTTGCGAGTGTCGCGCATCCGACCTGCGACGTGTTCCTCCTGATCCGCAAGCAGACCGGAGTTGACGACCGCCGCCGTCCGACTCGACTCCGCGACACGAAGAAGCGGATCGGGCCCCAGAGCCCTCAGGCTTTCAATCGGATCGGCACCGATCAGGAGATCGGCTTCACCGAAGGGAATCAGGAGTGGAAGAGATGGTTCCTTGCCATCCCTGGGTCTGGTGAAGAGGAGTTGTGCCCACGCACCGCGCCCGGGCCCGGCCGATCGACTCGAGATCGAACAGCCGACCTGATAGCCCATCTCCCGCCCCGCACCACACAGAATGCGTGAGACGAGCCCGGGCTCCCCTCCACGCCAACCTGCGATGTGACAACGCCAGACGGAAGCGGATCCGTGGCGAATCACGGGAGGCCCCGGCCGTTCACCGGTGGGCCCGATGACATCGACCATCGGCGGTCTGGTGCGAGCGACCTCGATCTGTTCGAGCACCGGTCGCACACGCAACTTGATCATTCGACCCATGCGGCGTGGCAGTCGATCGACCTTGAAGGTGGTTTCCAGCTCCTCACCGAAACGATCGATTCCAACCCCGAGCGATTCGCTCAGAATGGGAGCGCGCAGGCTGCAGGCCTGTTCCGCGGGACGACTCAATCGATGCATGGTCGTGAACCCGAGACGGTCGACTTCACGGAAGGATCGTTCGATCGCGGAATGATCGAAGCGAGGCGGTGTGCCGTCCCGTGCGATCAACACGCGAACGTTGTCCGAGAGCACGGATTCCCGCAGCACCTCGAGGAATCCATCGAGGTCGGTGAGATCGACGGTTCGTATCTCGACTCGATCTCCGAACTCCTCCGGCACGGATGCCGTCGCCAGTCGAACAACATCGATGCCACCCTTGGAACCCACGTCGCAGATCACCAGCAGACGAGGCGTGGGATCACTGGCACACTCGCGGATCGCCGCAGGCCCATCGGCCAGGAATCGATTCCGCCCCCAGATCTCCGCTTCCACCAGTCGGTCGTATCGGCTGGCCCCGGTCTCGGATGGCGCATCGAGCATGAGCGCGATTCGCTCTTCGTCCTCGACTTCGCCGTCCTGCCGTTCACGCAACCATTGCCCCGTGGCGGTGAGCATGTTCTTGACGGTTCGAATCGCACCTTCGACCCCGATGCTGCTTCCTCTTTCCGGGATCACCAGTTCATCGAAACGAGCGTCGGACGTCGCCAGCCCGCGCGTGATGGTGCGACCGGTGGAGACGGAATCCAGGAGAGCCCCGATCTTGCGCGCGACCTGCGAGGCACGCAATGCATCTCCACGCTCGAGGGTGAGGGATTCGCCATCGATCTCGGGCAGGGTGTGCCACCAGGTCGAAGCGGTTTCGATGCCGCGCCGGCGGGCCGCTTCCGATGCGGCGAGCAGGGCCTTGCCGGTCAGACCGGGACGTGCCTCGAGAACCACGACCCGTTCGCATCTCGAAAGAAGACGTTCGGCGATCGAGTCATCGAATGGTGCGGACATGCCGATTCGGAGCAGCGGAATGCGACCTTCCAGACCGAAACGTCTGAGCAGATATTCAGCGGCGGTGTAGGCGGGCCCGATCGCGACCAGACCGAGAGGCGCTCGTTCACCGGGACTCGGCAGCGCGGAGGTCTTGTTGAGTTCGAGGCGGCGCGACAGTCGCAGGAGCCCCATCGTTTCAAGGCCGCGACCGATGCGACGCTTTCGTTTCATGGCCGCCGCGACGTCGAGGGTGCCGACCACTCGATTGGGCCGAGCGGTGATCGTGTCGAAGGAATGCAGCAGATTGCTCGCGACCAGCATCGCCGTCGGACCGTTTCCCGCACGCGAGAGTCTGATGCCGTGTTCGATCATGTCTCGAAGATCCGACACGTCATTGGGTTCGATCTTGGCGATGGCCAGATCGTCAAGCAGGTGAACCGGTGCGGCACGAGCAAGATGCTCGACATCGTCTTCGATGATGAGCAGCAGGCCGAATCCTTCCGCCCCTTCGAGAAGTTTCCGAGCGCGCACCAGTGCGTTCGCGGAACGAAGCACGTCACCCGGCGGGCATCAACATCACCACGTTGCGGCCGATCAGGCAGCTGCGAGCGGCGAGATCCACCGCGCGACCGGGTTCGTCGACGACCTCGAGCCGACAGCCATGGTCGGTCAGGAGCCGGGAAAGATTTTCATCCGCTGGTGCGCTCGAAGCTTCTGAAACGGTCCTCGTGCAGGTCCGTAGACGGCGTGCACGGGGGCTTCGGATTCGAACACCCCCTTGAAGACGGCTTCGAGCGAGGACAGAAGAACCTCACCCTCGGCGTAGTCGAGGGAGGAGCGTGCATCGTTCGGGTTGGTCTCGTCTCGTGTCGACACGTGACAAGCCTAACACGGTCACGGCGAAACACCGACTCACGAGAGGTCAGGCGTCGAGAATCAGGCGCAGTGCCTCGGTCAGGCCGCCTTGATCCCGGGGTGACACGACGTGGTCGGCGACCGAGCGCAGCGGCACGCCCGCCTGCCCCCATCGCGATGCCACGACCCGCCCCCTCGATCATGCCGATGTCGTTGAGACCGTCACCGATCGCGGTGACGTCCGAGGCGGTGATGGACCGTTCGGCGATCAGATGCTCGAGCGCACTCCATTTGTCGACGCCGCGGTCGAAGACCTCGAGCATCCAGGCATCCTTGGAGTCTTCGGCGGTCACCGCCTGCCAGTGCCGCATGACCAGAGAGTCACCGTACCGGTGGCTCATCTTCTCGACCATGTCCGCGAGATCATGACCATCGGTGATGACGTTCGCACGCAGGACGTGGGAGAGATCGAGATCATCAAGCGCCGAGGTTCGTTCGAAGGTGAGACCATGGTGTTCAAGCCACCAGGTGGTCGCGGGATGCGGAGTGGCCTCACCCAGAAGAACGTATTCATGTGATGCGGTGGAGCGATCCTGCAGAAGTTGAATCAGATGACCATGCGCGACGAGATCCTTCAGAAATCCGCGAAGGATTCGATCCGGAATCACGTTGCGCTGAAGCGTTCGCCCGGTCGCGACCTCGGAGATCAGCGCCCCCGGCGGAACCGATCATCACACCATCGAGCTCGAGTGACTGCAGAAAACGAACGCATTCATTGTGTATCCGACCGGTGGAGACGACGACCTCACACCCGCGATCGCGCAACGCATCGAGCAGCGGCTTCGTGTCCTCATCAAGACCGCCGCGTGCGTTGAGAAGCGTGCCATCAAGGTCGATTGCAAGGAGTGATGGAGTCATGCACGTACGGTATCACCTCCAGCCGAGTTCGACCGCTGCTTCAAGTCATGCGCCCATCTCATTGCCGAGAAAGATCGCATCCTGATGGCCTGAAGGAAGATGGGCAACCGACGTCGACCAACCGACCATTTTGAACGCAGTCGAATTCCATGCGTGATTTTCTCTGGTTTTGTGGGATGATGAAGAAGGATCATCCCCATGACCAACAAGGGGCTCCAGTCACAATGCAAAGATCGATCGCGCGCTCACTCGAACCGGAACTGCTCGACGCCTGTGATGGCCGACTTCAGGATCTGTGCTGGGTTCGCATGGACTGGCAGCGTGGTGGCGCACTGACCGGGACCGCGTGGTACGAGGATGCGGATGCCCGACGCGAAGCCTTCGTGAAATTCCCGGTGCCCGGCAGGGAACTGCGCTGGATTCGACGGTTGCAGAACTGCGAGGATCCACCGATCGTTCCCCGTCTCTTCGCCAGCGGAGACTCGTTGGGACACCATGACATCGGCTGGCTGGTGATGGAACGCATTCCGGGCATGCCCCTCGGAGCGCACTGGCTTCCGGGCCACCTGTCACGAACCGCGAGAGCGTGCGCTTCGATGCAGGCCTGCATGACCAGCGTTCCGATCGACCGCCCCAAGCGACGTGATGACTGGGAACGCTGGCTGGATCAGGCTTCGCGAAGCATCCTGGAAAACGAGCTGCCCGAAAAACAACGATGGGTCGAGGCCCTCAGGCAGGCTCGGATGCACTGGGTGGACATCATCGGTCGTTGGCGTGCTCGAACACCGATCCACTGGATTCACGGCGATCTCCATCTGGGAAACGCGATGTTCAGGAGCGACGGAAGCACCATCTGCCTGGTCGACCTGGCGGAGGTCAGACCAGGTCATTGGATCGAAGATGCCCTCTATCTGGAACGCCTTTGCTGGTCGCATCCCGAGCGCCTGGAAAATGAACGCCCGCTGGAGGCCATGCAGGAGGCCCGGTTGCAGCTGGGGCTCGAGGTTGGAGACCGCATTCTGGAGTTGGCCAACGCCCGAAGAATCCTGCTCGCGGCGACGACACCGGCCTTTATCGCTCATGAGGGCACCAGGGCCCACCTGGAAGCAAGCCTCAGCGTCCTTGAAAACGGGCTGGCCCTCTGGGCTCGGAACGGACGATAGACCGTCCATGAAGAGGCGGTTCCTGTTGCTCGAGGGCGGATGGACCGCTATCCTCGTCGATTCAGGCGGATACCTCCGCCGACTTCACCCGGAGACCCCGATGGCCAAGAAACCGAACAATGACCAGGACCGTCTCGGCCAGGTCGAACAAACCGATCTCAACGAAAGCCGCGTCAACGAGGAATTCGTCGACTGGCTCAAGAAATGGGGCAACGGGATCCTTCTGGCCGTGCTTCTCGTCGCCCTTGCAGGCGTCGGCTGGCAGTGGCTGGAACGCAGTGCCAATGAACGTCGGGATGCCGCGTGGGACGGGCTCACCACCGCAGAGCTTCCAAGCTCGCTCGAAGAGATCGCCGTGGAGGCCGAAGGCGTCGACTCCGTGTCGATCCTTGCCTTGATGTCGGCCGCAGACAAGTACCTGACGAGCGTTCAGTCCGGCACACGCTTCGACCGTGAACCCGGCACCGAGGAGTTCAAGCTCGATGCCGAGACTCGCACCGCGTTTCTCGATCGTGCGGATGCTCTGTACGGCGAAGTCATCACCAAGGTCGGTGATCAGTACAAGACCACTTTCGCGAAGAAGCTCTTCGTGATCAGTGCCCTCTTCGGCCAGGCCGCCATCGCGGAGAGCCGCGGCAAGATCGATGATGGCAAGGCACTCCTGGCGCGCATCGCTGAAATCGCCGAACCTGAGTACCCCCAGCTCGCCACGCAGGCCGGACAGCGTTCCGACAGCATGGACGTTCTCGCGGTCAAGACCAGCTTCCCCGCTCAGTCGGATCTTCCGGTGCCTCCCGTCGCGGAAGTGACTCCGGATGCCTCTGCACTGATCGGTACTGAAGGCGTCCTCGCACCCCTCGGTGCCACGGACGAGAACGAAGCCGCCGATGAGGGTGCCAGCGAAATGATTCTCAAGGGACAGACCGAATCAGGCGAACCCGCCTCCACCAGTGGTGAAGGCGACGGGTGATTCTTCACCCGTGCTCCGGTGATGACATCTCAGGATCACAGTTCAGATCAAGACGAGACGTCCGCGGACCACGACGGCGCGGATGATCCCTCGGGGCTGCTCAATGGAGGCGGCAAGGTCGATCGAGAATCCCTCGATGCCCTCTACAACGCGTGCGATGAAGCCGATGCCGAGTCACAGGCGAGGGTCCGCTTCGTCCTGGCAAAGGATCTGCAGAAACGGCTGGATCGCTATCTGGTGGATCGAGTCCCCTTTCTTTCGCGGACGTCGCTTCAGAAACTGATCGGGGAAGACGGCGTCACCGTCAATGGACGACGGGCGAAAGCCTCGACCAAGCTTCGCCAGGGCGATGTGGTCGAAGCCACGCTTCCCCCACCGCCAAGCAACTCGATTCCGCCGGAAGACATTCCCATCGATGTCATCTACGAGGACGACGCGTTGATCGTGATCAACAAACAACCGGACATCATCGTGCATCCGGCCCGAGGCAACCGGTCGGGCACACTCATCAACGCACTCAGCTGGCACTTTCAGAACAAGACCAGCGGCGGTCTGTCCACCGTCGGCGAGGACAACTGTCGACCGGGCGTGGTGCACAGACTCGATCGTTTCACCAGCGGTGTGATGGTCGCGGCGAAATCAGATACCGCCCACTGGCGACTGGGCCGTCAATTCGAGAAACGACAGACGCAGAAACGCTACCTCGCGGTGGTGCATGGTGAAATGAGCCCGTTCGCCGATCGCATCGAACAACCACTGGGAAAGCACCCGACCTCACGTGAGAAATACGCGGTCCGGTACGACGACCTCGCCAAGGAGGCACTCACGATCTACCGGGTTCGCGAGCTGTATCAAGGCTACACCCTGGTCGAACTCGAACTCCGAACCGGCCGCACCCATCAGATCCGGGTCCACCTCTCCTATCTGGGGCATCCGATCGTGGGAGACGACATGTACGGCGGACGCCACCTGCAGGAGCGGGACGTGGCCGACTCGCTGGGCGCGGACCCTCTGATCGTTCGCCAGGCACTTCACGCCACGACGCTCGGCTTCACGCATCCGATCGAGGAGCGTCCCGTCTCCTTCACCGCCCCGCTGCGCCCCGACATGATGCGCCTGGTCGACCTGCTGCGCACTCATCGCCTGAAGAAGCGCCTCGAGGCTCCGGGCACCACCGTGGATCTGAACCAGGTCCTGCCGCACGATCCGTGAACACGATGAACGACGCCCGCGATGCCTGCGCTGCCCGCGATGCATGGGAGGCCCGGGAGGCCGACCGCTCAAAAGACGTCATGGATCGAACTAGCGAAGCTTCAGACTAGCCAACGCGATCATCGCGAGGATCGCGGCGATCAACCAGAATCGCAGGACGACCTGATGTTCGCTCCATCCGCCCAGATGAAAGTGGTGATGGATGGGGGAACAGCGGAAGATCCGTCTGCCTCCGGTGAACTTGAAGAAGGACACCTGCATCACCACGCTTCCGATCTCCATGATGAAGACGCCACCGATCACGAGCAGAAGGACCTCCTGCCGGGTGACGAAGGCGATGTACGCGAGCAGGCCGCCGAGCGGCAGTGAGCCGGTGTCTCCCATGAAGACACTGGCCGGTGACACGTTGAACCAGAGGAACCCGATGCACGCCCCCACCATCGCTCCGGCCACCACGGTGAGCTCCTGAGAACCCTCCACGTAGGGGATCATGAGAAACGCGCTGGCGCGAGGCTCGCCACCAAGCCAGGCGAGCACCATGAGAACCAGGGCCGAGATGGCGATGATTCCGGCAGCAAGACCGTCCATCCCATCGGTCAGGTTCACCGCATTGGAGAATCCGGCGATGAAGAACACCGCGATCGCGATGAAGACGATCCCGGGCAGCACCAGCACGCTGGGTGAAAGCGCCATCGGGAGCTGCAGGGTGTCATCAAGCTGGGCCGGCGGGTAGGTCCTTTGAAAGGGAAGATTCAGGACCAGTGCATCCGGGGCCCCGGCGGCCTGAAAGACGAAGACGCCGACCACCAGCCCCAGTCCAAGCTGAAACAGAAGTTTTTCCCAGGGGAACAAGCCGTCTCGAGAGCCGGGATTTCGTCGTGCAGCGGTCAGTTTCAGCCAGTCGTCGAACGCCCCCAGGGCGGAGAGCCAGAGCAGGACCACGATCGCCAGCTGGACGTAGCGGTTGCTGAGGTCGGCGAGCAGCAGCATGCTGACCAGAATCGCACCGCAGATCAGAATCCCACCCATGGTGGGCGTCCCACCGCGGGATTTCATCAGATCGTTCAGGTCGGAATGGTTGAACTCAGGAGCGTCGCCGACTTTCATGCGGACGAGCCAGGCGATGGTCCGCCGCCCGAAACACATCACCAGAATGAAGGCGAGCAGCACCGCCGCCAGCGCGCGAAACTCTTCTTGATAGAGCACTTGAAGATACGGCCAGAGTCCGAGGGACTCGAGCTTGTCTTGAAAATGATCGATGAGGTTGAAGAGCATGTGCCGTCGGTTCTGGGTGTACTGATGAGAGTGTCATCGGCACAAGAGCCCTCGCAGCGACAGAGGGACTCAGACAGATTGAGGATCGGGTGAATTCACCGTGCCGGTTACGGTTCGAATCGAGTCCACCACACGTTCGAGCGCCTGTGAGCGTGACCCCTTGATCAGGACGGAATCCCCCGATTGGATCATTCCCGCCACACCCTCACACAGAGCGTCATTCAAGGAGCGCAGTTGAACGACCATCAGATCGACCCCGGCATCGATGACCGCCTGGGCGCCATGAGATGAGAGCGGGCCGATGAAGATCACGCACGTCAGCTCGACGGTTCGGCTCAACTCGACGACGGCTCGACCGATCTCGGCGTGCAGCGTGGCGGCATCGTCGCCCAATTCCATCATGTCACCGAGAATCAGGACGCGACGGGTGGCGTCGCTGGAAAGCTCTCCGAAGGTGTCCAGTGCGGCGAGGACGGCGTCGGGGTTGGCGTTGTAGGCATCGTTGTAGACCATGATTCCTGAGTCTCCGATCAGTTCACCTGAAAATCGCATGGGATCCGAAGCCAGCTCGGCGAGCCCCAGGCCGGTCTGAGTATCCGCGATTCCCAGCGACCGCGCGACCAGAATCGCCGCAAGCGCATTCTGGGCGTTGTGAGCCCCGGGAAGGCGTATTCGGGCATTGAATCCGTCGGAACAGTTCACCGTCTGAGCGCCACTGGAATCGATCGTTCGGCGGCTGATGAGAACGAGGTCTCCCTGCGGCGCGCCGAACTCCTGAATCGTCTGATTCGCGCCGAGCCGTGCGACGACTTCGTCTCGCAGGGGACCGGGGGCGGCGGGCAGGACCACCCGGCCGTTTTCCGAGAGACCTTCGAGAATCGAGGCCTTCTCGCGCGCGACCCCTTCGAGAGACCCGAGCCCTTCCAGATGGGCACGCCCGGCATTGGTGATCACGACGACGTCGGGTCTGGCCAGCAACGAAAGTGCCGCGATCTCTCCCGGAGCATTGGTTCCGATCTCGAGAATCAGGAACCGATCATTCGAACGCGCTCGAAGAATCGTCAGGGGCACGCCGATGTCGTTGTTGTAGGACTTCACCGAGGCGGTGCAGCCGCCCGCAGCGGCCCCGACGGGAAGGTCCTCGACGTGACGTTCGCAGATCGACTGGACCAGTCGCCTGGTGGTGGTCTTGCCCGCACTCCCCGTGATCCCGATGACCACGGCTTCGAGACGGGCTCGCCAGGCGACGGCAAGCTGCGAGAGTGCGGTTCGAGTGTCGGCGACGACCAGGATCGGAACGGAACCGGCCATCGACTCATCGACGGCGTCACGTCGATCCTCCTGCACGATCAACATGGCGGCACCACCCTCGACCGCGGAAGCGAGCCAGAGATGGCCGTCGGTTCGATCCCCGATGATCGCGATGAAACACCGTGCGTGCAGGTCGTCACGCGAGTCGATCACGACACCCGTGGGCGCGACGCGACATGACACGGCCTCATCCAGCCAGCGCCCCGAGACGGCGTGTCGCATGTCCTCCGGAGTGAGGCAATCGATGTTCATGTGGAGTCTCCTCGTCGAGCCAGCGCGGCCGACGCGATGAGTCGGTCGTCGAAATCCTTGCGTTCGGTTCCGATGATCTGATAGTCCTCGTGCCCCTTGCCGGCGATCACCAGGACATCGCCGGAGCGGGCATCGTCGATCGCGGCTTCGATCGCCCGAGCACGATCGACTTCGACCAGAACCGCACCACGGTTCGACTCGTGGACACCGGCCATGATGTCCTCGACGATCGCGACGGGATCCTCGGTTCGGGGATTGTCGGAGGTCACGATGATGCGATCGGCCAGAGCGTGCGCGACTTCCGCCATTCGAGGTCGCTTGGACCGATCTCGGTCACCCCCGCACCCGAAGAGCACCGAGAGCCGCCCACCATCGGTGACCAGCGGTCGGGCCGCCTGAAGCACGTTCTCAAGGGCATCATCGGTGTGGGCATAATCGACGAAGACGCTGAAATCAGCCCGTTGATCCGCAACGGGTTCCAGACGACCGGGTGGTGCCCGGACCGCGCTGATCGCCGAAGCCAGTCGCTCGGTCTTCACCCCAAGGGCGTGGACCGCAGCGACCGCCAGGAGAAGATTTTCAGCATTGTGCCGCCCGACGATGCCTGCTTCGGATTCGATGACACCCCAGGGCCCTTCCAATCGGAATCGACTTCCATGGCGGGACATCTCGATCATCCGCGCGTGTGCCTCCGCCGGCGCGCCCCGGGTGGAACATCGCAGCACGGGGCAACGAGCATCGCGAATCATCCGTTCATGGGCGGGATCATCCACGTTCACGATGGCAAGACCATCCTCGCCCACCAACTCGAACAGTCGGGCCTTCGCCGCGGCATAGGTGTCGAGCGTGCCGTGGTAATCAAGGTGGTCACCACTGAGGTTGGTGAAGATCCCGATGCGTGCCGAGACACCGCAGAGACGCCCTTGATCAAGTGCATGACTGGAGGCTTCCAACACCACGGAGTCGCAGTCATGGCGAGCCATGCGCCCCAAGGACTCAGCAAGCACGCTGGCGGAGGGCGTGGTCAACGCGGAGACACGCTTTTCACGACCATCATCGATCTCGATCGTGCCCACCAGCCCGCAGCGTCTCCCGACTTCGGCGAGCAAGGCTCGCACGAACCAGGCCACGGTCGTCTTTCCGTTCGTTCCGGTGATGCCGACCACCGAGAGTTCGTCGCAGGGCATGCCATGAAAACGGTGTGCGGCACGGGCACCGGCGAGCCGGGGATCCTTCGCACGAATCACCACCGGCGCCGGCTGCGGAAGCGCGAGCTGCGCGCCGGTTTCGACCAGCAGCGCGACGGCCCCACGCCGAATCGCATCCTCGATGAACTGAGCGCCTTCGAGCTCGCTGCCTGAACGGGCCACGAAGAGCCCACCGGGAACCACGGCACGGGAATCCTCGGCCACGCCTCGGAGGCGAAGCGAGGGATCGCCTTCGATGACCACGTCATCATCGAAGAGTTCCTGAAGTGTCGGGACGTTCTCGTGCATCTGCGTACTTCCTACATCGGCTCGAGCGGGATGATCCGTTGCGGTTTCGTTGGCCGCATCCCTCAAAGAATCAACATCGCATCTCCGTACGAATAGAAACGATACCGCGCTTCGACCGCTTCATGGTAGATCCGTCGGGTGGCGTCCAGACCGATCAGCGCCGCCACCAGGGCGAGCAGGGTCGAGCGTGGAAGATGAAAATTGGTCATCAAGGCATCGACCTGGGTGAAGACATGGCCCGGGGCGATCAGAAGATCGGTGGACGCTTCGATCGTGTGCTGGGGAAGGGGCTGAGGAAGCGATTCAAGCGTTCGACAACTGGTGGTTCCGACGGAGACCACCCTGCCCCCACGAGCCCGAGCCGCGTCCAGAGCGGCCAGTGCCTCGGTCTCGACCCGGAATCGCTCGTGGTGCATCGGATGATCCGCGAGATGGGTCGCCGTCACCGGCTTGAAGGTGCCGGGTCCCACTTCGAGTTCGATCTCGATGATCTCGACGCCTTTGCAACGGATCGCCTCGAGAAGCGTCTTCGTGAAATGAAGTCCGGCGGTCGGCGCGGCCACGGAACGCTGACCCGCGGCATGTTCGAAGACGGTGTGGTACCAGTTCCGGTCCGCACGGTCGATGGCGTCATCCTCCTCACCGCGCTCGCGACGCGCACCCAGAATGTAGGGAGGCAGCGGCGTGCGGCCGGCACGTTCCAGGGCGGCATCGATCGAGTCACCCTCGACCAGACGCAGTCGGAAGACCTCCGCCTCGCGACCGAGCACTTCGAAGACCACGTCGACCGGCTGCTCGTCGCAAAGCAGCACCAGGCGTTGACCGGCACGAATGCGACGAGCGTTCTTCAGGTAGCAGCTCAATTCATCACCGGCGGCGTAGGGCAGCACCAGACCTTCGAGACGCCCCCCGCTGTCTTCACGTTCGAAACGGACCCGTGCCGGGACCACTCGCGTGGCATTGAGGACCAGGGCGTCACCCGGCTCCAGCAGGTCCGTGAGAGCATGAACCTGGTGATGCGCGATCGTCTCTCGCGCACGATCGAAGACCAGCAGCCGCGCGGAATCACGCGGCTCGGCCGGATGGGTGGCGACCAGGGATTGGTCGAAGGGAAGATCGAGCTCGTCGACAAGCATCGGTACACGCTACCAGTCGAAGCCTTTCGATGCTCTTATCGGGCATGCCGGAACGTGTGAAATACCAGTCGACGAGGGCCGCAGCCGTGGCACTCTTCGGATGAGATGATTTCCCCAATTGCAGACATGTACCCCGCGGGCTTGTGCCCGTTGCCTCACGTGGCCCCCACCGTGCGAGTCATCGCTGACGGTGGTCGGGCGGCGTGCTCGGAGCGGATTCGCACCGATGAAGTCCTGCTCACCCGGCAGGCTCGAGAGATCGGCTCATTGTCCGCGACGGTCACTGCCTTGAGATCGGCCCTGGCATCGGAGCGTGCTGCAGGAGCGAACGACACCTCGGGGGTCACGGTGGTGCGTCCCATCACGCACGACCCCATCGCTCCCGAGACCACGCGGATCATGCCCGCCGAACGGACCATGGTGTCCGGGCGACCTGAGATCAGGCAGTACGTCCTGCCCACGGTCTTCACCAACAACGGTTCACTGATCGACGTGTTCGCCTGAGCCCTCGTGCACGGCGGGCACGGTGCGCAGAAGCCCGGGGGGCGCCCAGGGTGCCAGTTCGACGGGAAGACGTTTCAGGCCACGGCGCAGGGCCTTGCCGACCGCATAGCGAAGTGCGTCGTCTCGACGCTTGTAGACACGTTCGGTGACCGAATAGCCGCGTCGTTCCAATCTCCTCGAGGCCCCCAGCGCCAGGCATGGTATTCCTCGAGACAACGCGGCCGGTAGCGGTGCAGCCCGATCGCGTGGTGGCCGACTTCATGCATGAAGACCGCACAGCTCATCGGCCCGCGCGGGTACGGCGATTCGATCAGGCGGCTGACGGTGCCATCGGCGTACTGAACTTCCCAGGCACACCCGGAGGTGCTGGACCGCCACTTGTTCACTCGAAGTCCGTGCAGAGTCTTCATCTCACGCACAAGCTCGTCATATCGCTGCTGCCTCGCGGTGACCTTGCCGGAAGTCGTCCCGGAGGGGCCCGAATGCCTGGCCGGCCGCCGTGGCGTGACGGAGGCTTTGGGATTCTTGCGCTTCTTGCGGGAAGGAAGAAGATCCCACAAAAGCTGGGGGAACAAGGACGCCATCAACCATGTCTCCGGGCGAGCACGCCCGGTTCGAGGCGTCGACCGTTGAGGTACGCCTTGAACGGCATGGGTCGCTTTCCGATCGGCTGGACCTCGAGAAACTCGAGCGCGCCGGCACCGCAGGCGATGCGGTGGTCTGGAAGCAACGTGCCGGGCGGGACGTCTTCTGCAAGGGCCTCGCTCACACGCACTCTCAGAACTCTGAGACGCTGGCCGTCGAGGTCGATGTCACAACCGGGCCAGGGAGTCAGCCCATGGATGCGATCACGAATGCGCGAGGCATCATCGCTGAAGTCCACGCTGGATTCGGCACGTGACAGCTTCGGTGCCTGACACACCAGGGTTTCATCCTGCACCACGCCGGAGGTCGTCCCCTGCGCCAGTCCCTGCAGCACGCTGGCGACCGCTTCAGGCCCCAGCTCGGCCAGACGGTCGTGCAGCTCACCCGCGGTCTCGAGTGGATCGATCGCAAGGGTGCGAGTCGCGTGCACGTCACCCGCGTCCATTCGTTGCGCCAGTTCGATGACCGAGACACCGGTCTCCCGGCAACCGTCGATCATCGCCCGATTGATCGGTGCGGCCCCTCGGTAGGCCGGCAACAATGAAGCATGAAGGTTGAATGCAGGCAGATCTTCGAGCAAGGGCTCACCGATCTTCTGCCCGAAGGCGATCACCACCAGTGCATCGGGCCTGAGTCCGCGGATCATCTCGACCACTTCGGGCGCATTGACGTTTTCAGGACGGATCAATTCCTTCGATTCGGCCATCGCCCACTCGGAGACGGGCGTCGGCGTGTTCTTGCGCGCCCGTCCCGCAGGCCGGTCGGGCTGGGAGACCACCGCAAGCAGCGCATGCTCGGCCTCGAGGGAACGCAACGTGGGCAGACCGAATGCACCTGAACCGAGAAAGACCAATCGCATGGGAAGACTCCATCAAAGTCGCGGATCAAGCGTGAACGAGACGACTAGCGGCCGACGAGATCCTTGATCGCCCGACGCGCGGCGAGACGATCGATTGGACGCATCCGGTCCAGGATCAGAACACCCTGCAGGTGATCGTATTCGTGCTGCCAGATGCGGGCATGAAAGGCTTCCGATTCGACTTCAAAGGTCGCACCCGTGAGATCCTGCGCTCGAATCCGAACGTAGGTCGGACGCCGGACACGTCCGTGGATCTTTGGAAGGCTGAGGCACCCCTCTTCAGCCCATTCCTGGGCGCCATCGGTCTCGATGATCTCGGGATTGACGAAGACCATGTCCTCTTCACCATCCTCACGAGCGTTGCAGACGAAGACCTGCACGGAATGACCTGCCTGGGGCGCGGCCAGCCCGACCCCGTCACTCTCGTGCATGATGGTGATCATCTCCTCCACCATGTGGCGAAGATCCTCGTCGAAATCGACGATCTTCTCGGTCTTCCGGCGGAGGATCTCAGCGGGATGGATCGTGAGCTTTGATGCTGGAAATGGCATGGAATCATTCTATTCCTTGAGAGGGCCTCATGTGCAGGGCCGTCTGAGATTGGTGACCTCACACCCCATCAGGCCTTTTCGGCCCTCGGAAGTGACCATCACTGTATTGCCTCCACCGCCTTGCTCCTTTACCCTGTCACATCAAGCGAGAAGTCGTCAGTGACCGAACGAGAGGTTGCATCGATGATGATTCAAGAGCTGTAAGCGGTGCCTGAGGACCGAGGAGCGACACGTGGCATTATTCGGAAAGAAGAAGACCGACGAAACCGAGTCCGGGCCGGAAGAGCCCACCGGGTTCGTGGCCAAGCCTCAACAGGCCCAGCAATGGGTCGCACAGGCCAAGCAGATCTACGACACCGGCAACTTCACCTACGCACTCACCTGCTACGCCTCCGCGGTCAAGCTCGATCCCGCGAGACTCGAGATCCACACGTCGATGTTCGAAGCCGCGGTTGGACATTTCAGCAGTGGAGGCAAGCCTGTCACCCGCAAGGAGCTGAAGGATGTCGACGGCCCCGGTCCGGTGAGCAAGCTCGCCGTGTACGAACTGGCCTGGATGCGTGACATCAACAACTATGCACTCGCACTGAAGTTCCTCGATCAGGCGAACAAGGCCGGGCAGGAAGAACTCGGACAATGGGTCGCACCCAAGGTCCTGAACATGCTCAAGAAATCCAAGAAGCAGAACAAGGGCGACTACGTCAAGGCACGCAACCTCTTCAGCGGTGCGGGCGCCTGGGATGAAGCCTTCGAAGCCGGCACCATCGCGACCAAGATGGATCCAAGCGACACCGCACTGGTTCAGGAGCTCAAGCAGCTCACCGCCCAGCGAGCCATCGTCGCGGGTGGCTACCAGGAAGCCGCCAACGAAAAAGGTGGATTTCGCAGCGCGGTGAAGGACCTCGACGGACAGCAGCAACTCGAGGACGAATCCTCGATGACCGGCGGTGCTTCGACCGACCGCGCACTTGATGGTGCACGCAAGGAATTCGAAGCGAAGGACGGCTCGGCCGAGGCCGTGCTCAAGCTCGGCAAGGAACTGCTGAAATCGAACACCAGTGAACTTCGGGAGGAAGCCCGCCAGGTCTACCTCGAAGCCTTCGATCGACTCAAACAGTATCGATTCCGCATGCTGGCCGGCGATCTCATGCTGCAGCGGGCCCAGGAACGACAGAGACTGGCCAAGCAGGCGGTGGACACGCCTCCCGCGGACATTCCTGCCGGAGACCTGACCTCCGAACTCGAAGCGGCCGAGGCCGCCCTGATCAAGCTCAAGATCGAAGAGTTCGGCGAACGTGCGAAGCAGTACCCCACCGATCGAAACATCAAGTTCCAGCTCGGCAACGTGCAGATCTCCACCGGGAACCACGAGGGCGCGATGGCGAACTTCCAGGAATGCAAGGACGAGCCCAAGTACCGCGTCCATTCCGCCCACCGGCTCGGCAACTGCTTCGCGGCGGAGGGCTGGCACCAGGAAGCTCGTGCCGAGTATCTCGAAGCCCTGGAGGCGATCGATGCCACGAACAAGGAACTCGAGCTTCCGATCAAATACGACCTCATGGTCGCCTTGATCGAACTCGCCCGAGAACAGACCTCGAGGGAGATGGCCGATGAGGCCGCCGAGATCTGCTCCGAGATCGTTCGCAAGGACATCAAGTACCGTGACATCCGCGAGCGCCGACGTGAAATCGACGACCTTTCGAAGTCGATGCGTTGACCGCCAACGAGACACCACGACATGACGAGTCCGGTGTCGTCGCGGTGATTCCCGCACGCATGGCGTCGACCCGTTTTCCAGGAAAGCCGCTGGCCTCTGAAACCGGCAAGCCCATGATCCAGCATGTCCACGAACAGGCCTGTCGTGCCAGCCTCGTCGACAGGGTCGTGGTGGCGACGGACGATCGAGCGATTCATGATGCGGTCCTGGACTTCGGTGGCGAAGCGATCATGACCTCGACGGAACATCCCAACGGAACCAGCCGCATCGCCGAGGCGATCGAAGGCATCCCCTGCTCGATCGTGGTGAACGTGCAGGGCGACGAGCCGATGATCGATCCGAAGACGATCGATCTGGCGATCGAAACCCTCAGAAACGATCCCGGCGCGTCGATGGCGACCGTGGCCTGCCCCTTCGCCGAGAACGAAGACCCGAAAGACCCGAACCTGGTGAAAGCGGTTCGAGGCGCCGACGGCAGAGCTCTGACTTTTTCACGAGAGGCCATTCCCCAGGCCGGACTGGACGGGCACTCGCACGCGCATCGACACGTGGGTCTCTATACCTATGCACGCGACTTTCTTCCGATCTTCGCCGGCCTGTCCCCCACCCCGCGGGAACGACTCGAACGGCTCGAACAACTCCGGGCGATCGAGCACGGACATCCCATCGCCTTGTCCTTCTGCCCCTGGGCCCACCACGGGATCGACACGCCGGAGCAGTATGCGGCCTTCGTTCGGTGGCATGATTCTCACGCCCGAGGCATCTGACCACCCGGCCGACTGGCGCTCCGGCACTCCTCCGTGCTAGACTCGCCTATGCCCCTCAAACAAAGCGATCACAACGGCGCGACTCCCACCAACCATGGTGGTGAAGGCGATTTCCTTGCAAGTTTCGGTCAATCCGGGGGCATGTCGGAGAGCTATTCCCCAGCTCCCGAAGGCTATCAACCCGGTCGTACGAAGTTCGTGATGGTCATCGGCACCGTGATGAGCGGCCTCGGCAAGGGAATCTTCTCCAGCACCCTTGCGAAGCTCCTGAAGGACAAGGGCCTGTCCGTCGCACCGATCAAACTGGAAGGCTATCTCAACATCGATTCGGGGACGCTCAATCCCTACCGACACGGTGAAGTCTTCGTGCTCGATGATGGACTTGAAACCGACATGGATCTGGGCACCTACGAGCGCATGCTCGATCAGAATCTCAGCCAGGACAACTTCCTCACTGCGGGCCAGATCTACACCGACGTGTTGGAACGCGAGCGTCGCGGTGGCTACCTCGGACGAGACGTCCAGATGATTCCGCATGTCACCGGCGAAGTGAAGCACAAGCTGAGACAACTCGCCCACACCGGCAACGACGGCAAACCCGTGGACGTCGTCTTCGTCGAGGTCGGCGGTACCGCCGGTGACTATGAGAACGGCTTCTACATCGAGGCCCTGCGTGAACTGGCATATGAGGAAGGCCCTCAGTCGAGCTGCTTCGTCGCACTGACCTACATCATCGAACCACAGATTCTCGGTGAGCAGAAGTCGAAGGCCGCGCAGCTCGGCATGAAACGCCTCCTCGAAGCCGGCATCCAGCCCTCGATCATCGCCTGTCGGGCGGAGAATCCGGTGACGGCTCAGGTCATGGAGAAGATCGGCATGTTCTCGAACGTGCCTCTTTCCCGGATCTTCTCGATGCACGATCGAAAATCGATCTACACCATTCCCGAAGCGATGCGCGGCGCCGGTCTCGACCGACAGATCCTGTCGATCCTGGATCTCCACGAGCGCGTGAATCCGATCGAGGAGGATCGCTCCAGAGCCAGGTGGCAGGCCTTCGCGGAATCGATCACCGCACCTCGCCGACACCGAATCAAACTGGGCATCACCGGAAAGTACGCCGCGCTTCGAGACGCCTACGCCTCCATCGACAAGGCAATCGAACATTGCGCCACGAACCTGTCCTGCGACATCGACATCAAATGGATCGACACCTCATCCATCAACAGCACGGAGGATGCCGCCAGAGAACTTGATGGCCTGCATGCCGTCATCGTGCCCGGTGGCTTCGGAAGCCGAGGGGTCGAGGGCAAGATCCACTGCGCCGAATATGCACGCAAGAATCATCTTCCCTACCTCGGCATCTGCCTCGGATTCCAGGTCGCGGTCATCGAATATGCGCGCAACGTCCTGGGGCTCAGTGAAGCCAACTCCACGGAACTGGCACCTGAGTGCAGCGGACCGGTCATCTCGGAACTGCCCGAACAGAAGCAGCTCGAAGGCATCATGGGTGGCACCATGCGACTGGGGGCACAGGATGTCCAGGTGACGCCCGGCTCACTCGCCGCTCGACTGTACGGCGAAGAATCCTCCATTCGCGAACGCTTCAGACACCGCTACGAAGTCGAACCGGAATACATCGACCGACTGTGCGAAGGAGGCATGGTCTTCAGTGGGCGCCACCCTGAATATCCGATAATGCAGATGCTCGAACTGCCCAAGGCGATGCACCCCTTCTTCATCGGCGCACAGTTCCACCCGGAACTGACCTCGAGACCACTGTCTCCAAATCCCATGTTCATGGGCCTGGTCGCGGCAGGAATCCGAGTTTCGGACCCGAGTGCCACATTGAAGGACATTCCGGAACGCTGGTGCCAGAAATCGGATGGCGATTCGGCCTCGAATGGCAAACCACTCGCAGGCACGGCCTGACGTTTTGCGATTGGCAAGAGCCCCCGGCGATGGTATCGTGTCCCTCCTTGGTGCTGGTGATGATTCAGCGGCTACCGAGACACGCTCAGGCGATATAGCTCAGTTGGTTAGAGCGAGGGATTCATAAGCCCTAGGTCCCTGGTTCGAATCCAGGTATCGCCATTTTCTTCCTCTGCGGCCAGAGACGACCGTGCCTCCCGGCACGGAGCTGCGGAGAAGACCACAAAAAAGTTCAGATTCAAGCGACCTCAGGGGCGATTCATACGTATTGAATGGTGGAGTCGTGGAACCTCCGTATGACTTGTGGTTGACCCGATCACGAGTCGAAGTCACCGCATTCTGGCTGAACTCCTTGCCGATGCCGCTCAGCGGCTCGGCGAGGACGAAGCCGGAGGCGGAACTTTTTGTAACAGCCCCGGGAATCAAGAGTGGGCAGGCCATGAAAAGATCTGGGCTCCAAAGAATGATTCCCCCCCCTTTCGGTTGGCGAAGGACGGTTTGCACCGTACTCTGGTCCTATACAGGGTCTTCATGGCACATGACATGGACATCCATGCAAGAACATCGGAGAGATGAATGCCGCATGCCAAGGGATTGAAAAGAATGAGACACCACCGAAACACCGGAACCCGACGAGCTGGTTTCACCTTGATCGAGCTCCTGCTGGTGGTGGGTTTGATCTTCATCTTGATCGGCATCGTCCTCTATGTCGGCGGCCGGGTGCTGAGACAGTCCCGCATCACCTCCTGCATGAACAACCAGCGTCAGATCAACATGGCGAACTTCAACTTCGCCACCGACAACAACGGCGAATTCATGAGTCCCAGATCATCGGGGAACTTCACCTCGGGAACCGGTGACGAAAGCGCACTTGCCGACTGCTCGAGAGGTGGCGAAACCAATCGCCTCTTCACGAAATCCTACGCCGGCAACATGAACGGCAATTCGGAGCGAGAGTCGGCCTTGACCGAAGGGGCTGCCTGGGACTATCTCGGTGACCTGAAGGCCTACAAGTCGCCGAACGATCCGACCACGCGCGTTCGCAGCTATGCGATCAACGCCTACGTCGGTGAACTCTGCCCCGACAACCTGGGCGGTGGCGAGGATTACGCCGCGATCGTCAACAGTGGCTGGCGAGCGGCGCGAAGCCTCTCCGCCCTGCCACAACCGAACAACACGTTGATGACCACCTGCGAAGAGGACAGTGCCGGCTACAACAACCAGGGCTTCATGATCAAGAACTGGTTGCTCAACGGCAATCCACCTCCGCAACATTGGTTCGACTATCCGGCCCCCTGGCTGGAAGACGGTGTGACCACATCCTTCTGCGATGGTTCGACCCTGTTCTATGAGTTCAAGAAAAAGGATCTCGGTCAGTACCTGATCGAGAACTCCGCTTCAGGCTCCGGCTACCACCGAGCCTACTACCCGGGTGAGGCCTCGCTTCCCTCTGATCAGTGGAATGAGACCAACAGCGACTGGTATTGGTTCAAGAACCGCATGCTGCCGGGCCGATTCAACTACGAATGAATCACATCACTCACCGCAGAGAGATCGCCGTGCACATGAGCCAACGAAAGACATCAGGATCGGCACGCCGGAGGCACATGGCATCGCTGCTGCTGCTGCCACTCCTGACCGTCTCACTGACACTGGCAAGCTGCAGTGATGGGATGCCTGAGGATGTCTATGAGGCACCGATGGTCGACCTGCAACAACGAAACTTCACGGCCCCCGGACAGGTCGCCCAAGGACTGGCGCCCGACGGCCGGGCTGTGGTGTTCATCGTCCTGGAGAGCCTTGATCCCAATGAGACCGTCGAATACGACCCGGCCTGGACCTTCGAGGTCACGGTCAAGGGGCCCGACGGCAGCGACGTGAAAGTCGATCTCGATCCTTCGGTGCCGAGATCCTGGGCCAATGACCCGGGGGTCCGGATGATCGCAGGCTTTGATTCGATCGCCAAAGGCACCCATCAGGTGACCGTCACGTCACCGAACTGCCCCAGAGGCAAGGCCTCGATGATCGTCCTTCCGATCAACTGAGACCGCACCCGGTCATTCGATCAGGTCGACCAGCCACGGGACCAATCGATACAATCAACATTCCTGTTCGCGTAGCTCAGTCGGATAGAGCACCGGTTTCCTAAACCGAAGGTCGGAGGTTCGAATCCTCCCGC
>CASICI010000038.1 GCA_949373145.1 uncultured Phycisphaerales bacterium
GGGGATTGGCTCGTTTACGAGATACATTCGGCCTGACCCAGAAAGCTTTGTCTGAGCGGGTTGGTCTCGATCGTTCGTCTGTCGCGAATCTTCTGCGTGTTCTGGATCTGGATGATTTTTCACTGGCGGCTGTTCGTCAGGGGACGCTTTCCCTGGGTCATGCCAAAGCGCTGTTGTCGTTGAGTGATCAGGTGGTTCGTAGGGCAACTGCTGCAGCCGCGCTGAATGGTGGCTGGTCTGTTCGGGAGCTGGAGCGACGGGTTCGTTCGCTATCCCAGGCGCAGTCACTGAGCGCACCCAAGGCGGGGGATAGTAGTCCGATAAGTACACGACAGGCAAACGTTGCTGATCTCGAAAAGCGGCTGACCGAAACGCTTGGACTTCGTGTTCATATTGTCCTGGGCCGAAAAAAGGGCACCGGAAAAGTGCAGTTGTCTTTCGAAACCCTGGAAGAATTTGATCATCTCACCGAACGGCTCGGTCTTCAAAGTACGTGATATGTAGCGATAATGCGACTTATACACTCGTATTGTGTCTATCATGCAACTAATCGCATTGACACTCAAACTTACGTGGTGGTCTCACGGGTCATCCGTCCAGCGGGTAGGGGGCGATCTGTGCCCATTCTCTTTCAATTCTTCACCTGCACTTCATCGGCGTTTTCGAATCGCCGATCACTCCTGAGTCCACTGCTGCCTCGTTCGACCCACCGATCGAGTGACGAAGTCTGAATCGACTTCCTTTGCAAGTGGTGAAGGAGACATCGCCGATGCAGGACATGAATTCATTCGACTCTGAACGGGCCGTTGCTGGCGCAAGGCGTCTTTTCCAGAAGACCCTTTCGATCTGGGCATCAGAATTGCTTGAGTTGGAACGGATCAGTTCTCGCGTTCCAGCCTGGAACACGGCGATACCACTCTCCGAGAGTGATGGTTGGTCGATGGCCGCCTGATATCGCTGGTGTTTGACAGTCTGTTTCGGGGGCTTTGGCGCTGATCATTGCGTCATAGGAGTCAAGCATGGGTGGTATTTCAGCAGGCGTCGGACTCATCAGTGGTATTGACACCACTGCATTGATCGAGCAATTGCTCGCCGTCGAGTCTCGAATCAAGTTTCCGATACAGGCGAGAATCGCCCGATTGTCAACGGCAAAATCTGCCTTGCTCGACATCAATTCGCGCCTGCTCAATCTCCAGGGCACCGCGAGTGCTTTTCGTACGAACGACATCTTCAATTCGGTACTCGCAAGCTCGTCGAATCCGGAGGCACTTGGTGTCTCCACCAGTGGGGGACCTCAGCCCGGTTCGTACGCCTTCATCGTGAAGCGCCTTGCGTCGAGTTCACAGTTTCTTTCACATGGGTTCTCCACTCGGGACAGCACACCTCTTGGTCTTGATTCCATGGGGATCGAACTCGGTAATGGTCGTCTCACACGTGATCAATCACTTTCGCAGTTGAACGGTGGTGATGGTGTCCAGCGTGGGCGCTTCCAGATCACCGATCGTTCCGGCGGTACCGCGGAAATCGATCTCTCGGACGCGACATCATTGAACGAAGTGATCGATGCCATCAACGGTGCGTCTGGAATCTCCATCTCCGCATCGATCACCGGGAACGGATTGTCACTCGAAGATTTCTCCGGTGGCAGCGGGGTGATCGCCGTCGTCGACGGTGCAGGCAACTCGACCGCTACCGATCTCGGCATCGCCGGTACGTCTTCGACGGACACGCTCACCGGTTCCGACATCAATCGTCTCGGCATGAACAGCACCTTGTCATCATTGAATGATGGACGCGGCGTGTTGGTTCGTGATGGCGTCACGGATTTCACACTCAGCGTCGGGCCCAATGATTTCGACATCGACCTCGGCCGCGTGGACTCACCCATCACCGGTGAGACCTTGCTTGAAAAACTCAACAATGGCGACGGTGTCTCCATCAATGATGATCCCGAACAAGGGGACTTCACGATCGTCTCCTCCACGGGAGTCTCCGTCACCATCGATCTCGGCAGAGTTCTCGATGATGACGGCCTGACCATTCAGGATGAAGTGGAAACGGTTCAGGACCTCATCGATCGTGTGAATGGTGCGTTGACCGAAGAGTTCGGCGCTGGCGGCGTCACGCTGACTCTCAACGGTGACGCAAACGGATTCGTGATCAACGACACACTGGGTGGTCCAGATGAACTTGTCGTCGAGGGTGAAGGCATCGGTGGTGACTCGACCGCTCAGGACCTTGGAATATTCGGAACTGCAGTGTCGGGAACTCTGCAAGGCGACGTTCTTCGAAACGAAGTTCAGACGGCTCGGGCGACCTCCATCGAGGATCTCGCACAAAGAGTGAACGAAGCCACGGGTGGCAGGGCGTTCGTCAACATCTCCGCAGATGGTCAGGGGATCGAGTTCACCGCAGGGGGCTTCTCTCTCTCGCTTTCAGAAGGATCACCGGGCTTCACCGGTGATGCCGCGGACATCCCCACTCGGACCCTTGCCGATCTTGGTTTCATTGTCGATGGTTCATCATCAAACACCTTGTCCGGAGGCAGAGTCCTTTCCGGCATGGGCACGGCCTTGCTGTCGGGATTGAACGGTGGAACGGGTCTCGGAACCGGTGACACCCTGGTCTTCAGCGACTCCGGTGGTCAGGTGGTGACCGTGACGGGACTTTCCTCCGCCGAGACCGTCTCCGAACTCGTTCAGATGGTTCAGGATCAGATCGCTCAGGGTTCGGCTCAGATTGAGTTCGGTCTTGATGCGTCTGGGTCGAGTCTCCGGGCCAAGGATCTCAACGCCTCGAACAGTCAGGCGATGTCGGTCAGCGGAGAGCTTGCATCCTCACTCGGTCTTGATGCCATCGTGATCGGTGACACGCTGACCGGTTCCAATCTCGAGCTCCAGTATGTCACGCAATCGACTCGTCTTGCCGACATGAATTACGGGCGAGGCATCGGTTCCGGATCGTTTCGGCTGACCGATTCCACCGGTGCGACCGCCACGGTTCAGATCGGAAAGGATGTCGACTCACTCTATGAAGTGATGAAGCTCATCAACACCCGCGGACTTGAGATACGAGCGGAGATCAATGAAAACGGGGATGGGCTCGAGCTCATCGACACCACCTCGGAAACGGGTTCGGTCGCGGTTTCGAAGATGAAGGTCGATGATCTTTCGGGAACCGTCGCCAACGGCCTCCGACTTGCCGGTGAGGCGGACACGGTCGGGGGTCGCATCGACGGGACGTACTCGATCAACGTCGATCTTGATCCAACCGACACCATCGACGACTTGATCTCGAAGCTCGAAGACGCGAAGGCGCCCATCTCAGCGACGGTCTTGAACACCGGAGACGGAAACAAGCCATGGTTCCTGAGTCTGACATCCGACATTTCGGGCGCCGCCGGTGATCTGGTGATCAATACCGGTGGTGTGGATCTTGGTCTGGATCAACTCGTCAAGGGACAGGATGCTCAGGCGTTCATCGGATCCGGTGATGCCGCGACCGGACTCCTGGTCTCGTCCTCAACGAACGAGATGAGTGGCGTGATCGAGGGTGTGTCTCTCGATCTGATCAAGGCAGGCCCCGAACCCATCACGATCAAGATCGAACGCGATGACGACTCGGTGGTGGCGGCCGTGAAGGCCTTCACCGATGCCTTCAACGAAGCGGTCACGAAGATCGACGAGTACGACAGCTACGACTCAGAAAACGAGGTCCGTGGTCCGTTGCTTGGTGATTCCACGGTCGGCGTGGTTCGCAGTCGTCTGTTTTCAACTCTGCAGCAGAAGGCTCAGGATGTCGATGGCCCTTATCAATACCTTTCACAGGTGGGCATCAGACTCGGCTCTTCGGGTGAGATCGAACTTGACGAAGACAAGTTCCTCGCTGCCTATCAGAGTGATCCCGTCGGCATGGAATCCCTGTTCAACACCTTCGACTCACAGACGACGACGTCAGAGGTCCTGGGTGACCCGGACTCGGGAATCACCGTTGATGTGAACAGCACCGTCTACGTCTCGCTTGGATTCGGAGACCTCTTCGACAGACTGATGGAGGATCTCACGGACCCGACGACGGGTACCGTCACCCTTGCTGACGAACGGTTTCAGACTCAGATCGATTCTCAGAACGATCGAATCACACAGATCGACCAACGGCTCGAGGCGAAGCGCGAGAAACTCCAGCGCGAATTTCTCGCCATGGAGACCGCACTGGCCCAGTTGCAGGGGCAACAGGGTGCGTTGTTGAGCATGGGTGGCAACCTTGGACTGTGACCCGATCCTACGAATGACTTTGGATCGAATGATCCTGACGAACCTGACGAACCTGGCGAACCTGACGAACGGAGTTCTTTAAGGCCATGAATCATCATCAGACCGGCAGCGGTGCCTATGGTCCCAATTCGGGGAAACGCGCTTCCATCCCAGCGACCGTGCAGAGCGGTGGGGGGGGCGGAGGTCAATCGGCCCCGAATGCCTACCTGAAGACGAGGGTCATGTCCGCATCACCCGCCGAACTCAGACTGCTCTTGATCGAAGGTGCCATACGGTTCTGTGATCAGGCCAAGTCGGGTATCTCGGAAGGCAACCCCGAAATGATCTTCACCGGCTTCTCCAAGGCCCGTGCGATCATCACCGAGTTGATTTCCGGACTGAACCCTGATGTCGATCCTCAACTCTACGAACGATTGACCGGTCTCTACACCTTCATGTTCACCAGACTCGTCGATGCCTCGAGCGAGAAGTCGGTCGTGATCATCGACGAAGTGATCGAACTGCTCCGCTACGAACGTGAGACCTGGTCCTTGTTGGTTGAAAACCTCGCTGCGGAGAACGCCGAGGCGGCCACACTCGAAAGTCTGCCATCGGTACCAGCGACCGGTGCACCGGTGAAGTCCTCGGCTCCCGATCTTCCGAACCTCGCACCAGCTGTGAGGATCTCCACCACGGGCTGACGACGTGCCCGTCCATGACGGTCACCCCACTGCCGCGATTTCCAATGAAGATGAAAGAACCGCTTCGTATTTGAGGGTGCATCGGTGGTGTCTGCCGATAAGCTCCTTATCTCGACGCCGTCTTCACTTTGAGGGATCATGAGCTCACCACTGACACCATTTCTGATTCTGGCCCTCGTGGGTGTCTTCACGTACGCCATCTGGCGGCCGTGGATCTGTTTCACTCTGGTGCTGATCTTTCCCGTGATCGAACAGTCGATCCAGTCGTACATCCCTTTCTTCCAGGATCCATCGAAATTCTCGCTGCTCAATTTCGTCATCGCCGGACTCGTCGGGATCACGGTCTCCGTCCGCTTCATCAACGCGCCTCAGACCTTGCGATATTTTCTGAACCCGGTCTTCATTCTGGCGCTCCTGCTTCAGGTGTTCAGTTACGTGAGCCTCGCATGGACATCGGAGTACGACAACGGTTTCGCACTCTCCCTGGCGAACTATCCGTACGCCATCCTCTACATCATCTTCACGCCCCTCCTGCTTTCGTCCCTCGATGACTTCAGGCGGGTCCGAATCCCGATCACCGTGATCGGCAGCATCGCCTTGATCTTCTTCTTTTTCGGACCCACGGTTCGCCTGCTTGGGACACGACTCGTCAGTTTCATCACCAGCAGTGAGAGTTCGAACCCCCTGGTGCTCGCACGTGTCGGGATCATGGTGCTGCTGTCCTCTCTGCTGACCAGAACCGAAGGCCTGGCGAAGTGGGTCACTCCCGCTCTGATCGTCGCCGGTCTCTTCGGATTGGGAATGGCGATTCTTTCGGGATCACGAGGGCAGGTCGTCCTGGGCGTTCTGGTCGTGGGGTTGCTGTATCCCTTCGCGCGTGAAGTCAGAAACCTGAAGAATTTCTTTTCACTCTTCTTCGGCCTCTTTCTTCTTGCCGCCCTCGTCTACACCACGGTGAGCCTCTTCATCTCGGGTGACAACATGGAACGTTGGACCGGTGAAAGCATCACGGGTGGTGCGGTCGGTCGAATTCAACTCGTTGGCGAGACCATCGTTCCCTGGATGAGCTCTCCCAGTGAGTGGCTCTTCGGGAATGGTGCCGGAGCCTTCGTCGGACTCGGGTTCCCGGAAGCGTATCCCCACAACCAGCCGGTCGAAGTGCTCACGGAACTCGGTCTGGTCGGGTTCATGATCTATCTGGGAATGGTCTTCTTCTCGGTGAAATACTCGGTGGAACTGTTCAAGCGCTCCGCTGGTTCGACGGACCACCGATCATCAGCCACCATATTGATCGGTATCGCACTCTTCGGTTTTCTTCTGACATTGAAGCAGGGAACGGTCCACAACTCCGGCGTCGACATGATGGTGTACATCGTCATCGCACGTCTGGCTCTCTTCGAACGTCACGAGCAGGCCGCAGACGGTGACGATGAAGACGACCATGGATATGACGATGACGAGTTCGATGACGCTTCGGCGGAAGCCTCGGTCTCCTACTGGTCGTGACCGACCTTGTCGGGCATGTCGTGGCCCGCATCTCTGAGTGTCTTTTCTCTTCGTGCCATTTCCAGGTCGTAGTCGACCATCATCGCGGCGAGTTCCTCAACGGTGGTCTTCGCTTCCCAACCAAGTTTTTCACGGGCCTTGCCCGGTTCACCGAGCAGCTGTTCCACTTCGGCGGGTCTGAAGTAGCGTGGATCGATTTCGATGAAGTCCGCCGGGTCAAGTCCCACGTGCTCGAATGCGAGCCGGCAGAACTCCTTGACGGCGATCATCTTGCCGGTGGCCACAACGTAGTCATCACCTGATTCCTGTTGGAGCATCAACCACATGGCTTCCACGTAGTCACCGGCGAATCCCCAGTCACGTTGCGCGTCCAGGTTGCCGAGATACAGCTTGTCCTGCATCCCCAACTTGATGCGGCCCACTGCGCGGGTGATCTTTCTGGTCACGAACGTCTCGCCGCGCCTGGGGCTCTCGTGGTTGAAGAGAATTCCGCAGCTTGCGTGCATGTCGTAGCTCTCTCGATAGTTGATGGTCAGCCAGTGACCGAACACCTTCGCGCAGCCGTAGGGCGAACGAGGGTAGAAGGGGGTCTTCTCGGTCTGAGGGATTTCCTGAACGAGACCGAACATCTCGGACGAGCTCGCCTGATAGAAACGGATCTGCTTTCCGAGGATCTGTTGACCATCACGGACCGCCTCGAGAATCTTGGTGGTGCCGAGTCCGACGATGTCGGTGGTGTCGATCGGTGTATCGAAGCTGACGCGGACATGACTCTGAGCGCCGAGGTTGTACACCTCGTCGGGCTTGGTCTCTCGCACCAGTGAGGCCATTCTCAGACCATCGGTGAGATCACCGTAATGGAGATGCAGCTTGGCACTTTCAAGGTGGGGGTCCTGATAGATGTCATCCAGTCGACTGGTATTGAAGGTGGACGCCCTTCGGATGATTCCGTGGACTTCATATCCCTTTGAGAGCAGAAGCTCTGCAAGATAGGAACCGTCCTGTCCGGTGATTCCCGTGATCAATGCCTTTTTCATGAATGCACTCTCTTCGTATCGCTGACTGTATTGGCTGGCCATCCGGGGCCCCATTGGGTGTCCATCGGCAGAATCGTGCTCGAATCTGACGACAAGAGCGGAAAAGTGAGTGTAGGAATCTACGCTCCCTGAACACTCATCACACTCACTTCAGGGTCCGCGCAATGGAAAAACATGCAAGGATTTATTTAAGACAAATGTCACCAGTGACTTAGCGTTTCAGCAACCGGTTCAGCACCAGCGAATCAATGATTTTTCGAAGCTCCAGATACAGTTCCTTGTTCGCCAGACGGATGATCACCAGATACAGGCCACCACTGAGCAGAATCAGGAACGGAGCGGTCAGGCAAAAGTTCACATAGGTCTTGTCCATCCAGAGGCTGAGGGCGGCGACCCCCATCAATGGCATACTGGCGAGAATCGGCAGGATGTAGATGCCAAGGAGCTGCCGCCAGCGCACCTGGTCGCGAAGGCAGATCTTGAGGCCGACGAAGTTCGAGATCGATCCGAGGACGCAGGTGGCGACAGCGAAACTGAGTACCCCATATTGAGATCCGATGATGGCGGCCAGGGACAGATTCACGATCGAATACCCCACCTGCCAGATCAACCATTCCTTGTATCGACCCGAGCCTTTCAGCAGCGAGCCACTGATCATCACACTCGAGCTGAAGGAGCGTTCCACCAGCAGCACCATCAGAATCGGAACCGCCAGGCTCCATCGATCTGTGAAGATGACCGGCACCGCGATCGGGACGATCGCGGCGATCGAATAGAATGCCGGCACGCTGACCCCCGCGGAGATTCGAGTGGTCCTGAGAAATGCACCCGCCAGCCGCTTGGGTTCATTCTGCAGCGTGCTGAAGATCGGTGTGAGAACGCCGGTGGTCAATCCGTACATGATCTGCACGAACTGACTGGCCATGGTGCTCGCCCAGCAGTAGAAACCGATTTCACTCGTCGAGAGAAAGAGGCCCATGACCAGGGGGGGTGCCATAAGACCGACCGAGTGCACCCATTGCGCGCTTACGACCAGGATCGAATCCGACGCGATCCCTTTCATGGGTTCCCGTTCCGCCGGAGCACAGACCTGAAGGGGTCTGACCAGGCAGTACGCGACGATGGCTTGGAGGATCGGCGGAATCAGAATCGTCATCAGAAGCGCGATCGGTGATCGGGTGATGGCGGCGATGACGATCGCCATGATCTGTCCGACCAACGAAGTGCTGAAGATCATGATGGCGAATGGCCCGAACATCATCTCCTTGCGCATCCACGCGCGATAGGGCACTCCGATGGCTTCGAACAGGAGTTTCAGGGTCAGCAAGCACAGCATCACCATCAGTGGAATGGAGACATAGGACATTCCGAAGTTGTCCAGAATGGAACCCGGCGTCGTCGAATGCGTGGTGACGTCGATCGTTCGATCCGCATCAGATCGAATCACCAGATGCCCTTCCTCTTCGTCGAACGTCACACGGACGTCGGAATCGCCCGTCTCCGTCGCGATCTCGCGTTGGAGCGCCTCGCCGTATTCAGTGATCGTCGTCTCCGGAGGGAGATTGGGAAGCGACACTTGAAACGTGGTGCCATCGATCTCGAGCGAGATCGAGGACGGCGTCTGATCGAACAGTTCATTGATCGGTGGTTTCGAGTCGATCGAACCGATCGGACTGGCACTGGTGACCGCAACGTCACCTTTCATCCGAATGGGCTGGCCGTATTTCGTCGACAGCCATGGGCTCAGCGTGATGATGATGATCGTTGCCGTCATCACTCCGAAGAGGGCGAATCTTCTGGTGTTCGTGACGGCATTGGCGAAGTGCGCCCCCCTCTGGACCAACAGGTCGCCGAGGGACAGTGGGTTGATGAATCCCACGATGGTGACCCAGCCCATCGCCATTGCGAGCAGGCCGAAGTCCGAGGGAAACAGCAATCTCGCAAGAAAATACTGCACCACCAGTCCGGTGATCTTCGCCGCGACCGACTGGCCGATGTTCCAGGTCGAACCTCGAACGGCACGCTTCAGATAGCTGTTCGTGTCCGGGCTTCCTCCAGAAGAGTCGCCGTCGGTGCCTGAGGGATCGGTTGCCATGAATTGAATCTAACAACCGGGGGATGGTCGTGCCCTAGGGGGCTCGATGACGCCGGTTCCATTTTTTCTTTTTCCGGCGATTCCAGATGGCCCGCGAAGACTGTTGAGATCAAACTGATTGGAACGATAAGAACGATGATGGAGCCGTCCGAGTCCGTGTACCGTCGTCTTCGAACCATCCGACTTCACTCACCCCGACTTCACACCCCCATTGGTGCAGACCCTCTTGAACGATTCCGACCCGATCACCACCTTCTCAGGACGAGTCGCCATTCAGGATCTCGTCCTGCCGCTGTATCGCAAGACGATCTACGAGCGACTCGAGCAACGTCTCGATGGCGGTCTCGGAATCTTCACCGGGGTCTCTCCCGACACGCATGGCGTCGTCGTCTCCGACGAGCTTGCGGTGACCGAGAACACGACCGTTCCAAACCGTCATTTTCTCGGTGGTCCGCTCGAAGTGATCTGGCAGTCCGGTTTCACCGAGTGGCTGAAGGACTTCCGACCCGATGTCGCGATCGTGTCCGGCAACGCCCGTCTGTTCTCGACCAAGGGCGGCGTTCGCTGGTTGAAGTCCCAGGGCATCCCGGTCGTCGGCTGGGGACTTGGAACGTTGATGATGGGCCCGCACCTTCGCGGCATGCGCACCGCGATGCGCAAGCGACTGCTCCACACCTTCGATGGCCTGATCGCCTACAGCTCGAAAGCGAAGGAACAATACATCGAACTCGGTGTCGACCCCGATCGAATCTCGATCGCCTACAACGCGATCGCACCTCGACCGGATCACCCCGCACCTGATCGTCCATTCGATTTCGAGGGTGGCGCCCGCCTGCTCTTCGTGGGTCGTCTGTATCCCGGAAAGAGACTCGACCTTCTCTTCGATGCCGTGGCCGCCCTTGGCGAACGCTTCACCGCATCGATCGACATCGTGGGTGACGGTCCCGGGCTCGAGGCGACTCGTGTGCTTGCCGAGGAACGTCTCCCCGGGAGAGTCACCTTTCATGGTGCGCTCTACGGCGAAGCACTCGATGCGGCGTTTCGCGCGGCCGACCTCTTCATTCTTCCCGGCATGGGGGGGCTTGCGATCCAGGAGGCGATGTCGTGGGGCCTGCCGGTCATCGCCGCCGAAGGTGACGGCACCCAGTTCGATCTGGTTCGAGACGGCAACGGCTGGCTGATGGAGCCTGGAAGTGCGGCATCTCTCCAGGGCATCCTCGAGCAGGCGTTGTCTGATTGCCCCGCGTTGCGCACGATGGGCATCGAGAGTCACCGTATCGTGTGCGATGAACTGAATCTCGACCGCATGATCGATGCGATGGTCGCGGCCGTCGATGACGCCTCCCGCAGGTTCGGCCGGGCAGCGTCTCGATAACGTTCCTTCCTCTTCCTTATTCTTTCTCTTCGGACCGAAACGCCGATGGTAGGGTGACTGAAGAGGAGGTCCGTCTTGGATTTGAATCAGAAAAGAGTCGTCGTGACCGGTGGTGCCGGATTTCTCGGCCATTTCGTGCTCAAGGCTCTTGAGAAGCGGGGTGTCGGTGATGTCTTCGTGCCGCGCAGTCGCGACTACGACCTCACCACCGAGGATGGTGCTTCGCGGCTCTACGCTCGACGCGCGTCCCGACGTCGTCATCCACCTGGCCGCCGAAGTGGGGGGGATCGGTGCGAATCTCGACAACCCCGGTCGGTACTTCTTCGCCAACATGGCGATGTCCCTGCACCTGATCGAACAAGCGCGTGTGCACGGCATCGAGAAGTTCGTCCAGACGGGCACGATCTGTGCCTATCCCTGTCACACGCCGGTCCCCTTCGCGGAGGAAAATCTCTGGGAAGGCTATCCGGAACCGACGAACGCTCCGTACGGAATCGCCAAGAAGGCCGCGATGGTGATGCTCGACGGCTACCGCCGTCAGTACGCCTTGAACAGTGCCTACCTTCTTCCGGTGAACCTCTACGGTCCGCGCGACAATTTCGACCTGCATTCCTCGCATGTCGTTCCCGCACTCATCCGAAAGTGCATCACGGCCAGGGACTCGGGCGCCGATCACATCGAGTGCTGGGGGACGGGCTCCGCCAGTCGGGAGTTCCTCTACGTGGATGATGCCGCCGAGGGCATCATCCGGGCCACCGAAGTGATGGACGACCCCACCCCGATCAACCTGGGCACCTGCAGCGAGATCACGATCAAGGATCTGGTCGAACTGATCGCCCGTCTGACCCGTTTCGAAGGTGAGATCCGCTGGGATGCGACCAAGCCTGACGGCCAGCCAAGGCGGTGTCTGGACACCCAACGAGCCAGGAAGCTTCTTGATTGGGAGGCACAAGTCGGTTTCGAAGAGGGACTTGGGCATACCATCGAGTGGTTTGAGGCCAACAAGGACTCGATTGACTGACGAATCGGGCCGATAGCGAGAAAATGGAATTCTGCCCCCCCGGGAACGAACTGAGAGACTCATGACGGTGAACGGCACATTTGAACGCGTCTGCGTGCTTGGACTCGGCTACATCGGACTTCCGACGTCCGCCGCGCTGGCCGCTCGTGGCTTCACCATCCATGGCGTGGAGGTCAACCCCGAGGTCGTGGAAACGATCAACGCCGGGCGGACCCACATCGTCGAACCGGAACTCGATCTTCTGGTCCGAGCCGCGGTCGAATCCGGTCGGCTGACAGCGCATGCCGAACCTGCCCAGGCCGATGTCTTCATGATCTGCGTGCCGACTCCGATCAACGAAGACAAGACCGCGAACCTCGACTACGTGTGGTCGGCGACTCGTCAGCTGGCCGGGCACCTTGAAAAGGGCAATCTCGTGCTCCTTGAATCGACGAGTCCCGCCTGCACCACAGAACGTGTCGCGGAAATCATCAAGGAAGAGACCGGATTCACGACCGGTGACATCTTCGTCGCACACGCCCCCGAACGTGTTCTCCCCGGACGCATCCTTCGCGAAGTGATCGAGAACGATCGGATCGTCGGCGGTATCGACGAGGCGAGCACCGAAGCCGCGGCGACCTTCTACGAGAAGTTCGTGTCCGGTCGGATCCTGAGAACGACGTCACGCACCGCGGAACTCGCGAAGCTCGTCGAAAACAGCTTTCGTGACGTCAACATCGCATTCGCAAACGAACTTTCGATCATCTGCGACCAGCTCGAGATCGATGTGTGGGAACTGATCGGCCTCGCCAATCGTCATCCTCGCGTCGACATCCTCACGCCCGGTCCCGGAGTCGGCGGACATTGTCTCGCCGTGGATCCCTGGTTCATCGTCGAACTCGCACCGGACAAGGCGCAGGTCATCCGAACCGCTCGCGAAGTCAACGAAGCCAAACCGCACTGGGTGGTCGATCGTGTCGTGCGCAAGGCGGAGCGTTTCAAGTCACCCAGCATCGCGTGTCTCGGGTTGTCCTACAAACCGGATGTCGACGACCTTCGTGAATCACCCGCACTCGAGATCGCTCGAATGCTGGGCGCTTCGGGCGTCGGTGACGTGTGGGCCGTCGATCCCTTCGTGTCGGAGGCACCGGACGGTGTCACCCTTCGCTCTCTCGAGGAGGGCGTTGATGCGGCCGACATCGTGGTGATCCTCGTCGGTCATCGAGCCTTTCAGAGAATGCCCCGTCAATGGTTGCGTGAAAAGGTCGTCTTCGATGTCTGCGGACTCTTTCGTTCTCACCAGGTAGATTGACCAGTCTTTCGGGGACCTCCATGCACCGTGTTGCAGTCATCATCGGAACCAGACCTGAAGGCATCAAGATGGCCGCCGTCTGTCGGGCGTTGCAGAATGCCCCAGACATGGAGCCCGTCCTGGTGTCGACGGGGCAGCATCGTGAGATGCTCGCCCAGGTTCTCGATGTCTTCGGTCTCGAAGCGGATGTCGAACTGGATCTCATGCGAGGCAATCAATCGCTTGCCGGGCTCACCGCCCGGTTGTTCGAGTCACTCGACGACATGCTTGAAGACGTCAAGCCGGACATGGTTCTCGTTCAGGGTGACACCACATCGGTGATGTGTGGTGCGATCGCATCCTTCTACCGAGGCATCCCCGTGGGTCATGTCGAAGCCGGACTGCGAACCGGAGACATGGGCGCGCCTTTTCCGGAAGAAGCGAACCGTGTCCTCGCCAGTCGTGTCACCTCCCTGCATTTCGCACCGACCGACGGAGCTCGTGACAACCTGCTCCAGGAGCGGGTTGCCGAAGATCGAATCCACGTGACCGGGAACACCGTGATCGATTCACTCTTTCTGGAAGTCGACCGACAGAAGACCGATGGTGCCCTGAGGTCGGACATCGACGCCCGACTTGGAGAATTGCTCCCAACCGAGATCGTTCGCGGCGACCGTCCCTACGTGCTGATCACCGGCCATCGCCGGGAGAACTTCGGTGGGGGGTTCGAATCCATCTGCACCGCGCTTCTCGCCCTCGCCCGTCGATTCCCGGATCATGGCTTCGTCTATCCGGTTCATCTCAATCCGAACGTGCGCAGCATCGTTCATGAACGCCTGTCAGATCAACAGAACATTCATCTGCTCCCTCCGGTCGATTATCGATTGTTCGTGGCATTGATGTCCGGCTCACGGCTTCTGCTCACCGATTCCGGTGGCGTACAGGAAGAGGCACCGAGTCTCGGCAAGCCGGTGCTCGTGATGCGTGAGACCACCGAGCGCCCGGAGGGAATCCATGCCGGCACGGTCAGACTGGTCGGTACCGATGCCGCCTTGATCGAATCCGAAGTCGCCCGACTTCTCGAAGATCAGGATGCCTACGAAGCGATGGCACATCTGGAGAATCCATATGGTGACGGCAAGGCTGCTCAACGCATCGTCGATGGTGTTCGTGGCTGGTTCGAGTGAGTGGTGGCATCTCCCATTATCGGACATGTCTCCCAGCCGATTCCTCTGCATGTTCTTCATGTCGGCGCCCTTCGTCGCCGATACCGTTGAAGCATTCCCTTCCCGCCCTCGATGTCCGAGACGCTCCTGCGAGGTGACCGTTTGATCGATGTCCTGATCATCACGAAGAACGAAGAAGCCAACATCGGCTTCTGTCTCGAGGCACTTGCCGGTTGGACGAACAGAATCTTCGTCGTGGACAGCGGGTCCACCGATCGAACCAGGGAGATCGCCGAATCCCACGCCGTCGAATTCATTCATCATGACTGGCCCGGTTTCGCCAAACAGAAGAACTGGGCTCTCGAGAATCTGGAATTCGAATCACCCTGGACCTTGATCGTCGATGCCGACGAGGTCATCACACCCGAACTGCGTTCGGTGCTCGAGGGAATAGCCTCCGGTCCCACGGATCAGGATGTCAAGACCGGGTACTTCATCAATCGCCTGACGTTCTTTCTCGGCAAGCCGATTCGTCATTGCGGTTATTTCCCCAACTACCACCTCCGTTTCTTCAAGACCGGATCGGGTCGTTACGAAGAACGGGAAGTGCACGAGCACATCATCCTCGAGGGACCGGTCGGTCGTATCACGACACCGATGCTTCATGACGACCGACGTGGGCTCGAGCACTACATCGCGAAGCACAACCGTTACTCCACACTGGAATCTCAAGCTCTTCAGCGCGAGATCAATTCCCAGGAGGACGAATCCGAATCTCTCGAGCCCGGTGCTCGTCGACGTCGTTGGGCGAAGCGCACCATTCTTCCACGTGTTCCATTCCCCGGACTGATCAGATTCTTCTACATGTTCGTTCTACGTGCAGGTTTTCTCGATGGATGGACGGGGTTCTATTTCTGTCGTTTCATCGCCACCTATGACGACTTCGTGGCACTGAAACTGCGTGCGCTCGTCCGTGGGCAGCGCATCGACCTGACGGGAGTCGACGGGCTTTCGGACGTGACGGTCGAGAAGGATGTGCCGCCCGCGAAGATCGAGAAGAAGGCCGCGTCCGCCACCGTGCCTCACGACAGAATCGAACCGCATCGACAGATGCAACCTGAAGCGAGCCCCTGGACGTTTCGTGAGAAGGTGGGGCGTGCGCTCTGGATGCTTTTCGGCCGGACGCTCTTTCGTGCGACCTTCCACAACTGGTACGGCATTCGAAGACAACTGCTGCGCATGTTCGGTGCCCGGATCGGCGCGAACGTCGCGATTCGGCCCACCGTCCACGTCGAAGTCCCCTGGATGATCCAGATAGATGATGGTGCCACCATCGGTGACTACGCCATCATCTACAGTCTCGGCCCCATTCGAATCGGCTCGCGTTCGATCATCAGTCAGTACGCACATCTCTGCGCCGGCACGCATGATTACGCGGATCACACCTTCCGCCTGATACGCTCTCCGATCACGATCGGGGAGGATGTCTGGATCGGTGCGGATTCATTCGTGGGCCCGGGCGTGGAGATCGGTGATCTCGCGGTTCTCGGTGCACGTTCGAGTGCGTACAAGAGTCTCGAGGGCGGACGCATCCACGTCGGCAACCCGGCCCGCGATGTGAAGGAACGAAATCTCACATGAGTGGTGAGCCTCTGGATCATCTTTCTCGTCTACCGGTTCGCATGACCTTCTGGAGATCTTTTCTTTCGGGTCTCTGGCGAGTCATCAATTCGACGATCTTCCGACTGCCGCTGCCCTTCCTGAATTTCATGAGAGTGGGTCTTCTCAGAGCTTTCGGTGCCAGCATCGGCAAGGAGGTCTTCGTCGAGTCGTCGGTTCGAGTGGATTCGCCTTGGAATCTCGAAATCGCCGATGAAGTGAAGATCGAGAAGTGCGTGGTCCTCAATGCGATCGGTGGAGTTTCACTGGGACGAAAGTGTCAGGTCTCACCATACGCTCACTTCTGCTCGGCCAACCATGACTACACGGACCGCTCCATGCAGGTTCTCGCCTGTCCCATCATCATCGGTGACAATTGCTGGATCGCCGTGGACAGTTTCGTGGGACCGAACACCCGCATCGGCGAGCGCTCCCTCCTGGCATCACGTTCCACGGCATTCGGAGATCTTCCGGGTGGTTCACTGCTCATCGGAGAACCTGCCAAACGGATCCGATCCTCGGAGGGTCTCTTGACTGGTGATGATCCGGATTCGGTTTCATGACCTCCGGTCGGTACCATTGAGACGCACGTTCCATCAAGTCCACTCAGGGTGAGGCCATGCCCCTTCGACTCTACAACACGCTCAGCAGGTCCCAGGAACTCTTCACGCCCATTCGAGGAGAAGATGGTCCGGTCACGTTCTACACCTGCGGACCGACCGTCTACGACTACGCGCACATAGGCAATTTTCGATCCTTCCTGAACGCCGACATCCTTCGTCGGACTCTTGAATTGATCGGGTATCGGGTCGAACACGTCATGAACATCACCGATGTCGGCCACATGACGGAGGACGACGACGTGGATGGTGGAGGCGAGGACAAGATGCAGGTCGCCTCGAAGAGGATTCTCGAAGACAAGAAGTCGGGGAAGATCCCGGATGGCTCCGACATCGATCCTTCCGATCCCCGCGAGATCGCCGATTACTACGCTCAGGCGTTTCTCGATGATGGAACGACGCTCGGGTTGCAGGTCGCGGTCGAGGCAGATCGTTTTCCTGAACGACTTCCGCGCCCGACCGCCTACATCGAGGGGATGATAGAACTCATCGAAAGGCTCATCGAATCGCAGCACGCCTATGTCGCAGATGACGGCGTGGTGTACTTCGATGTCGCGAGTTTTCCCGAGTACGGTGCCTTGAGCGGAAACACGGTTGATGCTCTCCGCTCCGGCGAAGGTGGTCGAGTCCTCGAATCCAATCAGGTGAACAAGCGTTCTCCGGCCGATTTCATGCTTTGGAAACCGGATCCCAGGCACCTGATGAGATGGGACAGCCCCTGGGGTGAGGGGTATCCCGGGTGGCATCTGGAATGTTCGGTCATGGCGGAAGCGCTTCTCGGCCACAACGGTGAGATCGACATTCATTCGGGTGGTGAAGACAACATCTTCCCTCACCACGAGTGTGAGATCGCTCAGAGTCGATGTGCGACCGGATCATCCGCGTTCGCCCGCCACTGGTTTCACACCAGACACCTCGTCGTCGAGGGTGAGAAGATGTCGAAGAGCAAGGGCAACTTCTTCACGGTTCGTGACATTCTCGAGAAGGGCGTGACTCCGGGTGCACTTCGACTCGAGCTGGTTCGAACCCATTACCGACAGAATGCGAACTTCACCATGCAGGGCCTGAAGGACTGCGCTCGCATGGTGGATCGTTGGTGTCGTCTTCGCGACCAGCTTGCGGACGGAATGATCTCGGAATCGGGCGCGGACGCTCCATTGCATGCCGCACTTTCGAACTTCACCGAATGCCTCTGCGATGATCTGAATCTCGCCCGAGCGATCGGCGTGCTCAATGAGGCTTCGGCCCTCGCTCGTGTGAACCAGGGTGAAGGAACCTCGGATCCGGAGCTCGCGGCTTCCGAACTTGCTGCCCTCATGAAGATGAATCATGTCCTCGGAGTTCTTGAACGGAACGAGTCGATCTCAACCGGCGAGGATGACGATCTTTCGGTTCGGGTCGAGGCATTGATCGCGGCACGTGCGGATGCGAAGGCACGCAAGGACTGGTCTGCGGCGGATGGCATCCGTGATGAACTCATCGCTCTTGGGATCTCGATCAAGGACGGACCTGAAGGAACGACCTGGTCCCGAAACGTCGAATGAGTGCCGCACCCGTCATCGGATTGGTGGGTGGGATCGGCTCCGGAAAGAGTGCGGTGGGTGAGATCCTCGCCGATCTCGGGTGTGTCGTTTCGAACAGCGACCGTGTCGCGCACGAATGCCTCGAGGAAGACTCAGTCGTCTCGATGCTCGTCTCGCGCTGGGGTGATCGCGTTCTTTCCCCCGGGGGATCACCCGATCGTTCGGCGATCTCGGGCATCGTGTTCTCCGACGATGCCGAGCGGATCTGGCTCGAGTCGGTTCTTCATCCGATGGTGAATCATCGCCGACGGATGACGTTCGAGTCTCTTGACCCGAATGCCTCGGGATTCGTCATAGATGCTCCCCTGTTGTTCGAAGCTGGAATCGATTCCGAGTGTGACGTGATCTTCTTCGTCGATGCGCCTTTGGATCAGCGCCTGAAACGGGTGGTGACGTCCCGTGGGTGGTCTGAAGAGAATCTGACGGCCCGCGAGGCTCGTCAGATGTCTCTGGAGGAGAAGCGTGCTCGTTCGACGCATCGGATTTCCAATGATGGCTCGATCGAGGATCTGCGACGTCTCGTGGTGGACGCCTTTGCTCGAATCCGAAGCCTTCCTCCCCGTACGACTTGACTTTGAACTTCCTTGGTTGGATGATTGATCCGTCGCACGATGCATGCCTTCGTCATGCACCACCGTGAATTTGAACGGTGTGCCGCGCGACCCCAAGTTTTCAAAACTCAATGGGACCGATGATCAGCCTAAGTGCTTTGTGAGGTCCCACAGGTCGGTGTTCTCTTGATTCGTTGTCGACGAGGACGTTCGGACCAACCGGATTCAAAAACATGGCTAGCAAGTCTCGTCGACGTGGACGCAGGAAGAGTGGTTCCAATTCAGGATCTGGAAACAGTGCGAACGCCATCGTGCTCGCTCCGGGATCCGTACCGACCGACGAGCAGCTCGAAGAGGAGTTGCGTGAACTTGAGAAGAAGACTCAGGGAAAGTATCAGCTCGCCAAGAACGATCTGACCCTGCCGATGCTTCAGAAGATGAAGAGTGACGAGCTCGGAAAGCTCGCCAAGAAGGAGAAGATCGCCGACTACCAGACGATGCCCAAGCAGAAGCTGGTCTTCGAGGTCCTCAAGTCGCGTGCCCAGAAGCAGGGTCTGATGCTGGCGGAGGGAACCCTCGAGGTCATGCCCGACGGTTTCGGCTTCCTGCGCAGCCCCGAATACTCCTACAGCCCATGTGCGGATGACGTCTACGTCAGCCCCGCACAGATCCGCCGCTTCGGACTCCGCAAGGGGCACATCGTGAAGGGCGTCATCCGCCCCCCCAAGGAAGCTGAGACTTATTTCGCACTCCTGCGGGTCGAGTCGGTCAACGGGCTCAATCCCAAGAAGATCCAGGATCTTCCCACCTTCGAGAACCTGACGCCGCTTCACCCCGACCGTCGCATTCAGATGGAAATTGCCGGCGAGCCCGAAAAGCTGGAGACACGGATCATCGACATGGTGACGCCCATCGGTTTCGGCCAGCGCGCCTTGATCGTCGCCCCGCCACGCACGGGCAAGACCGTCATTCTTCAGCAGATCACCCAGGCCATCTCGAGGAATCATCCTGAAGCGCACATCATGGTTCTTCTGGTCGACGAGCGTCCCGAGGAAGTCACGGACTTCCGTCGGAACACGGATGAATCGGTCGAGGTCGTCGCCAGCACGTTCGACGAGGAACCGCACCGACACATCCAGGTCGCCGAGATGCTGATCGAAAAAGCACGTCGACTGGTTGAAATCGGGGAGGACGTGGTGATTCTTCTGGATTCGATCACGCGACTCGCTCGTGGCTATCAGGCTGCGATGGGCTCCGGTGGTGCCGTGACGTCCGGTGGCATCAACCCGAAGGCGTTGATTCCACCCAAGAAGTTCTTCGGCTCCGCCCGCAGCATCGAGGATGGCGGTTCATTGACGATTCTTGGAACGGCATTGGTCGATACCAACGCGCGCAGTGATGAAGTCATCTTCGAGGAGTTCAAGGGAACCGGCAACGCCGAATTGCACCTCGATCGAAAGCTCGTCGAAAAACGTGTCTGGCCTGCGATCAACATTCCCGCCAGCGGCACTCGTCGCGAGGAACTTCTTCTTGATCCGAAGGAACATGAACTCATCGTGCGACTTCGCAAGGTGGTCGCCGACATGAACGTCGTCGAGGCCATGGAGCTTCTGCACAGCAGACTCTCCAAGACCAAGTCGAACGGTGAGTTCCTGATGACCATGAACATGGGTTGATTCTCGGTCTTCACAGAGAGCTTGGAATGGTTTTTTCCCTCGGAAGGGGGCGTGGTCTCTCCTTTCCACGTCATTCCATCAAGGTTCCGGGAACCGAGACCCCCGTTTGGATCGGTATCCTTCTTATGGGTTCCCTTGTGGTGGCCGACTGATTTCCACGTATCCTCTGATGAGTGGCGATCCAGAACAATTACGAATGTCCTTTGAGAGGCGAACCATGGTTCAGAACTCCTTCAACACCCCAGATGATCGAAGCCAGTCCATGAGAATGCCAGTCGCCAGGCGGCACGGCATGACGGTGGTCGAGATCGTCGCCGTGGTGGGAATCATCATCCTCCTCATGGGCATCCTTCTTCCTGCCCTTGGTATCGCCAGTGGAAACGCCAAATGGGCGAAGTCACAGAGCAACATGCGTCAGATCTACGGATTGATGCAGGAGTACACCACGGACAACCGTGAAATCATCTGTCCTGCAGCGTTCGATTATCGACAAAGCGGGTATCCCGGAAAGGTTCGTTCCGCTCAGCCCGCCGGTGCGATTCCTCCGCTGGACACTGCGATCGGGCAACGTCTGAACTACGGAACCTGGACCGACATTCTCTGGACCTATGGTGACTTTTCGGTCCCCAAACTCGGTGGAGGCTCGGGCGGGGGGGCTCCCGCGTGGAATTACCGATATGACTCACCCGATCGTGCGTACTACCAAACGAACGAAAGTTATGATTCGATCTTCCGGGCTGCATTGAAGCCCACCATCACCCCCCGGTGGTGGACGAGGCGACGCCGTACGGCACCGGAGCTCGTCCATCCGAAGCGGCACACAATGGATACTTCGCCGCAAACCTGCTGTTTGACACCCGTACCGACCCGGCTGAGAACCTCTACGGTGAATGGCGCAACAGCTCCGAAGTGAAGCGACCTTCCAACACCGTCTATCTGGTCGATTCCACTCACGGAGAGACCATCGAGCCGTCGGCCATGGGATTCGGGAGCCCCGACGATCCTGATCCGGGAATGCAATCGGATGGCCAGGTTGATTTCAGGTACCCCGGTCAGACCACCTTGATGCTGTTTCTCGATGGTCACATCGGAACCGAAGGTCAGTGGGAGCAATTTTCAGACCTGAGAGAGATTCGTAACATTCTTGTGGACTCACTTCGCTGATCCACCAGTTGGCCCGCTGAGTCATCGAAGGTCCACTAAAATCAGCCATAAATCGCTGAGAAGTCGTATTTTCGAGTTCAAGGGTACTGGTCGCTTAATTTCGTGCGACAGACATTCAAACGGATCCTTGCAGACCAGTGCCAAAAAAGGGCCTGAGCGGCTCTCAGGCCAGTGTGCATCGCCCGTGGAATGAGCAATCGGGCTTGCGCCTCGTGAAGAAACCAGTACCATTCGCAGTCCGCCTCATTGGGGCGGTTTTTAGTAGGGCCCTCCCCCGAGAGAAGCCTGCTTCGCCACCGTAGCTCAGTGGTAGAGCACACCCTTGGGTAAGGGTGAGGTCACGGGTTCAAATCCCGTCGGTGGCTTTCATCGGACCCTTTGTATGGGTCCTGCCCCGACGATTGAGTACCAAGGTGGTACTCGATCATTCAAGAGAGACCGCTCGCATTCGCGTGGGGTCATCGAAAGCATCTGTTGGAGAGATTCAGGCGATGGCCAAGGAAACATTCAATCGTACAAAGCCCCACGTGAACGTCGGAACCATTGGTCACGTCGACCACGGTAAGACAACCCTCACTGCGGCTCTCACCACCGTTCAGGCAGCGAAGGGTCTCGCAAACCCCATCGCATACGACGACGTCGCCAAGGCCTCGGAATCTGAAGGCCGTCGCGATGCGACGAAGATCCTGACGATCTCGACCAGCCATGTGGAATACGAGTCAGAGACGCGTCACTATGCGCACGTCGACTGCCCGGGTCACGCGGATTACGTGAAGAACATGATCACCGGTGCAGCACAGATGGATGGCGCCATCCTCGTGTGCTCCGCATCCGACGGTCCCATGCCCCAGACTCGTGAGCACATCCTGCTCGCCCGTCAGGTCGGCGTGCCCAAGATCGTGGTCTTCCTGAACAAGTGCGACCTCGTCGACGACGAAGAGCTCCTCGAGCTCGTCGAAATGGAAGTTCGCGAACTTCTCGACAAGTACGATTTCCCCGGCGATGACACTCCAGTCATCCGCGGTGCTGCGTATCCCGCCCTCGAGAACCCGACCGATGAAGGCAAGACCGCCTGCATCCAGGAACTCATGGACGCACTGGATACCTACATCCCCGAGCCCGAGCGTGAAATCGACAAGCCATTCCTTCTTTCGGTCGAAGACGTCTTCTCGATCAAGGGTCGAGGCACCGTCGCCACCGGACGAATCGAACGTGGCATCGTGAAGGTCGGAGACGACGCTGAAATCGTCGGTCTCACACCCGAGCCCATGAAGACCACCATCACTGGTGTCGAAATGTTCCAGAAGACTCTGGATCAGGGCCAGGCCGGCGACAACGTCGGTTGCCTGATGCGTGGCGTCGAGAAGGAAGACATCCAGCGTGGGCAGGTCATCTGCAAGCCCGGGAGCATCAAGCCCCACATGGCTTTCGAGGCAGAGATCTACGTGCTGACCAAGGAAGAAGGCGGTCGACACACCCCATTCTTCTCCGGGTACAAGCCTCAGTTCTACTTCCGCACGACAGACATCACCGGCAAGGTGGTTCTTCAGGGTGATGCTGAAATGTGCATGCCCGGCGACAACATCACCGTCAAGGTCGACCTTGAAGGCAAGGGTGTTGCAATGGAAGAAGGCGTCCGCTTCGCAGTCCGCGAAGGTGGCCGAACGGTCGGCTCCGGCGTCGTCTCCAAGATCGTCGAGTAGTTCAAGAAAACGTCCGTCCTGCCGGTGCACGTCACCGGCAGGACGATTTCTCGACTCTCGTTAGAGGGTCTTTCCTGACCGACTCCACCGTGAATCGGTCCCCAACCGCGGGGTGACCCGCAGGCTTGATGGGAGCAGCGTGATGGCAAAGAGAGCCATGGATCGCGAGTATGTCTGGCTCCAGTGCACGGAGTCCGGCGACCTCAACTACCGGACGAACATTCGTGTCAAGGGTGGCATTGACGAAAAGATCAAGGAAGGGCTTCAGAAGTATTCGCCCCGCCTTCGAAAGCACACTCTGCACAAGATCAAGCGGAAGTAATCCTTGATTCGTTGGGCTGTTGAGTGAAGCTCGACGGCCAAGCGGGTCCGGAACGCCGGTAGCTCAATTGGTAGAGCAGCGGATTCCAAATCCGCAGGTTGAGTGTTCGAGTCACTCCCGGCGTGTTGAAGACGAAGTCTGCCCGATTTGTGGGGCATACAGCACTCCGAAGCAGCAACTTTGGAGTCATCCACGAATCTTCTTTTCTGTGAAGGTTCACGAGCAAGGAATGGTTTGATGGCAATAGGCATCTATAAAAAAGGGCAGGGCTACTACACCCGACTTTGCACGGCAATCGCCTATGCGCTTCTCGTCGGCATGGGTGCCTGGTGGCTTTCGACTCAGTTGAACACCATTGATTACGGGTTTCCCGCCGTCTACGTGAGTGCGGGTTCCGCCCTGGTCATGATCACCGTGTTCGGTCTTCTTGGATTCTGGCTCATCGGCCGGCGTCCTGGAACGGTCGACTTTCTTGTGTCTACCGAAGGGGAGATGAAGAAGGTCAACTGGTCCACTCGACGCGAAGTCGTCGGATCGACGGTGATCGTTATTCTTCTCTCGATCCTCATCGCGGTACTGTGCTGGGTGTTCGATTACATCTTCGCCTGGTTCTTCGCGACGATTGACGTCCTCGAACCCAACTTGTCCTGACAGTGATGGAGCGTGCGCAAGTGATGAACGAGACCGACAAGGACGATCAGAACCCCGAAGAGACTCACTCGGAGTCGACGGACGCTCATGTGGACCCCACAGAGCAGGACGTTACCACCGAAAACACTGAGTCCGTAGTCGAACCCGAATCCGAACCCGAAGTCGAGGTGGTGGAAGCACCAGCCAAGCCCCGCCTTTCGACCGGCGCTCGTGCAGTGGCTCACTCCAAGGATGCCACCTTGAAGTCCCTCGGCGTCGCCACTCAGCGTATGGCCGGTGAGGTGATTCCGGAAGCTGATGATGATGCTGAAGGTGGATTCGATCCTGCGACCGACATGCCCATGTACCGCGCCGGAATGGACTGGTTCGTGCTTCGTGTCGCCAGCAACAAGGAAAGTTCAGTCCGTGAGACGCTTCTGCGCAAAGTGCAGATCGAAACCATGGAAGACCTCGTCGGGCGAATCATGGTCCCGACCGAAAAGACCAAGACGCTCAAGGGCCGGCAGCAGCGAATCACTGAAACGAAGCTCTATCCCGGATACGTGTTCGTGGAAATGCGCCTCGAACCAGATGGCCGCATTCCTCAGGATGTCTTTTTCCTCATCAAGGAAACCACCGGCGTCGGAGACTTCGTCGGTACTGCAGGACGTCCGACTCCGATGATGCCACAGGAAGTCGAGAAGATGTTGTTCGACTCGAGGCGTCCGGAAGAAGCTCCGCAGCTCAAGATGGAATTCGAGCCCGGCGACAACGTCACGATCAAGGAAGGTCCCTTCGAGAACTACGAAGGTACCGTCGATACCGTTCTTCCAGAGAAGGGTCTCGTTCGTGTTCTGGTCACAATCTTCGGCCGCCAGGCCCCTGTCGAGCTCGAGTATTGGCAGATTGCAAAAACAGAGGAATGAGTCGCGTTGGTCTCTGCGACGACCCTCCCTCGATGGAAAGGTCGATCATGATTGATTCGATTCGTTGGATGAAGAGGAATCTCTGCACCGCTGTTCGTAGCAGACTCATCATCTTGAGCACTCTTGCGCTGACACTGACTTCACTCTCCAGTGGGTGTGCGCCCTTCGCGACATTCCCACCAGATTCCGACACGGGCATCAGGATTTACCCTTGGATGGCACCAGCACCCGAGGTGATGGCCACATCTCTGCGACAGGTCCACGCCCGAGTGAGTCCCGACACGCCTCTGGTCTACAACCTGCCTAGTGGGATGACCTCAACGGCCTGGAAGTACGTCCAGAACAAACTCGGTCCCCAGGCACGTCCCATGGTGGATGGCGACAAGGTCTTCCTCGATCTTCAGCGATTCGGTATCCGAAACACTCGAGCGTTCGCCGACATCTCCGTATGGAACGACGGTGCCGGCTTTCTGGTCACCGCTTCTCTCGAGCGCAACAATGTGATGCCGTTCAAGGTCACGAATCTGCAGCGCTTCTACATCACCATGTCCGAACCGCGACCAAACACCCCCCTGCCAGGTGAGGATGACACCCAGTTCGAAGACTCGGTTGGTGGTGACAAGTGAGCTCCCGCCGACGCATCGTCGTCGGAGTGACCGGCGCCAGCGGGGCCATGTACGCCATGCGTACGCTTCAGTTGCTTGCCGCCGCGGACTGTGAAATCCATCTCGTCGTCTCCAAGCTCGCACGAAGACTCATCAACGACGAGCTTGGCATCAAGTCGCTGGATCTGGATCAACTCACCGGTGGACGTTCGGAAAACGTGACCGTTCACAATGATGGTGATGTCGGTGCAGCGCCCGCCAGTGGATCCTTCGTGCATGATGGCATGGTCATCGTTCCATGCTCTGCCAACACGCTTGGTCGAATCGCCGGCGGGATGACCGAAAATCTCGTTCAACGGGCGGCTGCGTGCACACTGAAGGAACGCCGCACTCTGGTGCTTTGCCACCGAGAAACGCCCTTGACCTTGATCGAGATCGAGAACATGGCAGCCGTCACCCGTGCGGGTGCCATCGTCGCTCCACTCAATCCCGGTTTCTATCTGAAGCCTTCGAAAATCGAGGACCTGGTCGACTACATGGCCGCTCGGATCCTGGCCTGTCTTGGAATCGAGCATGGACTTGATGTTCATTGGGACGAACACCTCAAGCGTCAACGCTGAGTGTTGCCGGTTCGGCGGCCGCCCCTGACGAATTTTCAAGAGTGATCACGTGCTTCAGGACCCACTCATGGATGTCGTCGACCACCTTGTCTTTTCATGTTCGGATCTCGATTCTGGAATCGAGTATGTGTCGGACCATCTCGGGGTCACCCCTGTCCCCGGTGGGCGTCATCCGAACTGGGGAACTCACAATGCATTGTTGTCACTCGGTGACTCCACGTACTTCGAGATCATTGCACCTGACCCTCAGGCATCAGACACCGTTCAACCACCGGAGGTGTTCACCGGAATCGGATCGGGATCTCTCAGCACATGGGCCGCCTCTCTTGACGATCTTCCTGGAAGGCATGAACGCGCCCGACAGGCCGGTCATGCCTTCGGTGAGATTCTCGAGGGCACAAGGCTGACGAAATCTGGTGTTCACCTCGAGTGGTCCCTCACGAACCCGGTGACTCGACTCAAGGATGGTGTGGTTCCGTTCCTGATCGACTGGGGGCGTTCCCCTCACCCTGCCCGTGTCTCCACGCAGGGTTGCATTCTTCGTCGATTATCACTGCTCCACCCCGATCCTGAATCTGTTCGTGCGATCTTGTCCAAGATCGGAGTGCGGCTTTCTGAAACTCTGGAAGTGATTCATGATGTCGCTCCGGGGCTGTTGGCAGTGATTCAGACGCCCCGGGGCGACGTCGAAATTAGGAGCTGAAACCGTACGACATGTGCGCAGGTAGAATCACGTGCAGCGAAACTCTTTGTTCACCGCACTCATTGCTTCAGAGATGACACCATGAATCGATCGACTTCCTCACTCTTCGGCGTCCTTCTTGCTTCTTCGATCACGGTCATGGCTGCCGCCCTCCCATCTCAGAACGACTGGGATGATCTGGGCCCGAACACCATGGTCCAGGATGCGGCGCGACCGATCATCGAGACCTTCGACACGTACCACCGCGCACAGAATTCTCTCATGTGCAAGGGTGAGATTCGCGCGTCTCTCAAGGACGTCGAGATCGAAGACGTGATGTTCCTTTCAGCTCGCGCACAAAGACCGAACCTGGTCGAAGTGGCGATCGTCGCGAAGAACAGCATGTTTCCCACCGATGTCTTCATCAGTAATGGTACGGACCTCTTTGAACAGTCGATGCGACTGCTCAACTACATGATCTCACCAGTGGCGGATGATTTCCAGGCTTTGCATGAACGTGTCATCGCCAGGTCCGCACCGAATGTCCCGGTCGAAATCATCACATCACTGATGTCCGATTCTCCGATGCGAAATCTTCTTCAGATCACATCGGAGAACGGTCTGGTCCGCCTGGTCGGGACCAGCGAGGTCAATGGAGTGGTCTGCAATGAGATCGCGGTCAATGATCTCGGGACACGCGTCTGGATCAGCAAGGAGCTCCCTCCTCGTTTGATGCGATACCAATCCTCACCGGTGCTCATGAAGCCCCGCTATCTTCCCGAAGGAGCCATCGTCACGGGGCCGAGCATCATCGTCGATTTCAAGTCATGGGCGATCGGTGAACAGTTGACGATGCCATGGAAATGGTCATCTCCGAACAACTCGAATCGGATGGCGACCATGCATGAGAATGCGGCCGGTCCCGGTCCGGAAGTCGGTTTCGACGCCATGCTCTGGACGGAAGGGCGGGAGATCAACTCGACCGAAGGTCCCTCGCTGACTCGCGGCAGTGACCCAAAGAACGTCAAGAAGAAGGATGCCTCCCCTCTCGCGGATGGAGACCCGTCACCCGATGTCATGCTCGTCGATCTCCAGGGTGTCGAACAGGACCTGTCGTCGATCCGAAACGGTCGACCTGCAGTGGTGATCTTCTGGGTGCCGGGGGGCAAGTTCTCACGATCATCGGTCCCCTCAATCATCCGTGCCGCACGCGGCGTCTCGGATGACGTGACGATCATCCCAATCGGATCACCGATCGCACCCGAGCTCGTTCCCGACAACAGGACCATGCCACAAGAACTTGCCGGGTGGTGTGATGTTCAAGGCGCCGCGGCGGGTCTCTTCGGGGTCCCCGGAAAACCCGCGGTGTTCCTCATCGATGCCGATGGAACGATCGTCGCCAGCCATGTCGGACCGAAGCCTCAATTCGCAAGGATCATTCCAGACCTTGTGAACTCTCTCATTCAGATCGATGCCGTCGAGGTCGACGACACGGAATCGGGCGGGAAAGATGATCAGAATGAGACTGCTGACCCCACCTCGGATGAGTCACCTTCATCACCCTGATGATTCGTGCAGATCGTTGGCATTCACTCCCTCTTTTTCGAACACTCTCCGAGATTCAGAATTCCTCTGAAATCGGAAGTCCGGAGCATCCATGACGGAATTCTTTCCAGACGTAGAACCCATCAGATTCGCAGGACCTGACGCGACGGATGAATTGGTCTTCCGTCGTTACGACCGTGAGCGAATCGTCTCCGGAAAGCCCATGTGCGAACACCTTCGTTTCGCATCGGCCTACTGGCACACCATGAGAAATCCTCTTTCGGATCCCTTCGGAGCGGGTACCGCTCAGATGCCCTGGGACGATGGTTCCGATTCGGTGCAGAACGCCTGCACTCGTGCGCGTGCATTCTTCGAGTTTCTCGAGAAGTGCGACATCGATCACTATTGTTTTCATGATCGCGATGTCGCCCCCGAAGGATCAGGTGTCCGCGAAAGCGAGCGCAATCTCGATGCAGTGGTCGAGGTCCTCGCCGAGGAACAGTCACGAACCGACCGGAAACTGCTCTGGGGTACCGCGTGTCTCTTCACGCACCCGCGTTACGTCCATGGTGCTTCGACCAGTTGCCTGGTCGATGTCTTCGCTCATGCGGGTGCTCAGGTACGCAAGGCGATGGACGTCACCCATGCTCTCGGCGGTGGTGGGTACGTCTTCTGGGGTGGTCGAGAGGGATACTCCAGCCTTCTCAACACCGACATGAAACGCGAGCTCGACCACCTTGCCCGCTTCCTTCACATGGCGGTGGAGTACAAGCACCAGATTGGTTTCGAAGGAACCTTCTACATCGAACCCAAACCGAAGGAACCGACCACGCATCAATACGATTCTGATGCCGCGGCCTGTCTGAACTTTCTTCGCGAACATGACCTGCTCGAACATTTCAAATTGAACATCGAGACCAATCACGCCGAACTCGCGGGTCACACCATGCGTCATGAACTGCAGGTCGCCCGCATCGCCGGTGCGCTGGGTTCGATCGATGCCAACATCGGTACGCCAAACCTGGGTTGGGATACCGACTGTTTTCCCGGCAACGTCTATCTGGCCACGGAAGTCATGCTTGAAGTCCTTGCAATGGGAGGCTTCACGACCGGCGGCTTGAATTTCGATGCCAAGCGCCGAAGAGAAAGTTTCGAGCCTCGAGATCTCTTCCACGCGCACATTCTCGGCATGGACACGTTCGCCGCGGGACTGGAGGCTGCCGATGCGATCATCAGGGATGGTTCCATCGAAGCATTCATCGGTGAGCGTTATGCATCATGGGACTCGGAGCTTGGACGCCGCATCGAATCCGGCAAGGCGACCCTGTCAGATCTTCACGCGCACGCTTCATCCACCGGTGAACCCGTCGTGGTTTCGGGTCGCCAGGAACGATTGGAGTCCATCTTCAACCGGTATCTCAGAGGATGATTCGAAAACCGGTATCCGAGGAGATGATTTGAAGCTCAGGGCCGGATTCAATTCATCATCATCCGGGTCGAGGAAGTGCACACCTCAAAAAAACAATCACCCCCGTGTTGGCGGACGCCGGGGGTGATTTCAGTCTGATGATCTTAAGTGGGGCTTTGGATCGTCAGACCTTGGAGAATAAGAAGCTATGCACGCATCCATCTATTCGCGCGAGGATCCCTGAGGGTTCCCGTGACGCGTCCTTTTTCGGCAATTTTTTTCTGTTCAGTAACTCTTTGCCCAAACGACTCTTGTCGTGCTTTCTTGGCCATTGAATGGGCATGTGCCCGGTTCGTCCTGCCCTGGCAGGCCTTGTCCCCGGGTGGGGATGCATCGGACGGTCACGCCGAGATCCTTCTTGATCTGTTCTTCCAGTGCCACGTCGCCACAGAAGTGGGTCATCGCGAATCCTCCGTGAATGGGGACGACGCCCTTGCCGCCAGCATTCTCACCGGGTGTGAAGAAGGCATAGAACTCATCCTTGTCGTCGATGATCCTGATGTTTTCGTCACGGTGTGCACGGGCCCGCTCAAGCAGGCCTTCCTGCATTTCTGCAAGCATGTCTGAAATGCCGTCAATGAACGTCTCGCGACCGATCGTCTCCTTCTCCTTGTGACCACGGTCACGTCGGCCGACGAAGACGGCGTCGTTTTCCATGTCTCTGGGTCCGACTTCGACCCGCAGCGGCGCTCCACGTTTGATCCATTGCCATGACTTCTCGCCACCACGAAGATCTCGAAGGTCGAGTTCGACCCTGACTGGTCTGCCGTCATAGCTCTTCGCTCGGAGATCGGCTGCGAGCTTGTTGCAATACTCGAGCACCGCTTCCCGTGTCTCTTCCTTGTGAAGTACCGGAAGGATGACGATGTGTGATGGTGCGACACGCGGAGGCATGATCATGCCGTCGTCATCACCATGGGTCATGATCAACCCACCGATCAATCGTGTCGAGACACCCCAGCTGGTGGTCCAGGCATATTGCTTGTCGGTGTTGGCATCGGCGAAGCAGATTTCCTGAGCCTTCGAGAAGTTCTGTCCGAGAAAGTGACTCGTGCCCGCTTGAAGTGCCTTTCGGTCCTGCATCATGCCTTCGATGCAGTAGGTGTTTTCAGCGCCTGGAAATCGCTCGCCTTCCGTCTTCTCGCCAGTGATGACCGGCATGGCGAGCCAGTCCGTGGCAAAGGTTCTGTAGACCTCGAGCATCTGCAGGGTTTCCTCGACCGCCTCTTTCTCGGTGGCGTGTGCGGTGTGTCCTTCCTGCCAGAGAAACTCCGCGGTTCTCAGAAAGAGCCTGGTTCGCATCTCCCAACGGACGACATTCGCCCATTGGTTGATCAGCAGTGGCAGGTCCCTCCATGATTCGATCCACTTGGCGAAGGTCGCACCAATGATCATCTCCGAAGTCGGTCGAACGACCAACGGTTCGTCGAGCTCGCCTGCGGGCTTCAGGCCACCCTCGCCATCGGGTTCGAGACGGTGGTGCGTCACGACCGCACATTCCTTGGCGAAGCCTTCGACGTGCTGCGCCTCCTTCTCGAGATACGAGAGAGGAATGAACAACGGGAAGTAGGCGTTCTGATGGCCCGTGGCCTTGAACATGTCGTCCAGACCGCGCTGGATGTTCTCCCAGACCGCGTACCCCCAGGGCTTGATCACCATGCACCCTCGAACCGCCGAGGTTTCAGCCATGTCGGCGGCCTTGACCACCTGCTGATACCACTCCGCGTAGTTCTCGACTCGAGTCGGCTGAATTGCCGTCTTGGGCTTCTGTCCGGATTTCTGCTGCTGTTTTTTCTTCTGTTCGCTCATGGAGCGAAAGCCTACCGCGAAAGCGCCGTGTCCGCCCGCTGCGCCGTGCTGCCCGTGCCCCTTTGAGAAGCCGAGGATCATCGCCGCAGATCATCGCGCTGGGTCACAGCGTGTTCGCGCTGCCATTCGCGATTCTGGGTGCGTTTCTCGCCGCCTCGGCGCAGGAAACCGCAATTTTCCTGAGTGCCGATTCACTGGGCAAATGAGTCTGATCGTTGTCGCCACGGTGCTTGCCAGAACTGCGGCGATGTTGGCAAACAGGACCCTCGATCCCGACTTGATCTGGAAATCCCCGTACCAGCAGTGGGCGCGCGATTTCACCAGAACGGCTCTTTCGCGAGATGGAACCATTGCCTGGATCATCGCCTTCTGCCTGTTCTCGTGGCGTGCGTCCTCTTCGGTCTCTTTTTCGCGAACTGGTGGCCCCTGCGACTGGGGACCTCGGTCATTCGCTGGACATCGCTCTACGGGCTTCGCCAAGCGACTCACCCGGTTCTGCCATGTCTGGCTCGGCTCCAGTCTGGCACTCCGTCCGTCCTGCGGACGCCATCGCGATCGAACCTGCTCTACTGGATGGTTCGAAAGGATTTTTTGCCGACGGTTTTGCGCATGGTTTTTTCTCGTGGTGGAAACCAGTCATGGTTTAGCGGCTGATAAAATCGTTCCGGTGACCTATGAAGAACATCCGAACGTGGCGGTCTCACCGCTTGCCACCGTGATGATGCTATCTATCGAAGTGGAGTATTCGGTCGAATGAAGATTGCAACAAAGGATTATTTGATTCAAGATCAGAGCCCATTCGACAGAAATCGAGTTTGTGACATCCAGTTCATCGAGTTGAGGACGGAAAGATGAAAGCACTCGTGACAGGATCGGCTGGCATGCTGGGATCGGCGGTGATCGACACATTGCGTGCCGCCCGATGTGAGATCGTGGCGACGGGTCGATCAGCACGGGGAGAGGCTGTGTTGCCGATGGATAGTCCGGGACTGGAGATTCAGTGCGCGCGACGGTCCGCGAGCACAAGCCGGATCTGGTTCTGCATCTGGCGGCTGAAACCAATGTGGATCTCTGCGAGCAGCACCCCGACCACGCCTCATGCGAGCAACGCCTTTGGGACGCAGAACGTCGTCCGGGCTTGTGGTGAACAGGGCGCGGTGATGGTCTATGTCAGCACGGCCAATGTCTTTGACGGCGAGAAACGCGAGCCGTACACCGAATACGACACCCCTGGATTCGGTCAATGTCTATGGCCGACTCGAAACATGCCGGGGAATGCATCGTCGAACAGTCGCTCGACCGCTATTTCATCTTTCGAGCCGGTTGGATGGTGGGGGGATGGGAGATCGACAAGAAATTCGTCTACGCCATGGTCCGGCAGTGCCGTGAAAACGGAAGGAGTTGAGAGTGGTCGATGATAAATTCGGCAGCCCGACTTTCACCGCGGATTTCGCCACCCACATGATGGCCGTGGTAGATTCCGGCCGTTACGGTCTCTACCATCTCGCCAACCACGGGACCGCATCCCGCTGGGAAATCGCCACGGAAATCGTCAAGGGACTGGGCAAGATCGGTGAAATTGATGTCGTCCCCATCTCGTCGGCGGAATTCCCACTGCCGGCTCCAAGGCCTCGATCCGAGATGATACAGAACCTGAAATTGCAGCAGCTTGGTCTGGATGAGATGCCGCATTGGAAGGACGCACTGCGCGATTATCTCGACAAGAATAAGGATAAAGAGTGAGTCAGCAGGACGCTCTTCACAAGCTGAGGATCATCGCCGCGGACATCAAGCTGGCTCACAGCGTGTTCGCGCTGCCCTTCGCGATTCTTGGTGCCTTTCTCGCGGCTTCGGCGCAGGAAACCGGAATTTCCTGGGGCCGGTTCAGCCTTCAACTGGGACTCATCGTTCTTGCCATGGTGTTCGCGAGAACTGCGGCGATGCTGGCGAACAGGATTCTCGATGCCGGACTTGATGCGGGAAATCCTCGTACCAGCGGGCGTGCGATTCCATCAGGACGGCTTTCGCGGCGCGATGGAATCGTCGCATGGATCATTGCGTTCTGTCTGTTCCTCGTGGTGTGCGCCCTGTTCGGTCTCTTCTTCGCCAATTGGTGGCCCCTGTGGCTGGGCATTCCGGTCATTCTCTGGATCTCGCTCTACGGACTCGCCAAGAGATTCACCCAGTTCTGCCATGTCTGGCTCGGGTCCAGCCTGGCACTCAGCCCGCTCGCCGCCGCCATCGCGATCGATCCCTCCGCGCTCACCGACTCCTCGGCCATCTGGCTCCTCGCCTTGATGGTCCTGCTCTGGGTCGCCGGCTTCGATGTGATCTACGCCCTCCAGGATGTCGAGGTCGATTCACGAGACGGACTGCGTTCGATGCCCAGCAGCCTGGGCGTGTCCGGTGCTCTGGCGGTTGCGCGGGTGATGCACATCGCTTCCGTCCTCGCCCTGCTCGGAGTGGTCTGGGTGGTCCCTGCATTCGGAAGTCTGATGCTGGCTGCGGTGGGCATGATGAGCGTGCTGCTTCTCGTCGAGCACCTCACGGTACGCCGTTGGGGCACCTCGAAGATGGCATTGACATTCTTCACCCTCAATGGTGTTGTATCCTGCGTCGTCGGACTCGCCGGAGTCGCTCGACATCACCCTACTCTGATCGGAGTCACCATGAAGAAGTTTCTTGTCCGAGGATTCATCGGCATCGTCGCTCTGATCGTCATCGTGATCCTTCTGGTGATGTTCTTCATCAACTCGATCGCCAAATCCGCGATCACGACGCGCAGGATCCAGCAACTCTCGGCGTCGACACCTCGCTCGATTCCATCAGCATCGGTCTCTTCTCGGGTCACTCGTCGATCGATGGGCTCGCGGTCGCCAATCCCAAGGGCTTCGATGGTGACTTTCTGGATCTCTCCGAGGGTGTGCTCGACGTCAACCTGTCGACCTCTCCTTGGAGACGTGATCGAAGTGAAACAGGTCGGACTCGACGGATTGCAGATCCAGTTCATCCAGAAGATCGACGGAAGCAACGTCAACGAAGATTCTCGACAACGTCAAGAACGACCTCGGCGGCGGCGCCGGACACGCCCTCCAAGGACGATGCGCCCTCGACGGGACTCATCCCGCAGGTTCATCATCGATGAGCTGAGAGGTCACCAACGTCAAGGTCTCCGTCGCGGTCGAACCCGATCTCGAAGGCGACCGCACCTTCCACGATCTCGATCAACAAGATCATCATCAAGGACATCGGCAAGAAGCAGAACGGTGCGGATCTCGACCAACTCATCGCCATCGTCGTACAGTCGGTGGTCGATGCGGTCATCAAGGCGGCACCCTCCGAAATCCCCGCGATCATGATGCAGGGAATCGAGGGTGGACTTTCGAATCTGACGTCCTTCGACTTCGGAAACGTCCAGTTCGATGGCGGCAAGGGCCTCCAGGACGTGGTCAAGTCGATCTCCGACATCGGGAAAGACATCCGGTGCCAAGGATGTCTCCGACACCCTCAAGGGAATCGGCGAGGGAATCGGCGACCTGTTCAACGGTGGTGAGAAGAAGGATCCACCGGAAGAAGACGGCGGACTGATACCGAGGTCCTGTGGATCCGCTCTTCGGATCACTCCGCTGATTCAGTCGAACTCGACTCTCGGGAACAACGCGACCTTTTCGATCCCGGTTCCCTCCTGAAGACGTCCCCAGTCGCATTCCGTGCGAACGTCGCCGCTTCGCGTCACCGAGGCTCCATGCCGATCGGAGTGAT
>CASICI010000039.1 GCA_949373145.1 uncultured Phycisphaerales bacterium
GTCTGCGCCCATCGAATCATCAGCAAGACCTACATGCATGCGGGAGACACCGTGACCACCCGCCGCATCATGCAGAAGGTCGTCGATTCCGTGCCGGGTCCGGTCTGATGCCGCAGCGTCCCGCGATCATCCTGCTTTCGGGAGGACTTGATTCCTCGACTGTTCTTGCGGAGGCGACCCGGTCCGGCAGACGATGCCATGCCTTGAGTTTCCGTTACGGCCAGCGACACGACCATGAGATCAAGGCGGCATCAGCCATCGCGCGTCATTTCGAGGTTCGCGAGCACACCGTGCTCGACATCGATCTGGCGGCGTTCGGTGGGTCCGCGCTCACCGATGAGATCAGCGTTCCCAAGGATGCCCTCGAAGACGAGGGAATTCCGGTCACCTACGTGCCCGCGCGCAACACGATCTTCCTTTCGTTCGCGCTCGCCTACGCGGAGGTTCGCGAAGCTCGCGAGATCTGGCTCGGCGTGAATGCGATCGACTACTCCGGCTATCCGGACTGTCGCCCCGAGTACATCGCGGCATTCGAGGCGATGGCGAATCTCGCGACCCGAGAGGGGGTCGAAGGGCGTGGCGTTTCGATCCTCACGCCGCTTTCACGGCTCGACAAGACCGGCATCGTGAACCGTGCCTTCGAACTCGGCGTCCCACTCGAGCACACCCATTCGTGCTACGACCCCTTGGAACGTGGTGCATCCTGCGGGCGCTGTGATGCCTGCCTGCTTCGTGCACGAGGTTTCGACGGTGCGAACAGGACCGATCCGGCTCCCTGAACGAGATCGACGCCATCCCGGCTCGAACTCAAGGACACGCCGGTGAGAGTTCGTCGTGCGAGAACGGCCAGCTGGTGCAGTCACCCCAGTTGTTGAGCAGTTCGACCAGCGCCGCACCGCCCACTCGTGGCGAGATCTTTCCGATATTGACGCAGAGATTCGTCGGATTCTCGGAGGTCGGTTCCTCCGTGTCCCAGTTGTCGAGAAGAATGCTGAGGTCCGCGCCATCGACTTGACCGTCCATGTTCAGATCCGCTTCGCACGAGTCGTACCAGTGGACCTGATTCCCCTCGGGAGAACCGAAGTACTGGGAGCCTTCGAATCCTCCGATGAAGTAGATCGGTGTCTGCCCGATGTGGATGAATTCACTCAACGCGTAGAAGTCACGGGGCAGGGGGTCCGACTCGTTCGGAGCCCAGACCGTGTCGGTTTCAGCGTCGTAGTTCGTGGTCCAGTCCAGAGTGAGTCCCAGTCCCGAGTACGGGAATTGGTTGTAGGGGGGGTTTGGTGTCGCCGGCGTGCCGTTCCAGGATCGTTCCTGCCACAGCGCCTGCCATTCCCAGTACCCGTTGAATCCTCGGAATTCATCATCTCCGAACCATCCGACGAAGTTCTCGAGCTTCTCCTTCACCGCGGGATAGATCGCATCGGTCTTGTTGGGTCTTCGATATCGCTGATTGACGACGTCCCAGACGGGCTCGCCGTTGTCAGTGATGCGGTCCTTGGTGTTCGGTGCGACCGTCGGATTCAATGAAGGCCTGATCAGTGAGGATCGGTCCGCCACCGCGACGATCACGAACTCCTCCCACCATGCGAAGTCGTAGTCGCTTGCCGCATCGAAATAGGGGTCGTAGGCGCCCTTCGAATCCTGCATCTGGCCGAAGGCGAAGGGGACGCCCACCGTGGGAAGACCGATCGCGATGGTGTCGTCGCAGCCCTGTCCCCCGGCGTTCATGTTCAAGCATGCTCGATCGATGTTCTTGACGTCGTCGATGTATTCGATCGCGTCGCAGTTCATCGTGAACCAGCTGTTGAGCGCTCCGTCGCAGTCGTTCGCGACGTATTCCTGAAGCATCTTGAAGGATTGCCACGGTCTTCCGCACACGGTGGACGGCGGGACGTCGGTGGTGAACACCCAGCTCACGATGATCACCGGATCGGGAAGCGTGACCGTCTTCGGAATCAGATTCCCGTTGGCGTCGTAGGTCTTCGCGGTGAACGTGATCGGGCCCTGTCCCGCGACCGGCATCGTCTTCAGCCGTTCAAAGGGAATGCCGTTTTCGGGATCCAGTCCGGCCGGTGGCGTGGTCGAGACTCTGCGTGCGTTGTTGCACGCGACTCCGTACTGCTCAACCCATTTCGGGTTGAAGGGATCGAGGATGTTCAGGTCACAGTCCTCGCCGTCCTGAGCTGCCGCCGCCGAAACGGTGATCAGCGTTGCGGCGAGCAGGGGCGTCGAGATCGCTTTGAGATATGGCATATCCATAGTCATCTTTCTTGTCTCTTCAGAATGTTGGGTCGAATGTCTCGGAGTTCATGGACCCCGACAGTCTACGGGTCAGATGTCGAGATTCTTCACTTCAAGTGCGTGATCCTCGATGTATTTTCGTCGTTGTTCGACGTTTTCGCCCATCAGGGTTGCGAAGAGATTATCGGCTTCACTGGCCGCATCCCAGGTGACTCTGATGAGCGTTCTGACTTCAGGGTCCATGGTGGTTTCCCAGAGTTGTTCCGCATCCATTTCGCCCAGCCCTTTGAAACGCTTGGTGTCGATGCCTCGTCGGCCGACATCATGGAGCGACTCGAGGATCAAGGGAATGTTCGGGACTTCCGCGATGTCGGAGACTTCGCCGTCCTTGTCGTTCAGGATCCAGGCGTATCGAGTCGGAAGCTTGTCGCCGGTCACTGACTCGACCTGCTGCAACGTCCAGTCCTCGATCATGAGGTCATGCTTGGCGATCACGTCGATGATCCTCGCGAGCTCGCGGTTCTCGTGAAGTTCCCTCATCGACGCTCTGTTCGGTGCTCGAAGCTCGTCGTCCGCGGTGGCGAATTCATCGAGAACGAGGTCGTTGGTCTTCGCGTACTCGCGGCCTTCGGCTTCACTCCAGCAGAACGCTTCGCCTTCCGGCCAGGTGATCATGTGACTCGGCAGTCGACCTTCTCCAGTCGGGTCGTCCGCTCTGATCGCGAGCAGGTTTCCGAAGATGATGCCGCGTCTCGAACTGACTGCGGTGAGTTCGCCCAGGCGGCGCAGTTCACGGATCACCGTGTTCAGTTCGCTGCCCTCGATGGTGCGTGTGACGGTGCCCTGATCATCGCGAACCGCGAGGTGGGCATGCTTCAGTGCGAGTTCGACCAGGACATCGTTCATCCCCGCATCGTTCAGGACGAACTGGGACTTCTTGCCCTGGATCACCTGATACAGCGGGGGCTGTGCGATGTAGATCTTCCCCTGTCGGACGAGTTCCGACATCTGGCGGAAGAAGAAGGTCAACAGAAGCGTGCGGATGTGCGAACCATCCACATCGGCGTCGGTCATGATGATGATGCGGCCGTATCGCAGCTTGCTCAGATCGAAGTCGTCACCGATGCCGCATTTCAGTGCGGTGATGAGCGTTCTGATCTCCTCGAATCCGAGGACCTTGTCGAGACGTGCCTTTTCGACGTTCAGAAGCTTTCCGCGCAGGGGCAGGATCGCCTGGATTCTATGGTCTCGTCCGCCCTTGGCGCTGCCGCCGGCGGAGTCACCTTCGACGATGAAGAGCTCGGTGTTGTCACCCTTTTCCGAACAGTCGGAAAGCTTGTGAGGCATGCCCGCGGTATCGAGCGTGCCTTTTCGCTTGATCAGTTCACGTGCCTTGCGAGCGGCTTCTCGTGCCTGGGCGGCGAGCACCGCGCGGAGACAGATCTTCTTGGCTTCGCCGGGGTTTTCCTGAAGCCAGGACCCGAAACTTTCACTGATCGAGGAACCCACGAATGGTTCGACCTCGGGGTTGATCAGCTTTTCCTTGGTCTGGTTGTTGAACTGGGGATCGGCCACCTTCACGGAAATGATTGCGGTGAGTCCCTCTCGAAGATCATCCCCGGAGGGCGTGATGTCCTTGAGCAGATCGTTGGTCTTGGCGTACCGGTTGATGACCCGGGTCAAGGCTCTCTTGAAGCCGTCGAGGTGGGTGCCGCCATCCGGATTGAAGATGTTGTTGCCGAACGGAAGCAGGTTCTCGTTCATCGCATCCGTGTACTGAAGAGCGATTTCGGTGCGCAGGCCGATCGATTCGTCTTCGTCAATGAAGGCCACGACCGGTCCTTGTGTGTTCTTCGAGGTGTTCAGATGACGCACATAGCCTGCGAGGCCGTCGGGGGCGTGGTAGGTCTCGTCCCTGATCTTTCCGTCCTTGTCGACGCGTTCGTCGATGAGTCGGATGGTGACGCCTGCATTGAGGAACGAGAGCTCCCGCAGTCGTTTCTGCAGGATTTCAAATCGAAAATTGGTGTCCGGGAAGATTTCGGTGTCCGGCAGGAAGCCGATCTTGGTTCCGGAGACGACGTCGGCGGGGGCATCTCCGACGGTGGCAAGCTCTCTCGCGAGATCACCACGACTGAAGCGGATGCTGTGGAGTTTGCCATCCTTGATGACCTCGACTTCGGTCCATTCGGCCAGCGCATTCACGCACTTGATGCCCACACCGTGCAGTCCGCCCGAGACCTTGTAGGCATTGTCATCGAACTTGCCGCCGGCATGCAGCTTGGTGAGGATGACTTCGATCGCGGGTTTGCCGTTGATCTCCGGATCCTGATGCTTCATCTTTCCCAGAGGCATGCCTCGGCCGTCGTCGGTGACCGTGCACGAGCCGTCAACACCGATGCGAACGGTGACCGCGGTGGCGAAGCCCGCCATGACTTCGTCGATGGCATTGTCCACGCACTCGTAGACCAGATGGTGCAGACCGGGCAGTCCGGTGCCGCCGACGTACATGCCGGGGCGCTTGCGAATCGCTTCCAGGCCTTCGAGGACCTGGATGTCTTCGGAGGTGTAACTGCCTTGGTCTTGCTGATTCTGGTTGGCTGCGGTGTCTGTCATCAGGCTCGTTTCTTTTCCGGTTGAGGAATCCGCTCAGTGTACCGAAAAACAACGGTTTTCGGTGACTTTCGAACAATCCGCGACCGGTATTCGTAGCACCTTGTGAGTGACTCGATTCGGGCCACCTATACTGCAGGAACGACGAGCTTCGAGTCGATGTAACAAGACCCCCGCACGAGCCGTGAACCACACTTTTCAGGTCGGTCGGGGGCCTCAGGAGGACGCGATGTCGGACGATCTGCCCAACCACCAGAATGACCCAACGCCTGACCCGTCCGCCGGAAGAGGCTCTGGAGTCCCGAGGCGCTCGATGCTTCTTCTCGGGCTGGGGGCTCTGGCAGGATGCGCGACGTCCAAAGCCCGAACGACGCTCCCTTCGGCCCTCTGGCCGGCCACCCAACCGACGGTCGTGGCAGGAACTGCGATTCCCCCCGGTCCTGTCGTGACCCCTGGTCTGGCCAATGCCATGGCTCGGACGTCCTGGGCCAAAGGTGTCCCCATTCCATCCCGAATGAATCGCATGGACCCTCCCAGAAAGATCACGATCCACCATGACGGGATGTCCCCGTTCACCGGCACGTCTCGAGCCAGCGTCGCTGCTCGAATCGAACTGATTCGCGTGTCTCATCTGAAGCGTGACGGTGGAAATCGGTGGGGGGACATCGGCTACCACTTCGTGGTCGACCGCTCCGGCCGTGTCTGGCAGGCTCGTCCCGTGTCCTATCAGGGCGCTCATGTGAAACACCAGAACCAGGCCAATGTCGGAGTCCTCTGTCTGGGCAATTTCGAGACGCAGGTACCTTCTCGCAACCAGATACGTCGCCTCGAGGCTCTGGTCATCGAACTCCGTGCGCAGTACAAGGTCCCGATGTCTCGGGTCTACACCCACCGAGAGCTCGACAGCACCAAGTGTCCCGGTCGCAATCTTCAGAACGCCATTCAATCGAGTCGTTCAGCCGGTCGTTTTCAGAGCGCCTGATCACTCCTTGTCGCGCTGCGCCTGACGATAGGCTGCTTCGGCTTCACGCCCCAGACGGGCGCGTTCGTCATCTCGATCCAGTTTCTCCTGAAACGACTCGTCGGACTTCTCTCTTCGCTGGACCGTGATCCAGACGACCCAGCCGATGACGAGCATGGCGATGACGGTTGTGATGTTGAGAAGCATGTCTCAAGGATAGCCGGGCCTCAGTCCTGCGCCCACCAGTCACGCAAGGCCGGGTAGAGCGCCTGATAGCGGGCGTGTCGGGCTCGATAGGCCATTCTGTCCGGGCCGGGCTCCAGGCGGTCTCGCTCATGGACGGTTCGTGCGCACGCTTCCTGAACCGTCGGCCAGAAACCACATCCCACGCCGGCCAGCAACGCCGCACCGAAGCCGGTGCCTTCGGTGGTGGTGGTGGTCACCGTGGGGAGGTCGAAGATGTCGGTGCACAGTCGACGCCACAGCGTGCCTCCCGCACCACCTCCCGAGAGTCTGATCGACCGAGGGTGCACGCCGGTTTTTCGAATCAGCTCGAGGCAGTCCATCAACCCGTAGGTGGCCCCCTCGAGCACCGCACGGGCCATGTGGCATCGTCCGTGGTTCGGGGTCAGCCCGACGAAACCCCCGCGAGCGTGCGGATCGACGTGGGGGGTTCGCTCGCCCGTCAGATAGGGAAGAAAGAACAATCCGTTCGAGCCGGCTTCGACCGTCTCCGCGGTTGCAGCGATGCGTGCATGGGGACTGTCGCCCTCGGCTTCGGCCTGTGCGGCGACGTCCGGCATCAGCTCCCGGCAGAACCATTCAAAGCAGGCCGCGGCGTTCAGCATCACACCCATGAGGTGCCATGTTTCGGGAACCGCGTGACAGAAGGCATGCAGTGAACCGTCGCCCGGGTGTCGCCAGGCTGCCGATGACGCGAAGACCACGCCCGAGGTTCCAATCGTGGTGGAGACCTGGCCGTCCTCGACCGCACCGGTTCCCACCGCGCTGGCGGCCTGGTCCCCCGCGCCAGCCACCAGTGGCGTGCCCGCAGGAAGCCCGGTGGCCTCAGCCGTCGCGGCATTCAGGTGGTCGACCACCGTCGTGCTTTCAAATGCCTCGGGCCACCAGTCGGCGGGCAGGTCGAGTGCGTCGAACATCGCTTGAGACCAGGCACGTGCGCCGCAGTCGAAGACCGATGTTCCGGAAGCGTCCGACATGTCGGTGGCCAGTGCAGCGCCCATTCTGAATCTGAGGTGATCCTTTGGAAGCAGGACATGGGCGATCCGTGCGTAGGCCTCCGGCTCGTGCTGCCTCATCCAGAGCAGTTTCGGGGCGGTGAACCCCGGCAGCATCCGATTTCCCGTGTGCTTCAAGAGAAAGTCGAGGCCCAGGCGTTCGGTTTCATCGAGGCAGATCGAGGCCGAGCGTTGGTCGTTCCAGAGGATCGCCGGCCGAATCGGCTGCCGCGTGTCATCGAGCGTCACCAGACCATGCATCTGCCCGGCGAAGCCGATCGCCTGAACCCCTCCCGGATCGATCTCGTGCTGCGAGAGCAGTCGTCGAATCGCTTCCACGGTGGCGTCATACCACTGATCAGGCGATTGTTCGGACCATCCCGTCCGGGGTGATTCGACCGGATGGCTGGCGCTGGTGGTGGCCATGATGGATCCGTCCGAGTCGACCGCCAGCACCTTGATCGCCGAGGTGCCGACATCGATTCCAAGGACGAATTCCTGACCGTGCATGCTCACTCGTGATCGTGATCGTGATCGTGATCGTGATCGTGGTCGTGGTCGTGATCGTGGTCGTGATCGTGATCGTGATCCGAAGCCTTCTTTTCAGAAGGTGGTGAGGCGGGGATCGAGCCCACCCAGATTCTGGTGGCATCGACCACGAAAGTCCCGCTGTCATCCTTTTCGGTGACGGTGCCTTCGACCACGACGGTCTTGAGTGACGCGATCCCACCCTGGTGTTCCGCACGAACCGGGTAGGTCTTGCCTTGCGCGTCGACCATCTGAATCGTCGCGGTTCCAGCCATCAGTTTTTCGCTGTTTTCACAGCAGTAGTCTTGCGGGACGGAGCAGGAGTCTCCCGGGCGTTGATCGCATGAGACCAGCCGCGGGTCGGCCGCGATGAAGATCGCCATGCCGTCGATGAAGGGTTCCGCGCGGCCGCCGACTCTGGCTTCGAAGACGACCTTCTCGCCGACCATCGAATCACGTTTGATTTCCGTGAGCATGTTCTCCGTCGAGGGGCGTTCCATCATGAAGGCGTCGCTGGGAATGGCCTGGCTGACTTCCTGCTCCGGCGCCTTGCCCGAGCCACCCTCACCACAGCCCTGGGTGATGGCCAATGTCAGGGCGGAGAATGCGAGCAGAGTCATCGTCTGGATCTTCATAAAGTTCATGATCGGTTTCCTTTGAATGTGTGTTGGTTCATGATAGAGCGTCGAGTATGGTTTTAGATCGTGGTTTTCAGAGCTTCCGGAATAGGTCGGGTCAGGCATCGCCAGGCGGGGAGGAGCGCCCCTGCGATCCCGAGAAGAAGGCCTGCCAGAAGTCCTCCCGCGAGCACGCCGGCGTCGATGTGCAGTCCGAACACGCCCATCGAAAAGCGGATGGCTGTGCCGTCGAGAAGCAACAGGGCGATGAAACAGGCCAGCAAGGCGCCCACCGCACTGGCAAGAATCGATTCCTGAAGCAGACTCACGGTGATCGCGAAACGGCTGTATCCCAGGGTCTGGAGTGTTCCCATCTCACGAATGCGACCGACGAAGGTCGCGTAGTTCGAGTTGAGCCCTCCGATCACCGCGCCGATTCCGACGAGCACGGCAGTCAGAAGGACCATGGTTCTGATCGGAGCATAGAACGCCGACAATGACGCGAAGTAGTCGACCTCCTCGATCGCCACCAGCTCAAGGTCGAGTCTTCGACTGGCGAACGCTGCGAGTTCGGGCGGGGTCGCACCGTCCCGGGTCGCGATCACGCAGGAGACGGCGTCTCGTTGCGAGAGCACTTGAAGATCCGTGAGTGGGTACCAGATCTCACCTTCGATGACACCACCCGAACCCGTGAGGATGCCCACGATCGTGATGTCGCGACCGTCGATCCAGATCGTTTGATCGATGGCCGTCTTCGCAGGCTCGAAGCCCAGTGCTCTGGCGGCGAGCCTTCCAAGGATGGCTTCGTCTCGTCCGGCCTCTCCGACGCGGCCCGATTCCAGCATCGCTTCATCATGGACCAGCCAGGCGTTGTGCGTGATGCCGCGGATGAGCATCAGTTCGCCCTCGCCCCGTTCATCGGTCGCTTCGTCCAGAGAGACCGGCATGGCGAGATGGATCTCCGGTGAGATTCCATCGACCCCCGCATGATTCAGGATTCCATCGAGGCTGGCCCCGAGAATTCCCGCGGTGCGCATGGGGATCTCGCTTCGTTCGAGACTCTCCTCCGAGCCGACGCCGAGCAGGATGGTGTTGTTTTCGTCGCCACTGGAGACCAGCGCCTTGCGCATTCCGGTGACGAATCCGCCTGCCGCAAGGACCAGCAACACCACGAGCATGCTGCCACCGATGGTCAGGATCATTCGGGCCGGGGTTCTTCCAAGATTGCGTGTCGCGTAACTGAGTGGGAGCAGCTTCATGATCACACCGCCCTGAAACATTGTGAGATTTCAAGACGAGACACACGCCAGGCCGGGACGATGCCTGCGAGCACGCCCAGTGCGAGTGCGATGGTGATGCCGATCACCAGGATGATGGGGTCGGAGGAGATCTCGACGTTCAATCCCTCCATGGTCATGCTGTAGCGGCCGACTCGTGCGACCACCCATGCGGCAAGCACCCCGATCGCGCCTCCAGTGAGACCGAGAATGGCACCTTCTATGACGACCATCATGCCGATGAGCCCTCCGGTGAATCCGAGGGTCTGCAGAACGGCATGGTCACGGATTCGATCCCGCATCGCGATGATGATGGCATTCGCCACCAGTGCGAACACGGTGAAGAGTGCACCCCATCCGAGCCACGAGGCGAATCCCACCAGTTCGATGATGTCCTTCGCCGCCTGACCCACGAACGCCTTCTCGGATCTGGTCGACGTCGGAAACTCATCGTGTTCGAAGGCCTCGTCGATCTGACTTGCAATGACGTCCAGAGTCATGGGGTCCTTCACCTTGACGCTGAATTGCGTCACGGTTCCACCGGTTCCGCCACGTTTGATGCTTTCCTGAAGAAAGGGGAGTCTGACGTACGCGACGTTTCGATCCTGCGGTGCTTCTGATTTGAGAATGCCCGAGACGAAGACGGTGATGCCGGCCGCGGAGAAACTGTCGCCCACCGAGAGGCCTCTTCTGACGGCGAGGGCTTCGCCCACGATCGCGGCGTCTCCTCGCCGACCCCACTCGGTCGTGCTTCCTTCATCGATCGTCCAGCCCGGTTCAAGCACCTTTTCCAGGTCGCCGTCCGGAATGCCCCGGTAGGTGACGACGTCGAGCGATGCGCGGCAGTTGTTCACGAGAATCTGCACCGGGACGACATTGGCGACGCCTTCGATGCGTTCGATCCGATCCGAGTAGAACTCCGGGAGATTGCTCGTGAACGGGCAGTAGCGATTCTCCCGGTAGACCACCAGCGTGGCATCTTCCGCGGTCGCGGTGGTCGCCGCGGTGACTCCGTTTCGCATCGACTCCACGAAGCTGAAGAGAAACATCGCGATCGCGATGCCACCGATGGTCAGGCAGGTTCGAATCGGGCTGCGAATGATCTGCTTGAGGACGAAGGGCAGGGTTCTCAGAATCCTTTTCACGAGAGCACCTCTTTCTGTTCGATCAGTCGTCCCTTCTCGAGATGAAGCAGCACGTCCGCGTATTCGGCGGTCTTCGCGTCATGGGTGACCATCACGATCGTCCGCCCCTGTTCCTTGTTCAGTCTGGTGAGAAGTTCCATCACCGCGGTGGCTGATTCCCGGTCGAGGTCTCCGGTCGGTTCGTCGGCAAGCAGCAGGGTCGGCTCCGTGACGATCGCTCGGGCGATCGCCACGCGTTGTTCCTGACCGCCCGAAAGCTGCCGAGGGTAGTGCGCGTGTCGATCCGCGATTCCCACCACGTCCAGGGCCGCCGAGACACGACGGTGTCTTTCTTCGGCGGAGATGGGGTGCAGAAGGAGAGGAAGCTCGATGTTCTCGTACGCCGTGAGCACCGGAACGAGGTTGTAGAGCTGGAACACGTATCCGACATGCTCCGAGCGCCAGTCGGCGAGCTTGTTCCTCGAGAGGTCCCCGAGTGAAAGACCATCGACCTCGAGTTCACCGGACGTCGGACGATCGATTCCGGCCAGAAGATTCAGAAGCGTCGTCTTGCCTGATCCCGAGGGACCCATCAGAGCGACGAAGCCGCCGGCTTCGATCTCAAGGTCCAGTTCATCGAGAGGTCTGATCTCCTCGACCCCACGGTTGTAGATTCGACTCAGTCGTCTGCACTGTATCAATGACATTCAGGCATCTCCTTCGTTGATCTGCACCGGGGTTCCCGGGGAAAGTCCGTCGCCGTCGAGAATCACCTTCGCTCCCGGGAGCACTCCTGTGATCACCTCGAGCCAGTCTCCGTTTCGTCCTTCGCCGAGAATGATCGGTTGGAGTTCGGCTCGTCCACGTCCGCCATCAAGCTGGCCGACGGTCCAGAGTCTCGGTTCGCCCTCAAGATCGATGATCGCTGATTCAGGAACGAAGACCCGCTGCACCGTCGCCGCCATCTCCATGCCCTCGCCACTGCTGCGACCCGGCAGGATCCTGACGCGTGCGAGCATCTCCGGTTTCAGAAGCGGAGAGGGATCGATGATTCTTACCTTCGCTTCGACGGTGTTCTTTTGAATGTCAGCCTTGTGGAGAAACCGTGTGATCTCGCCTTGAAAGACCTGGTCGGGGAGGAGATCCACCACGATCTCCGCCCTCTGGCCCACCCCGACTCGTGACGCATCGGAAAGGGGGATGTCCGCCCGCACCTGGAGTTTCTTCGGATCGTAGACGTGGAGGACGTGCGCGCCATGCACCCCGTTTCCGAAGTTGATGGTCGATCCCGGCGAGGTCAGTCGTTCGATGACGATGCCGTCGACCGGCGAGGTCACCTCGCACCGCGCGAGTGCGAGTCTCGCTCGCTCCAGACTGGCTTCCGCCAGGGCCATCGCGGCCTTGCTTCGTTCAAGACTGGCCGAGGCCGTTTCCGCTTCGAGGGTTTCATGAATCAGAAGCTCGCCACTTTCGAGCGCGGCTTCGAGTTCCGCTTCGGTCGCATCGAGTTGTGCGCTCTTCGCCATCTCCCGGTTGTGCAGTCCATCGACCTCCGCCTGGGCGGCCTCGGCCTTCAGCCTCAGTCTCACCACCACGGCTTCGGCGACCGCGCCTCCCTCGACCAGTGATTCCTTTCTGGCGATCTCATCGAGCAGTTGATCCCGGGCTGCTTTCGAGGCTCGAATCAACGATGAGAATTCCTGAAGCTCCGCGACGGTCCGGTCGTTTTCGGCCCGTGCCATCGCGGTTCGTCGCTTCGATTTGATGAGCGTCTTCAGTTCCAGTCTTGCCGCGGTTTCGGCGGCTTTTTCAGCTTGAAACGCCGAGCGTGCCAGAATCAGTTCGGCTTGTGCCTGGGATACCGCGATGCGTGCTTCATCGTCCACCATGCGAGCCACGATCTGGCCCTTCATGATGTGGTCGCCCTCCAGGGCGAGCAGCTCCTTCATGATGCCTTCTTCAAGAGCGGCGACGTATGTCGCGAATGGATCCGGCTCGACCCATCCCGGTGCCTGGATCGCGGAGGTCGGCATCTGCTGGTCGCGCACCGTGGTCTCCACCGGTCGGACCGCGGTCGAGATCACGGTCACGCCCCGTGCCGGCACGATGGCGTTCCATCCCGTGATGAGCAGCACCATCACCGCGGCGGCGATGATCGCCATCGGCAGGCCGAAGCGCGTGAACCATCTCACCGGTGGTCGTGGAATGTTTCGGGCCTCATCGGACGCGATCTCGGTCAGTGTGGGTTTCTTCATCATGAGTTCTTCTCCACCTGCACGTCAGGTGTCTCGAGGGGAAGTTCGAAGGAGCCGCCGACGGCGTTCTCCAGTTTGATCCAGGCGATGATCCGCATCGAGGCGCTCCGCGAGCAGGCGTCGTTCGAGGGAGATCAGTCTGCGCTGCGTCAGCAGCAGTTCGGTGGCATTCGACCGCGCCCGCCTTGAACGCGCTTTCCGACCGGCTGAACCACCGTTCGGGCCGCGCCGACCAGTCCGATGTCGTACGCTTCAACCTGCTCCCTGGCTTGAAGCCACTGGTTGAGAGCGAGCCGGACTTCTTCGATGACATTTTCCACCACGATCACCGAAGCCAGATGGGCGGCTTCGAGACGTGCGGCGGCTTTGGCAATGCGCGCATAGCCGTCATCGAGAATGGGTACCGTGATCATGGCCCCGGGTTGAGTGCTTCGCGATTTCCGAAGTTTCGTTTCCAGCCGAGACCGACGGTGACTTCCGGGATCCGACTCAGTCCAGCAAGCCGCGCTTCGGCTTCCGCGGAATCGATTCGTCTCTGGGATGCTGCGATGTCCAGGCGAACTGTCAAGGCCCGTTCGATCGTTTCATCTTCCTCTGGGATGGTCTTGATCTGCGCGTCTTCCAGTGCGCCGTTCAGCACCCATTCCGTGTTCTGATCGGGCCAGCCCATCAGTCGGAGCAGTTCGAACTTTCGATTGCGAAGCTCTCGAATCGCATCCGTCCGGTCCGCTTCGGCGCTGCGGTGATCGATCAGTGCACGATCGACATCGACTGGTGGGAGTTCTCCGACCCGGGCAAGAGCATTGACCAGATCAAAGGTCGCGGAGGTGGTCTGGATGTAGTCGGTTTCGATGTTGATCAGGTCACGCGCGGCAAGGGCCCGTGCAAACGCCGTTCGAACTTCCGTGGCGCGATCAACCGTACGTTGTGCTGCGGCGAGAATGGTGGCCGCGAGTCGTTCGTCTTGAAGGTCGATCTGGTCATCCATCGTCCAGAGCCAGCTCAGTTGTTGCATCAACTCGATCATCGCTGGTGCGCCGCCACCACCATCCATGGGTGCTCCGACGGCAAAGCCGATCACTGGATTCGGGGGAAGGGAGGCCTGTGCGAGATCGGCTCTCACTTCGGCGACTTTGACCAACTCAAGCCTCAGGCCAGGGTCGTTCTGAAGGGTGACCGTGATCGCGGTCTCGATCGTGAGTGCATCAATGCCGTTCCAGGCATCGCTGGGCGTGTCGTAGCTCTGTTTCCAGGCCTCTTCCAGCTGGAGATCACTTCCGGTTCGTCCGTCGGTGAGTCGTGCGGTCTGGTTTCGGTCTGGAAGAGGGTCCGCACTGATGCATCCCACCAGGGTGATGGTGGCGAGCAAGGCGCTACCTGAGGCGAGATGCCCGGAGGCATTCTTGATGAAGGTCATATGGGTTCCTTGATCTGATTCAATCGATGAGACAGACCACGTCGACGTTCTTCGCCGGCGTGGGTGTGCATGCAATCGATGGTGTTCAGACCAGGAGCTGGCAGTGCAGCGCCACGAGGTCCGCAGGGGGCGGATCAGGTGGGATCTTCTGTGTGTTCAGAAGATCTCCGTTGGCGGGGTGGAGCCAGGTGGATTTGATCGCTTCGATGGACGGGATCTCCCGGCCGATCTCATCGATCTGAAAGTCATGAGTACTGGGTGCCTCGGGAGAGACCTTGATGCAGCAATCGGTGCAGGGTCCATCTTCCAGAGGCGCATTCTGGTTCTGGTCGGAGGTTTTCGAGCAGCTGCTCTGGCTGCAGCAGCTGAACGTCACAGGGGCCCCGTCGACACTCGGACCGGCCGCCATCACCGCGGCAGCTTTCAGCGTGCAGCAGCAGAATGGAATCCAGCAGGCGATCAGCAGCGCGCAGATTCGATGTGTGAGGCTGGTCCGGTTCATGACAGTCCTTATGTCGAACGAATCGACATCCTTCTTTAGAAGACGATATCACCTGAACATGCAGGAGCAAATCGACGCCGAGGTTATTCGGACGAAACCGATTAGACTGGTGGCATGACGATGTCGGTACTCGACTGGGTAATCCTTCTTGGCTTTGTGGCAGCGCTGCTTTTTGCGGTTCAGCGCACGCGCCGCCATGCGTCGAGCGTTTCCGGTTTTCTCGCGGCCAATCGCTGTGCCGGTCGCTATCTGATCGCCGTCGCCTTTGGAATGGCGCAGCTCGGTGTGATCTCCCTGGTCTGGTACTGGCAGCAGAACTACGACGTCGCCTACACCTCGATCTGGTGGGGACTGATGGAAGGTCCCGCGATGATCATCATCGCGCTCTCGGGCTGGGTGATCTACCGCTATCGCCAGACTCGTGCGATGACGCTCGCCCAGTTCTTCGAGATGCGCTACAGCCGGAAGTTCCGCGTGTTCGCCGGTCTGGTCGCGTTCGTCTCCGGAATCATCAATTACGGAATCTTTCCTGCGGTCGCGGCGCGTTTCTTCATCGCCCTGCTGGGGCTTCCCTCCGAAATCGTGATCGCGGGACTGTCGCTCGACGTCTTTCCGTTGTTCATGGCGTGCATGCTCGGAATGGCGCTCTTCTTCGTCTTCGCCGGCGGTCAGGTGGCGGTCATCGTCACCGACTTTCTGCAGGGGTCCTTCGCCAACGTCGTCTTCCTCGCGGTCATCGCCTATCTCCTCTGGTTGATTCCCTGGAGCACGTTCTCCGAGACGCTGCTGGCCGCGCCTCCCGGAAAGTCCCTCGTCGATCCGATGGATCTCGGTCGCGAGGAGAACTTCAACATCTGGTACTGGGTGATCAGCGTGGTCGTCCTCTTCTACGGGATGCTCGGATGGCAGGGGGACAGTGGCTATCGTGCCGCCGCGATCGACGCACATGAAGCCAAGATGGCGAACATCCTCAACGGCTGGCGTTTTCGAGTGCTGATGCTGATCACGCTCGTGCTCCCGATCGCGATTCGCGTGGTGATGACCGACCCTGCCTACGCCGCTCAGGCGGAACAGGTTCTCGCAGTCACATCGGCGCAGGCGACCGACGCGCTCGCCTCGGAGATTCGGACACCGGTGGCGACCGCGCTGCTTCTGCCCCAGGGACTGCTCGGTCTCTTCGCCGCCGCGCTTCTCGGTGCCTTCATCTCGACCAACGACACCTATCTCCATTCGTGGGGCTCGATCTTCATTCAGGACGTGGTGCTTCCATTCCGCAAGAAGCCGCTCTCGCAACGGGCGCATCTGCTTCTCTTGAAGGCCTCGATCTTCGGCGTCGCCGTCTTCGCCTTCATCTTCAGCATGCTCTACGAGCCGAATCAATACATCGCGATGTTCCTCGCGCTGACCGGCGCGGTCTTCATCGGCGGTGCCGGCAGCGCGATCATCGGCGGCCTCTACTGGAAGCACGGCACGACCGGTGCCGCCTGGGCGGCGATGATCGCCGGCATGACGCTCTCCGGTGGTGGCATCGTGCTCAAGCAACTTGATCCGCTGGTGGTGCATCCCGGTCCGGTGCTGACCGTCACCGTCGACGACACCACGCATCGAATCGGCCTGCCGTTGGAAGAAGACCTCTGGCGTCCGGCGGAAGGTGATCCACTCGCGCTTCGCGTGAAGCTGCTTGAAGCCGGTGACGGAGACACGCCCGCCGAAGCGGCCATCGCCGGTCCCTGGGGGGGCGATGGTGCGTATGTCACCTCCAATGCCGGTCCTGCCCTGTTCGGCACGGACGCACGGCCCTTCGAGATGACGCTCTCCGAGTCCTCGTCATACGGCTCGGTGCTTTCGGTCTTCGCCTACGTGCGCAACGAGGTCACCGGACAGGTGATGATGTTCTGGTCGATTCTGGTCTCGGTCTCGCTCTATGTATCGATCTCGCTGATCGCCATGCTTCGTGGTCGTCCCCCCCATGACATGGATGCACTGCTTCATCGTGGTATTCATGCCTCCGAGGAGGATGGCGTGGTTGCGGTCACCCGAGGCAGTTGGTTGGAACGACTCGGCTTCGATCGTCGCATGACCGGCTGGGACAAGTTCATCACCGCCATCACTCTCATCTGGCCCGTGGTCTTCACGTTGATCTTCATCGGTGTGACCCTCTACGCCTACCGATACGGCCTCAGCGCCGAGTGGTGGCTCGGGTACTGGCACTGGTGGACGTGGTTCGCCTTCGTGGTCGCCGCCATCGTCACCATCTGGTTCGTGATCGGTGGTGCCCGCGATCTTCGTCGCATGTTCAAGCGTCTTGAAGCCTACGTTCCCGACGAAGACGATGACGGGCGCGTCACATGATCCGCACACCACTGACCGGTTCGGCCTGGACGCTCACGGGTGGTGGACACGCCTGTCCCGCGATCGTTCCCGGAAGCGTCCACGACGCGCTCATCGCGGCCAAGGTGATTCCGCCTCCGGATTCTCCCGGAGGCGAAGCCGCGCAGACCTTCGTGGGTCGATGTGACTGGTCATGGCGACGAGTCTTCGAGGTTCCTGAGTCGCTCTGCGAGCAGGAGCGGATCGATCTCGTCTTCGATTCTCTGGACGCGGTGGGAAAGATACGTCTCAATGACGTCCGTGTCGGAACGGTCGACTCCCAGTACGTCCCGGTCCGGCTCGATGTCTCCAAGGTCATCCGTCCCGGCCGGAATCTCCTCGAAGTGATGCTGAAGGGCCCGCTCGAGGAAGCGGAGCGTCGCGAGTCGAAGCTCGGCAAGCGGCCCGTCAACGCCGATGGTGCCTGGGGGCCGTTCTCGCAGATCCGCAAGAGCGCCTGCAATTTCGGTTGGGACTGGGGGCCGTGCTGCCCGACCTGTGGTCTGGCAGGTGATGTCGCGATCGAAGCCTGGAGCGGAACTCGGCTCGATGCGATCCGGCCTCACGTCACGGCGCTCGATTCAAAGCGCTGTCGATTGGAACTCGATCTCGATCTCGATGGCCCCGAGGTCTCCGCGACCGCGATCGTCCGCGATTCGGAAAAACGCGTGCTCGCCCGCGTCGAAGGGATCGGTCGGTTGGTGATGGAGATCGAGAATCCTCCGATCTGGTGGCCGAGGGATCTGGGCGAGCAGCCCCTTGTGGACATCGACGTCACGCTTTCCGACGGGCATGCACGAACGGTTCGTACCGGACTGCGCACCACCGAGCTCGAGTTCGATCCCGACGAGGGTCGATTCGCCCTGAAGGTGAACGACGAACCGGTCTTCTGTCGTGGTGCCAACTGGATTCCTTCCCGTCTGTTTCCGCATGCGCAGGCGGAAGCCGACTTCGGTCCTCTTCTCGAGGCGGCGTGTGCCGGTGCGATGAACATGATCCGTGTCTGGGGTGGGGGACTCTACGAGCGTGACCGGTTCTATGAACGTTGCGATGAACTCGGACTGCTCGTCTGGCAGGATTTCATGTTCGCCTGTGCGACCTATCCCGAGCACGAGGCCTTCGCGCGACAGGTGGAACGAGAAGCGGACGCCCAGATCCGACGTCTCGCCATGCATCCTTCGATCGTGCTCTGGTGCGGTGGCAACGAGGATCTGCTTGCCTGGTTTTCATGGGGATGGCGCGAGACCATGGACCCTGATCAGGCGATCGGAGCGGACTACTGGACGAGGTTGCTTCCCGAGCGATGCGCGGCACTCGACCCCACACGTCCGTATTGGACCGAATCACCCTGGTCCGGTGCGCTCGACCGGCACCCCAATGATCCCGACCGGGGGGATCGTCACACCTGGGATCTCAAATTCGAGGCCTACCGTGACATGGTCCCCCGATTCGCCAGCGAATTCGGGCATCAGGCACCGCCGAACGTCGAAACCATCGAAGAGACGTTTGGTGTCACCCGTGAGGAACTCTCTCTGGCCGCGATGAGCGAGCGTCAACGAGGCTGGGGCGGAGACGAGGCGCAGTACCTGGCGCATCTCGAACCGGCATTCGGCATCACCTCGCTCGAACAACGCCCATTCGCCACCATGATCTGGGCGTGTCAGCTTCTGCAGGCGCGTGCCATGGGAATCTCCTGCCGATGGTTGCGGGCCAATCAGCCTCGTTGCGAAGGTGCGCTGGTCTGGCAGTTGAACGATGTCTGGTGTGGTCATTCCTGGTCTCTCATCGATGTGTCGGGGCGCGCCAAGCCCGCCTTGCAGGCAGTCCGTTCCGCGTTCGAGCCTCGAGCACTTCTTCTGGAACCCGTTGACTCCGGACGGCTGTGCGTGGTCGCGATCAATGGTGGCCGTGACTTGTGGAACGACACCCTGCGGGTTCGGCGTCTGGACGTCCGAGGAGAACTTCTGGCTGAACAGGTGGTGCCGATCTCGGTCGAGCCACGTCGCGGTCGTCTGATCGTGCCGCTGGATGAGTCACTTCTAAAGGGTGCTCAGGACACCTCTGAACTTCTCGTGGCCGACACGACACATGGTGATCGACAGGTCGTTCACCGGATGGGTCCCGTTCAAACGCCCCTTTCAGGGCTCGCTGATCACCGGTGTTCCATCACTCCTGCGGAGCGAAAAGGCGGCATCGATCTGGCGATCGAGACCGACCGACTTCTGCAGGAGGCGTGTCTCTTCTCCTCCCTGCATGGTGCCCTGGGATGGCGGACGATTCTTCCCGGTGAGGCCTGGCATGTCGCGCTTGAAAGAACACCGGCCGTCAACGAGACGTTCTTTCTGAGATCTCTGAACGAGCTGTGTTCCTCCAGCCATCCCTGAGCTTTTCGAACGCCGATCGAATGGACTCTCATCCCGATCTGAAATGAACCATTCCGGCTCCGATTTGGCCTCAGATTGGTACAGTGCCCGCTGGAACCACCATGATCGAACACCACGAGCTAGATCCAGTCCTGTCGCTTCCCGACCCTCCGAAGGGGTGGCGTGGTGCCGTGCAGAAATTATTCCATCCTCTGGCGACCTGGATTCTGAGAGTCGAGAAGATCAATCGCATCGAGATGCGCATGACCGATCGCGTGATCAACGGGGACGCTGATACCGGACAGGCCTATGTCGAGGACTTCGATCTGACCATCGACTGTTCCGAGGAGCAGATCGAACACATCCCGCTTGAAGGTCCCGTCATCATCACCGCGAACCATCCGATGGGTGGTCACGATGCGATGGCGCTTCTCGCGTTGGTGGAGAAACGCCGCCCCGATGTGAAGATGATCGTGAACGAGATTCTCGGTCGCATGCGCTTCATGGAAAAGCGCATCATCACCGTCAACGTCTTCGGTGACCCGGAAGGCAAGCAATCCGGCCGTCGATGAAGGAGGCCGTCCGACACGTTCGATCCGGCGGCGCCTTGATCGTACTTCCCGCCGGCGAGGTCTCCCATCTCAAGGTGCGCAATCGGGTCGTGACCGACTGTCCCTGGAAGGCCAATGTCGCCGGGCTCATCAAGCTGTCCAAGGCGCCCGTCGTTCCCGCCTTCATCGCCGGTCGCAACAGCTGGTACTTCCAGGTGCTGGGTCTGATTCATCCGATTCTGCGCACGATGCTGCTCCCGCACGAGATGATCAAGCGTCATCATTGTTCGATCCCGATCCGACTGGGACCACCGATTCCGGCCGACCGGATCAAGCGCTTCGAGTCCTCCGAGGATCTGGCTCAATACCTTCGTGCCATGACCTATCTCCTGGGTGACCGCACGCGCGATGAGATCGATCCTCTGGTCAACGAAGAGAAGATGCACAAGCGCCAGGCGAGCTGGGCCAAGATCGCCGACGAGCCGATGCACTCGGGTGACGAGCTTGAACAGGAACTGCATGCCCTGGGCTCCGATGCTCTGTTGATCTCGCAGTCGAATCTCGAGGTCTGGTGCGCTCGGGCGGGGGACATTCCACGTCTCATGCTCGAAGTCGGACGTCTGCGCGAAGCCGCTTTCCGTGATGTGGGTGAAGGCTCCGGTCGCTCCCTCGATCTCGACCGCTACGACGGCTGGTACTGGCAGCTCCTGCTCTGGGACAAGAAGAAGAAACAGCTCGCCGGCGGTTATCGACTCGGCATGACCGATGAGATCGTGCCCGGTCACGGTCTTTCCGGTCTCTACACGCATTCACTCTTCGAATACGGTCCCGAACTGATCGATCGAATCACCCCTGCGATCGAGCTCGGGCGGTCCTACGTCCGCGAGGAATACCAACGCAAGCCGACCACGCTGCTGCTGCTCTGGCGAGCGATCGGTGCCTTCATCGTGTTGCATCCCGACCACCACCGACTGTTCGGTCCGGTCTCGATCAGCAATGAATTCACGTCGATGTCACGGCAGCTTCTGGTGGCGTTTCTTCAGACACACCGCGCGATTCCGAAGCTCGCCGATCTGGTGAAGCCGCGCAATCCCATGAAGTACCGCCCGTCACAGCACTGGGATGAACGACGGGTCGCTCAGGCGATCACCGATCCCGAGGATCTCGACGCGCTGGTGCGGACCATCGAATCCGGACGTCGTGCCATGCCGATTCTGCTTCGTCAGTATCTCAAGCTTGATGCGAAACTCCTCGCCGCCAACGTGGATCGTGACTTCGGTGACGTGCTCGACGGTCTGATGTTCGCCGACATGCTGCATCTCGATCGGCGGGTGATGCGGTTCTTCATCGGCGAAGACGGCATGGAACGATTCCTCACGCACCACGGGGTGCCCGTCGACGATTCTGTTCGCAAGGCACGTCGCACCCGTTCCTGAGCCACAGGCCGGGGTGAACGCGCCGTCATCACGCACCGATGCCGAGGTTCCGTCTCGAATACCGCCGAGGGTGATCTATACTCGTCATTCGAAGGATGCCGATATGTCGTTTTTCCGATCTTCCTCCCGCGTGACTCCGCCGCTGCCTGCCAGGCTGCTGGTTTCGGTCACGCTTCCCGTGATGGCTCTCTGCGTGGTCGGTGCCACCGCACTGGTCGTGGCGGATGAGGATGACGCCGGCATGGATCAGCTCGAGTCCGAGGTGGGGTACGACTGGGAGATGGAACGACGCCACTGGGCCTACCGTCCGATCGCACACCCCGTGGTCCCGGACGTCGCCGATGAGGCCTGGTGTCGCAACGACATCGACCGGTTCATTCTTGCGTCTCTCGAGGAGGCGACACTCGAGCCCGCGCCGGAGGCATCGCGCGAGGTGCTGGTCCGACGTCTGTATTTCGATCTGCTGGGTCTTCCTCCCACCGCGGATCAGGTCCGCAGCTTCATCGAGGATGACGCCGAAGATGCCTTCGAGCGACTGGTCGATGAACTTCTCGAATCACCGCAGTACGGTGAGCGGTGGGGCAGGCACTGGCTCGACGTCACGCGCTACGCCGACAGCAACGGGTTGGACGAGAACACCGCGTTCGGGAATGCCTGGCGGTATCGAGACTGGGTGGTCCGATCCTTCAATGACGATCTTCCCTACGACCAGTTCATCATGGAGCAGCTCGCCGGTGATCTGATGAACGATGCCGATGACTCCGATCGCTCGGTCGAGCGACTGCTGGCCACCGGTTTTCTCTCGCTCGGGCCGAAGGTCCTGGCCGAGCCCGACAAGGAGAAGATGCAGATCGACATCGTCGACGAGCAGTTGGATGTGATGAGCCAGGCGCTCCTCGGTCAGACCGTGGGATGTGCCAGGTGCCATGACCACAAGTTCGATCCGATTCCCACCGCGGACTACTACGCGCTCGCGGGAATCTTCTACAGCACTCGGACCATGGAATCCCTGAACACCGTCGCACGGGTGCTCGAACGAGAGCTGGCCACGCCCGAAGAGATCGCGATCGTCTCCCGCCATGAAACGGCCACTGAATCGAACGAACGCGCACTCGATGCGATCTTCGAAGAGGGCAGTCGCACCCTGCGCGAGCGGTGGATCGATCGGACTTCACGGATCATGCTTGCGGTCTCCCGCATGCAGGACACGCCTTCGATCCGTCAGGCGGAGGATTTCGACGACTCGAACCTCAACGTCGACCACGATCGTTGGGGATCCGGTGTCGGTGTCATCCACACCGTCCGACCCGACGAACTTCAGTATGCCGAGTACGTCGTCGAGGTTCCGATCGGTGGACGCCATCATCTGATGGTTCGCTTCGCCTCCGCCGAGGCACGTCCGTTGCGGGTGCTCGTCGATGGCGACGTGATCGACGAAGCGTTCTGTGATTTCGAAACCGAGTCCTACGACGTCGATTCGATGGAATGGGACGACCTCGCGTTCGAATTGAGTGAAGGACGACACGTTCTGAGATTGGAACGTGAAACAAGCTATCCCCATCTCGACCGGTTCTTCCTGATCGGGCCCGCGGAGTCGGAACTCTTCGAACGTGAGATCGATTCGGTCTCCGCCGCGACCGGGCTTCCCGAAACGCTGCTCGAACGGTGGGCGTTGGCGCTCGAGGGTGACTCGATATTCGGCCCCTGGCGTGACGCCATCGCGTTGAACGCGGCTGACTTCCCAGCCGCCTCCGCATCACTCATGGCGGAACTTCAGGCACGCTTCGATGATGATTCGGTCCCGGCGGATGGTGTCGATGATCGCACCGGCGTCACTCCCGATGAACGCATGCTGCTTCGGTCGCTGGTCGCGGGTCCCGCACCTCGCGATCTGCTTGAATTCTCACTTCGCTGGGAGGTCGCCGCTCGGGGCGTGATCGACGAGTGGGAACGCCATCTCACCGGTGACGACGCCGATTCCCATTCGCTCGAGGATGCCGGCAGGGACTCGCTGCGACGCGCGCTCATCGGAGAACATGGCGTCTACGCGGTCAATGAATCCGATCTGGCTCTCTTTCCCGGGGAATTCACGCACCGTCTCGAGACCTTGTTCGCCGAACGCGCGAGTCTGCGTGAGGATGTGCCTCCCGAGTTCGCGATGGGCATCGCGGTCGAGGATGCCGACATCACCGATCTTCCCATCTTCATCAGGGGAAACCACACCACGAAGTCGGACGTCCCGGTTCCCCGGGGGATGTTGCAGATCGTCTCCGACACCGTTCCCATGCCCGATCTGGACGAGTCCTCGAGCGGGCGCCTCGAGCTCGCCCGGTGGATCATCGATCCCGAACACCCTCTCACGTCCCGCGTGGCCGTCAATCGATTCTGGCATTGGCACTTCGGCCGGGGACTCGCACCCAAGCCCAGCAATTTCGGAACTCGAGGGGGCGCACCGTCGCACCCGGAGCTTCTCGACTGGTTGTCACGTCGTTTCGTCCAGGACGGATGGTCGGTCAAGTCGATGCATCGATTGATTCTGACTTCATCGACCTGGCGCGTCGGTGGCAGCGACGATCCCGAAGCCCAGCGCATCGATCCCGACAATCGGTTGCTGGGTCGTCGTGAACCTCGTCGGCTCGAGGCGGAACCGATCCGTGATTCGCTGCTCGCGGTGACCGGTGAACTCGACACCGAACTCGGAGGAAGCCTTCTTCGCTCTGGAAACTTCGCCTACGTCACCAACGATCAGTCCATGAGCAACGAGGTCTACACCTCGAAACGACGCGCGCTGTACCTGCCTCTCATTCGAAACGACATGTATCCGTTCTTCTCCATCTTCGATTATCCGGATTCGAGCGTGACGGTGGACGCCCGCCCCAGCACCATGGTGGCACAACAGGCGCTCTTCATGATGAACAGTCCTTTGGTGCTCGCTCAGGCCCAGGCGCTCGCTCGGAGTCTTCTCTCGGATGAGGCATGGGATGATCAGGCGCGAATCACCCATCTCTATCTGACGTGTTTCGCGCGACATCCCGATCCGGCCCAGATCGCGGGGGCGATCGCCTTTCTCGAGCGAATTCGATCGGAACCACCTTCGGGACGGTCCGTGACCTGGCCCGAGAATTCGAGGGATTCCGAGCCCATGGACCCGGAACTGCACGCCTGGCGGACCTTGTGTCACGCCTTGCTGGCATCCAATGAATTCATCTACCTCGATTGAACCATCTTTCGGGACGTCATTGGTCTTCGATTGTCCGGCTGATCCTTTCGAGTCCCTGATTCCGGGTGTACCCTTGATCCCATGGGACGATTCTGTGGCATCAGGCATTCTGTGAATCGGCGCGACATGCTCAAGAGCTGTTGTGCGGGGTTCGGTTCCGTCGCACTGGCGGGGCTTTTCGCCGAGGAGGCCATGGGCATGCGCCCCCGGGGGGATCGCCCTCTGCTGCTGGATCCCTCGGACACCAATCCACTCGGCATCCGGGTTCCGCACTTTCAACCACGTGCCAAACGAGTGATCTTCCTCTTCATGCATGGCGGCCCGTCGCAGGTGGACACCTTCGACTACAAGCCGAAGCTTCAGAAGGATGACGGCAAGCCGGTTCCCTTCGCCAAGCCCCGGGTTCAGTTCGCGCAGACCGGAAATCTGATGGGCAGTCCCTACAAATGGAAACAGCATGGTGAGAGTGGTGCCTGGGTCAGTGAGATCTTTCCCGAGACCGCCAAGGTCGTCGACGATCTCTGCTTCATCAAGAGTCTCCACGGTTCGAACCCCGCCCACGGTGCCGCGCTCTTGAAGATTCACACCGGTTCCGAGAATTTCGTCAGGCCCTCGATGGGTTCCTGGATCACCTACGGACTCGGTTCCGAGAATCGCGACCTTCCGGGGTTCGTCTCGATCACCCCGACGCTCGGTCATGGTGGCGTGAACAACTATTCATCGGCCTTTCTTCCCGCCGCCTACCACGGCACCGCCATCGGGCATGCCGGGATTCGCGCGGATCAGGCTCGTTTCGAACACATGACGGCCATGGGCGACGCTCGCATTCAACGCGAACAGATCGAGTTCATCCGCGAACTCAATCGCCGTGCGCCCGACCCCGCTTCGACCGCACTCGAGGGTCGCATCGAGACTTTCGAACTGGCGTTCCGGATGCAGGGCGTGGCGCCCGAAGTCTTGGACATCTCGGGTGAGACCGATGAGACCAGGCGTCTCTACGGACTTGACGAGAGCGTCACCGAGAATTTCGGTCGCCAATGTCTGCTGGCACGACGCTTCAGTGAACGCGGTGTGCGATTCGTCCAGTGCACCCATTCCTACAAATGGGACCAGCACGGCAATCTTGAAAACGACCACAGAAACAACGCCGCCGAAGTGGACACCGGCATCGCCGCACTCCTGAAGGATCTCAAGCGACGCGGCATGCTCGACGAGACCCTCGTCCTCTGGGGTGGTGAGTTCGGACGGACTCCGGCAGCCCAGGATGGCAACGGTCGCGATCACAACCCGCATGGTTTCACGATGTGGATGGCGGGTGGTGGGGTCAAGCCCGGCTTCTCCTACGGGGCCACCGATGAATACGGCTACTACGCTCAGGAGGACAAGGTTCACGTGCATGATCTTCATGCGACGATCCTCGCCCTTCTCGGCATCAATCACGAGCAGTTGACCTATCGAAATGCCGGTCGTGATTTCAGACTCACCGACGTCTCCGGAAGAGTTGTTCAGGAGATCTTCACCTGATGCTCGCGTCCGGGACCTCCGCATGACATCGAACACGACTTCGAACACGATCCCGGCCGGCGCCTGTTCGCCACGGCTGCTCCTCGTCTTTTCGGTGTTGCTGCTGTCCGCCTTCACGGTCCTCTTCTGGAATTTTCTTTCGACCCAGTTCGGCTTCGCCGTGACCAATCCCGGTGACTGGGGGCACACCCTGCTGGTTCCGATCGTGGTCGCCTGGCTGATCTGGTCACGGCGAAACGAGCTTCTGGATCATCCTCTTCATTCGTCACGAACCGGACTGATCGTGGTGTGTGGTGGAGTTCTTCTGTACGTGCTGGCGCTGCTCGGTCCCGGTCTGCTTCAATCGCACAACGCGAGATCGATCGGAGTCGGCGTGACGGTGTGGGGGATCGCCGTGACCATCTTCGGATGGCGCTCGCTTCGAGTGCTGTGGTTTCCACTTCTCTATCTGGTGGTCTTCGGTCAGTTTCTTTCGGATGACCTGACCGCGCCCGTGACTGAACGCATGCAGGACATCGCAACGGTCGGTTCCGCCTTCGCATTCGAGCTGCTGGGCTACGACGTGGTCCGTCATGGTGAATTGCTGACTCTGGGTTCGGGTGGTGACGCCCGTCCTCTGGACGTCGCGGAAGCCTGTTCGGGCATGAGAATGCTCATGGCCTTCCTCGCTCTCGGAACCTTGCTTGCATGGATCCGTCTTCCCCATGCGTGGCAGCGGATCACTCTGATCGGACTCGCCTTTCCGATCGCGATCGTGGTCAACGTCCTTCGCATCACGGCCCAGGGCATGCTCGACGGAATCGATGCCGATTTCACGGTTGGTGAGGCGCATTCGTTGCTCAGCACGATCTGGCTTCTGCCCGCACTGCTTCTGTTTCTGTTCTTTCTCTGGGTCCTGGACGGGTTCAGTGAGGAGGAGAACGTCTCGACGGCCACTCCGGTGGCGTCCGGCCTCGATGTTCGATTCTCGTCCGGAAGCACGGTTCTCTGTGGTGCCTTGTGTGTCTTTCTCCTGAGTTGCGCCGTGTTTCTTCCGTTGATTCTCTCTTCGGTCGGCGTCAGACTCGCCAAGGCACCGGCCCCTCTGCGTGCGGCCTTCGAAACACTCGCCCCTTCGCTCGGTGAGTGGCGAAAACGTGGAGAGGACGTGACCTACTCCGAGAACGTCGTCGATGTCCTGGGTACCTCGACCTACCTCGAACGACTCTACGTCCGTGACTCCACCGATCGATCCGGATCGCTTCGCCTTCATCTCGCACATTACACCGGAGGATTCTCATCCCGTCCTCATCTGCCGGAGCGATGCTGGTCGGTGCAGGGTCTCGTGCAGATCCATGACACGGTGGTGATCCCGGTCGATCCGAAGCTCTTCATGGGTGACGATCCGCTCGACCCCCACAAGGTGACGGTGCGTCATCCAGTCACAGGTGATTCGCAAGACGTCCGGCTTCCCGGTGGCGAGCCTTCGATACGTGTCACGGTGTTCAGTGATCCCGGGCAACCCGACTCGAGACTTCTTGCGGGGTACTTCTTCGTGGCCAACGGCCGACTTGCCTCCGGTTCACGTGCCGCCAGATCACTGGCCTACAACCTCCGCGATGAACGCGCGTTCTTCACGAAGATCCAGTTCGCCAGTTTCGTGTCGAACACCGAACTGTCCACCGATCGGCTGATCGAGTCCTTCGTCGAGATGCTGGAAGACATGCTCGAACCGATGATGCCTGAACTGATGCGTCTGCTTCCCGCCACGTCGAGTGCGGTGTCGGATCCGCCTGCCGGGTGACCCGCGATGGTCAACCCTTTTCAAGGTCCCTGATCGACGTGAGCTCCATCAGAGTCGCCTTGCAGCTTCCTTCCAGTTCAAGCCAGTCTTCGATGTCGAGGCTGATCCTCATCAGGGTGCATGTCGGCACTTCGTGCATGCCGAGACCAAGCGCATGAAGGACGTCCTCGCAGCCCGGGTTGTGCCCGACCAGCATCACTCGATCGGCTCCCATGGCATGCTGGGAGGCGGTCTTGAGCATGCATGCGTGGGACGCGAGATACAGTTGCTCGATGAACTCGATCTTTGGATGCATCACGCCGGAGTCACAGAGGACTGCGCAGGTCTCGGTGGTTCTGGTCGAACTCGAGCAGAGGATCACATCCGGAACCAGCGCGTTGCTCGCGATGTGATGTCCCATTCGTTCCGCATCGCCGCGGCCTCGTTCGGACAGTGTTCGATCGTGATCTCGCACGGTATGGCCACCGTGTTCGCTTTCGGCATGCCTGATCACGAGGAGTTCTTTCATGAGATCAGTCTAGGTCTCCGAACTCCGAAGCGCGAATCTCAGTTCGAGCCTTTGAGCATGTTCCAGAGGACGTTTGTTCCATGCGGGATGGTCACGTCTCCCGAAAGGATCCGGCTGGTGGAGGCTCCGTTGTAGGTCTTCGCATTCAGATCCTCGTCGATCTTGAATCCCATGCCACCCACGACGACTCCGCCATAGAGACCCTTGGCCTTCGAGTAGACGAGCACGTCGTTCTCGGAAAGATCGATCGGGTCGGTCGTGCCTGAACCATCGCCGAAACTGCCGGCAGCCTGTGCGATCGCGTAGCGGCCGGTCTCCAGAAAATGATCGACCGCGGCATTCGTCTTGAAGATGTAGACCATGCTTTCGCTTTGAGCACCGATCTGCAGGCCGACCGAGCCCTGGATCAGATCCACGGCGAGTGGGGGAGAGAAGTCGTCGCCGGTTCGTTTGACGAAGACGCCGTCTCCGCCCTTGCCACCGAAGATCAAGCCCGCCTGCGTGCTTGAGAAGATGGCCACGGCTTTCGCCTGGTCGAGAACCTCGGGTGGAATCGGTGTATCGGACGCCTCAATGTCGCGAAATGCCACCACGTTGTTGCTCAGAACGCCGGTCATGTCGGAGCTGCATCCGACCGAGAGAATCGCGGCCCAGAGCAGGATGAGTGGAGTTGTGATGGAGTTCGGTCTCATTTGGCATTCCTTCTTGGTTGAGACACCACGTTTTTCGGTGTCTTCGGCCCACTGTTCTCGAATTAACTCTAACCGACTCAAGCCCCAACGGCCGGAGAGTGGTACCATCTTCTCCTTACACACGTCATCCTGAAATCGATGACCATCACACACAGGCAGGCATTTCAGTGAACTATCGTCGAAGAAAGCGCGCGTTTCAGCATGAAGAAGCTCATGCCGACGACAGTGAGGAAATCACACCACCTCTCGAACGCGATGATGTTCCTTCAGACGCCCCCCCGAATGATCACCACCGCCGATGAGCTCAGTGAATTCATCGACCATGTCCGTGCTGCCGGACTGTGTGCCTATGACACGGAATTCATCGGTGAAGAGACCTACCACCCGCAGATCTGTCTGGTCCAGCTGGCCACCACCGACATGATCGCGATCATCGATCCCATCGCACTTCCGGACCTGGATCCCGTCTGGGAGATGTTGGCGGACCCCGCGGTGAAGAAACTCGTGCACGCGGGAGGCGTCGATCTCAAGTACGTTCCTCGCGCCATCGGATGTGAAGCCGCCAACGTCATCGACACCCAGATCGCCGCCGCCTTCGCAGGCCTGCCCTGGCCGGTCGGACTGGCTCGAGTGATCGATGCCTTCACCGGACATCGACTCGGCAAGGGGCATACCTTCACGAATTGGGATGCCCGCCCATTGAGTCGACAACAGCTTCGATATGCCGCTGACGATGTTCGCTACCTTCCGATGCTCTGGTCGATGCTCGAAAAGGAGCTCGACCGACGTGGGACGTTGTCCTGGGCATTGCGTGAATGTGATGTCCGTCTCAGGATCCCGGAAGGATTCGATCCGGAGCCTCATCTGCGAAAGATCTCGAAGGGCATGCGACTCAAGCCTCGTGCTCGCGCGTTGCTCAGGGCACTCGTGATCGAGCGTGATCGGCTCGCCGAGATCGATGATCGACCTCATCGCGTGCTCTTTCCCGACAGCGCGCTTCTCGAGATGGTGCGAAAGAAGCCTCAGAACCCCGAAGAGATGGCCGCCATTCGCGGGCTTCCCAGGCCGACCGCCCAGAAGTGGTTCAGTGAGATCGTGGCCATCCTCGATCAGGCCGACTCTCTCGAGATTCTTCCCGACAAGAACCCGAAGCCTTCCAGCGAGGCGGCCGCCGAACAGGTCGTCGTCGACGCTCTCTGGATGGCCTTGTGCACCCGACTCTATGCGCAGGGAATCGCCCCCGGCATGGTGATCTCCCGTGCGCAGCTCGCGAGTTGGTACCTCACCCAGAAATCGAGTGAACAAGTGGAATTGTTCCCAGCCGATGACTGGCGTCAGGAAGCCATCGGTGAGTGGCTCATCGACTTCATCGAAGGCCGTACGAAGCTTTCGATCGGATGGGGTGACCGTGGTGCGATCGTCGATGAGCATTCCGACGTCACCACCAACTGACTCTCGCTGGTATTCAACCGGTCTTCAGCAGACGAGCGATGAAGAAACCGTCGTATTCCGGAGGTCCGAGACGCCGTGCGCCGGGAATCTCCGGCAGCGTCTTGTTCTGCCATGTGCTGCAGGGTGGCATCGCCCCCGGGAGTTCGATCGGAAGCGTCTGCATCTCGATTCGACCCTCATAGAGTTTCAGGGCTCGAGCCAGCACCATCTCATTCTCCTCCACCGAGAAGGTGCACGTCGAATAGACGACGATGCCGCCCGGACGAACCGCTTCGATCGCCGAATGCAGAAGACTCTTCTGTCGTGAGCCGAGTTGCTTCGGCACCTTCGGTCGCCAGTTCTTGTAACTCCCCGGATCATCCGGCCGCATTCGTCCTTCGCCGCTGCAGGGGGCATCGACCAGCACCCGGTCGAAGCTCACTGGTTCACGTCGTCCGATCTGTTCACCCCGCACTGCGTCTGACCTGAGCCTGCGCGCCCATCAGTTCGAGCAAGGCTCTCATCCGGTGCATTCTGGGTTTCGAAAGATCGTTCGCGACAAGCTCACCCTCGTTGTTCATCAAGGCTGCGATGTGTGAGGTCTTGCTTCCAGGTGCCGCGCACATGTCGAGAATTCTCTCGCCCGGTTCCGGCTGGAGGACCAGGCTCGTGGCGATGCTCGAGGGTGACTGGATATGGAAGCCGCCGTTCTTCCAGAGCCGTGAATTCTGCAGGGCCCGGGGTTCCGATGCGGTTGCGAACGCATGATCGCACCAGCTCAGGGTGTCATGTTCGATCCCCATCCGCTCGAGATCCTCACGAACTTCGGCCACGTCGCTGCGCAGGGTGTTCACCCGGACATGGGCTCTCTTCGGAAGCAGGGCCTGGTCGAGAAAGGCCTCGTACCGCTCTTCCGGGAGAATCCGCTGAAGGCGCTCACGGAGTTGCTCCGGAGGGAACTCCTGAGTGGGGGTGTCGTTCAATTGTCGGTGTCCGTGGTGCCGCTCTGAATCGCGAGTTTGGCCTCGATTTGATTCTTCAGGTCGAGAATCTTCTGCAGTTCATCCACGACACGTTCCTTGCCGAAGGCCGCGCCCAGGATCAGGGCGACCCGGCCGTCCGCGGAGAACGCGCCTGCGTTCGTCGCCTTCGTGAGCGAGTCCTGGACTCTTCCGACCCACAGATTGCTTCCGATGCTCATGAGTCCGGGCGTGGCATCGATGTCCCGCATGAACCGCCCCAGTCCCAATCGTGTCGAGGTGACGTTCATCCAGAAGACGTCGAGCGCGGCCTGGAACATCTTGGGTTTGCCCTCTTCGAATCGGGGCAGGTCCATCACGATCGCATTGATCGAATTGCCGACCTTGTTGCTCGTGTTCTCCAACGCCTTGGTCTCATTGGTCAGGTCGACCGCCTGATCCTGCTGGTCGCACCCACTCGACAGAGTGATGGTTCCTCCCAGCAGTATCACTGAGAGTCCCAGGCAGTGAAGACGATTCCGTTTGGTGTGGTGTCGTGTCATGCCCAGATCATCGTCGAGCGAGGTTCCCGCGTCCAACCGTCCGTCATCATTCCTTGTGGATTCATGCCTTGTCCGTTGCCCTCGGACCTGCGACACTTCCATGCATGCCTCTGGAGACCCTCGAAGAAAAAGTTGCCATGGTCTGGTTTCTCGCCGCACGGGCGATGAGCGTTGCCGATGGAAACCCGGAAACCGCTCGGCAGGCCGCCGGCGGTCTGTACGCACAGGCCATCCTTGGAATCTCGGAAGAAGACTGCCTCAGGGTCAAATCAGGCGACCTTCTCGATGAGATGACGCTGCTCGACTGCCTCGGAATGCTCCGCCAGCTGCCACCGGAGTACGGCGAGCGGGTCATGACCGGTGTCATGATGATCGCCTACGCGAATCGGAGCATGCATCCTCTCGAAGTCAGATGGGCCTCGACACTCGCTTCCGCCCTGGAATTTTCGGAAGACGACTTCCAGAGGATGTGCGTGAACGCCCGGGTCATGTCGAGCATGCTCGACGCTCAGTCGCAGGACGACTCCTCCGACGGCTCCATGGATCGAGATCCGGAGGTGACCGCGTGAGTGACTCCAGCACGAATTTCGGTTTCCTCGATCGCTGCGACCCCAGAGTCTCGCATCTTGCCCGCCAGGCCGAGCATTACGTTCATTCCGATCCCGATTCCTGCCTCTTCAAGCTTCGTCTGATGATCGAACTGATGGCCAAGCGACTCGCGTCCCTGGCGATTCCGGGAATGCAGGAAGCCGATCTGAGCACCATGCTCGGAATGCTCGAGCGTGAGGGTTCTCTGCCTCGAAGGCAGGCCGATGGCATGCACGCGATTCGCCGAGACGGCAACGCGGCGGTCCACGGAAACGCCACGCCCGCACCGACCGCGATGCGTCGCCTTCATGATGCACATCGATTGTCTGGCTGGTACGCGCGAAACATCGTTCGGGGGGGGCGCTTCGACATCGGGGAGTTCAAGCCACCCGAACCACAGGCTCCACCAAGCTCGGAGGAATCGCATCTGCACGATCAGATCCACGCGCTCGAGGATCGAATCGAGGAACGACGACGCAAGACCAGGGATGCGCTCCTCCTCTTCCGGGAGAATGAAGATTCGGAAGCGGTCTGCAAGCGGTATCGCATCGAATTGAAGGCATTGAACATGGTGGCCATGGCCGCCGGAGAACCGTTGATCGACGCGGATTTCGTCGCGCTCGTCATGGCGATGGATCTCGAGGCCATCTACGAGCACCCTGCATTCGGTGGGGATTCCCGTCATGCCCGGCGCAATGCGGAAAGCCAGCTTTCACAGGTGAAATCGGAGATGGCGGAGTCCGAGCGCGTCTATCTGCAGGAACGTGCGGAACTGGTCCAGGCGATGCAGCTCCTCAAGCGCCGTCAGCTTCGCGGTGAAGCCTGAGCCAATCAGGCCTCCTTCTTCGAATCATTGAGGATGTCGATCACCGGATCATCCGCCGGCAGCATGTCGAAGTCATGGAGTTGCCTGGCCATGACCCAGCGAAATTCATCGTGTTCCCTCAGCTGCGGTTCGCCTTCTTCAAGTGTCGCGTGGTAGACCGCAAGTTCGAAGGTCGAGCTCGCATGATTGACATGGATCAGGGATCCGATCTCGGCATCGAGTCCGAGCTCCTCCTGTATCTCGCGTCTCAGGCACTCGGTGTCGGTCTCACCCTTCTCGACCTTGCCACCCGGGAACTCCCAGAGTCCGCCATAGCTGTCATCGTGGCATCTCTTCCCGATCAGGATGAGATCATCTCTCCGGATAACACCCGCAACGGCTCTCAGTGGTTTCTTCATGGTCCCAGCTCGATTTTTCTCTTTGTTTGAAACGCGATCATCCGAATTCTAGATCCTCGACTTGGCAACGTCCTGATTTTGACGAGGATATCCCTTGAACGGAGAAAATTATGCTGATTCTCATTCTGGCTTCGATGCTCATCACTCCTCCGGAAGAGCCTCCGAACATCGTGTTCATCATGTCCGATGATCATGCATGGCAGGCGATTTCTGCGTACGGATCCGACCGAAACGTGACGCCCAACATCGATCGGATCGCACAAGATGGGATCACCTTCGACCGCTATTACGTCGAAAATTCGATCTGCGCACCGAGTCGGGCCGCGATTCTGACCGGTGTCTTCAGTGAACATCATGGAGTGCCCACCAACCGTGAGGTCTTCGATGGCACTCAGGAGACGTTTCCCGTGGTCGCCCGGGCCTCGGGCTACCAGACCGCGCTGGTTGGAAAATGGCATCTGAAGAGCGAGCCCGTCGGCTTCGACCATTACGAGCGATTGGTGGGTCAGGGCAACTACTACGGGCCACGAATGATTCGTAACGGTGTGGAGGTGCTTCATGAGGGGTACACGACCGACGTGATCACGGATCTCGCGCTTGAGTGGCTGGAGACCGAGCGCGACGAAAGCAAGCCTTTCGTTCTGATGGTCCAGCACAAGGCACCACATCGTGAATGGATGCCCGGTCCCGATCATCTTCATGACATGGAGGGCGTCGACCTCCCCGAACCGCCCACGTTGTTCGACGATTACTCCGGTCGTGGACGTGCCTCCACGATGCAGGAGATGACCATCAAGGACCATCTCCGTCCCATGGATCTGAAGTTGGCGATGCCCGAGTGGATGATGCGCATGACTCCCGAGGAACGTGCGGCCTGGGACAAGGCCTACGAGCCGCGCAACGAAGCGTTCCGCGCCCTCGACCTCGCCGGGGCGGACCTGATCCGTTGGAAGTATCAGCGGTATGCCAAGGACTACCTCCGCTGCATTGCCAGCGTCGACGATTCGGTCGGCAGAATTCTCGACTCCCTCGAGTCACTGGGACTCGATGAGAACACGATCGTGATCTACACCTCCGATCAAGGTTGGTATCTCGGCGAGCACGGGTGGTACGACAAGCGTTGGATGTACGAGGAATCCTTCCGAACACCTTTTCTTCTTCGCTGGCCGGGTGTCGTCGCTCCCGGTCGTCGTACGGAACTGCTTTCTCAGAACATCGATCTCGCACCGACATTTCTCGAGGTCGTCGGTGCCGAGATTCCCGATCGCATGCAGGGGCGTTCCCTGCTGCCCATCCTCGAGTCGGTGGATGATGCGCAGGTCGAGGACATCGGATGGCGGGACGCGCTCTACTACCGGTATTACGAATCACTCGGACCACACAAGGTGCCCAAGCACGAAGGCGTCCGAACCCGGCGCTACAAGTTGATGGTCTTTCCCGAGCTTGATGAAGTCGAGTTGTACGATCTCAAGGTCGACCCGGACGAGCTTCACTCGTTGGCGGATGATCCGGGCAGTGCGGTCGTTCGAGAGCGTCTGGAGGCTCTCCTGGTCGAGCTTCGAGCGAAGTACGACGTGTCCGAAGACTGGTGAGTGCTTCGGAGGCCGTGAGGCTCAGTCCACGAGTCCGAGTTTCTTCGCGAAGGCACGAAGTTCCGGAAACATCGGTTTCGGAAGTGAGCCTTCATCCGGAAGCACGATCGCCGCGGCCGTGGCACCCATCCGAATCTGCACGTCCTCAGGAATCTCCTCGAGAATGATCCTGACCGGGAAGCGCTGCGCGAGCCGGACCCAGTCGAGCGTGGGGGAGACCGTTGGAATCGGATCGAGCGTCGGACCTTCGGTGTCGGTGATCGCCCATCCGATGCCCTGGATTCTGCCCTTGATGGCACGTCCGGGGAATGCCATGAGATAGATCTCCACGGTCTGGCCGATCTCCAGGTCGTCGAGATACGTCTCCATGAAGTTGGCCATCACGTACCAGATCTCGCGGTCGACGATCGCGAAGACCTGCTGTCCCACGTTGGCGTATTCACCCACCGTGATGTTGAGGTTCGTGATGTATCCGTCGAACGGTGCGGTCACGTAGCAGTAGTCGAGAAAGAGTCTCGCCCGATCGATCTCGACTTGAGCCGCCACTCGTCTCGCATTGACGTTGCCGACCTCTCCCAGTTGAGTCACCGCGACCTGAAACATCTTTCTGGCCACGGAGAGATCCGCTTCCGCACTCAGAACGGAGGCCTCGAGCGCCAATGCCTCCGATCGCGCCTTGTCCACCTGATCCGGTGTGACGAAGCGACTGCCCAGAAGTGGTTCGACCCGTTCCAGATATTGGACCGCGTACTGTGCCAGAGCCTGCTGCTTGGTGATCCTTGATTCCGCGGCCTCGATCTCCGCCTGTGCCGCTTCGATCGAATCCCGATACCCGTTGATCGAAAGATCGACCAGAGCCATCTGGGCTTCCGCTTCGGCCAACGCGATCTCGTAGGGTCGTGGGTCGACCACGAAAAGGAGATCGCCTTCATCGACGGGTTGGTTGTCGACCACGTTCAACTCGAGAATGCGACCTGAGACATGTGGTGCGATGCCGATGATGTTCGCCCGGGTGTAGGCGTCCTCGGTTCTCGGTTGAGCATCAAGCTCCCCCGCCAGCATCAGGCCGGCCGCCAGCCCCGAGACGATGAAGACGATGCTGATGATCGCGCCGATGATGTTCAACGTGACATGCTTCCGGTCGTTGTTCGACCTGCGTGTCTTCACGTCCTGTTTGCGTTCGTCTGCGGTCATCGTGATACCGGGGTGTTCGAATCAAGTCGAGAAGAAGTACAGCCATGTCCAGGTGGAGGTGGCCAGGAAGCAGCCGAGGTAGCTCAAAGGCCGCCAGAGAAGGCGCTCATCGAGTTCCAGCCAGTTGAGAATCTCACGAATGAGCAGCGTGGCGAGGCCACCGGCGAAGAGGCATATGATCCATGCCGGGAAGAAGGCGCCTCCCACGTCGAAGATGGGATCGCATCCCGTCAAGAGCGGAATCAACACCACCATCAATGAAAGGCGTGTCCATGGGCGTGGTCGAGATGTCGTCATTTGCATACGTGGCACGCTGAAAAGTATAGACTTTCGAGGCATGACCGTTCACATCAGGCCAGATCATCCCGAAAGACGTTCCTTCCAAGCCGTGCTGGGTCTGTCGATCGGCTGCTCGCTGTTCGTGATCGGCGGGTGTGCGGGAGATCAGCTCTTCCCGGAACTGAATCCCGACGCCTTCGTTTCCACGCAGGCTTCGGAAGCATGGATCCCAGCCAAGGGCGTCGAGTATGAATCACATCGGGTGCGTCCACTGGGCGCCGAGGAGGCCAAGGGTGGACTTCCTGACGGTGCCTGTTCCCTGATGACTCTCGTCGCACTCGCCCTGGAGACGAATCCGGAGACGCGTGCATCATGGGAGAACGCAAGAGTCAAGGCCGCCGAGTACGGCAGTGTTCGTTCTCTCTGGTATCCGGTCATCTCAGTCTCCGCCAATCTCGGTTTGAGTCGAGCGATCTATCCGGCCGGCGTGCAGGGCAGCGAGGCCGATGTGATGGTCGCCGATTTCACCGGGATCTTTCCTTCGGCCCAGGTCAACTACACCCTTCTCGATTTCGGAAGACGAAGTTCGGCCGATGCCGCAGCCCGTCAGATTCTGTGGATCGCCAACCTTCAGTTCAACCGCAAGATTCAGACCACGGTCTTCGAAGTGCAGAGGAATTACTTCGCACTCGACACGGCGCTCGGCCTCTATGACGCGTCGCTCGCCGAACTCGAACTGGCATTGACGGTCGTTGATGCGGTCGAGGATCGTCTGGCGGTCGGTCTCGCCACCGCACCTGAACTTCTCTTCGCTCGTCAGGAACTCGCTCAGGCGGAATTCGACGTGCAGTCCAGGATCAGCGTCATCGATGACGCTCGCAGCGCGCTTCTCGTCGCCATCGGCCTGCCCTCCACCACGCCCCTGGAGATCGACTCTCTCGCCGACATGCCGCTGCCCGGGAATCTCGATTTCGAAGTGCAGACCGCGATCAACGTCGCGCTCGAAGACCGACCCGACCTTGCGGCGGCGGTCGCGGGGGTGCGTGCGGCGGAAGCGGCGGTCGAGTTCGCGAAGGCCGATTTCTATCCCACCGTCGATTTCAATGGAAGCGTCGGTTGGGAACAGTTCGTCCTTGCAGCGCAGGTCAATGACGGTCCTTTCGAGAGTCAGAGCTACGGTGGCATGAACTACAACGTGGGTCTGACCGGAAATTGGATCCTCTTCGAGGGCTTCGAGCTCCGAAACAACCTTCGTCAGGCGCGAGCGGCACGGCGCAAGGCTCAGGCCGATCTCGAAGCACTCAGAATCAAGGCGATCGGTGAGGTCTGGGACAGTTACAGCGACTATCTCGCCGCCCAACGCCAGTATGAATTCGGGGTCGCGCTGGTCGAGAGCTCCCGTGAAGCCTATGACGCGATGCTCGCGTCCTACGATGTCGGCCTTGCGACGATCACCGAACTGGTCGCCTCCGAGAAGGGGCTCGCCGCTTCGCTTGCGGAACTCGTCGAGATCCGTGGAGCCTTGCTGACTTCCTCCGCCCAGGTCAGTTACGCCATCGGATCCGGCGAAGGAAGTTCTCCCGAGGCCCGGGTCGACCGAAGATGACCGCCACGCCTTCAAGACCGCGATCCGGTGGGCTGAATTCGAACGCCGGATTCTCCGTCGGAATCATGGGATCCTTCGAACGCATTCGAGCCGTCCTCACTTCACCGGCAGCGAACCACCGCCTGGTGATTCGTCAGATGATCGCCGCCACGCTCGCACTTCTCCTCGCCTACTCGGTCGGTGTCTCGGGAGGCATGGTGACCGTGATCGGGGTCCTGTTCATGCCCAGCATCCCGCATTCGATCTTCCTCGCCTGTTCGCGTCTGGTCTTCTCGGTGGTGGGGTGCGGCCTGGGCTGGATCCTCGGCATGCAGTTCGGTGAGACCCCGTTGGTCCTGATCACCCTCCTGGCCACGAACGCGCTCATCTTCTACTACCTGATGGCGAAGGGGCTTCCGGTCTTCATCATGATCCTGATGGGTCTGATGCCGATCGGTTTCGCCTGGCTCGTGATCTCAGGGAAATCCTCGGTGGTCGCGGAGGAGATCCTCATCGAACTCCTCTGCGGGGTGTTCGCGATGGAGGTCGTCTCCCTGCTCTGGCCGGATCGTGCGCTCGACAAGCTGCGTGCGAACGTGGGGGGTGCCATGTGTCGTTTCTCACACGAGTACCAGCAGATGTTCGACGATACCGGCTCCAAGTCCGTGGTCCGACCGAAGCACTGGCGTGCCTCGACCAACACGGCGTTCAACACGTCGATGCTTTTCGCTCGCTCGGAGGTCGGCTCGCGCGATCGGGAGCTCAATCGGCTGGTCTCCATCGTCGATCAGATCCGTCATGTCCTTCCCTGGCCGAACATCCTCTATCTCTTCCTTTCGGGGGGCAAGTACGACAAATGGGCGACCGAACTCTCTCCCGAACGAAGTGATCTTCATCGATGCATCCAAGAGACCACGCTCGAACTCGGTACGGCGATCAAAGAGCGCGGAACAGCGGTGTCTCTTGGCGCCGCACGTGATTCCATGGACCGGTTGGAGACCGCCTCCTGTGCCTGGGTGAAGGATCATCGGGACACGCTCGATCTCGAACAGATCTCCATCTTCTACGCCCGTTGCGATCTCGGACACGAGATGAACAACAGATTCGAGCGGATCAACTCGAGTCTGAACGAAAGCCCCCGTCAGCGTGGAGCGAGTCTGAAGAACATCCCCCCGACGGTCTTCTCGAACGTGAAGAAGGGATTCGATTCAGCGGCGGCGCTCTTTTCGGTGAAGGCGACTGTCAGTGTCTTCATCTCGTTTCTGATCGGTCTGATCTATCTGGATTGGAGCGGATGCATCATTCTGATTCTGCTGAGTGGATTTCTCGCGCCGCTTTCCTTCGGTGGATTGACCGTCACCTTCATAGACAGAATCGTGGGGTTGATCATCGCCGCCTTCGTGGCGCTGATGTGCATCATGCTGTTCCTGCCCGACATCGATGACGTGGGTGTCTTCCTTCTGCTGTTGTGCTTCGTCACGTATCCCTTCTGGCTGCTCGCGACGAATCCGTTGACGGCGGGGCTGGGCCTGTCCGCCTTGATGGCCTCGTTCTACATCCTGACCAGTCCGTTCGCGCCATCCGCGAGCCTGGCCCCGGTCGAGACCAGAGTGATCGCCGTCGGCGGCGCGACGCTGGTCTCCTATCTGGTCTTCCTGCTGTTCATGCCCGTGACCGCTCTCCAGATCGTCACGGTGAGAATCGATGCGCTTCTGAATTCGATGGCCCGCATCGCCGCCTTCTATCCTTCGCGCGATGCCGAGGCCGTCACCAACGAAGACGATCTGAGAGTCCTCGCGCACGAAAGCGTTCGAGCCCTGGCGAATTTCGATCAATTGGTGCACGACCTCCGTTCGGAGCTCTCTCCCCACGGTCGGTACGCCCGCATCCGAGCCGAGCTCCTCAACGAGTTCAGCGTGCTGGTCCCCCTGATCGTCAACTGCGTGAACGTCGGAATCAGGATCCCTTCGACGGAGACCCCGCAATTCATCGAACTTCGCCTGGCGATGAAGCATGCCGTGACCGACTTCTTCGGTGATCTGTCCGACTATTCATCCGGTTCTCGGGCCGGATCCTTCTCGCTCGAGCCCAGCCTGCTCAAGTGCATCGAAGCCCATGAGAAACTCGGTGACCATCTCGAACGGGAGGGCTACGCCGACCGTGCGATCTTCAGCGACGATCAGGATGCCAGGGTGGCTCTGATCTACCACGCCTATCACCGGATCATCATCCGTCGATTGCGGGTGATCCGTCGTCTGATGGTCATTCGTCTCGAGGAAAGTCGCCGGGTCAGACCTCAGAAGGTCGCCCGGACAGCTTGAACCGGCGACCGGGTATGCTGATCGCCTCAAGGAGTTTCATCGATCATGACCGTCTCACCCATCGGTACGACTTTCGTCGTCGGTTCCGGTCCCACCGGACTCGTCAGCGCCATCGCTCTTCGCACCCAGGGCTTCGACGTCCGGATCATCGACAAGATGCCCGAGCCCTCCTCGTATTCGAAGGCACTGGTGATCTGGGCTCGAACGCTCGAGCTGCTCGATGGGCATCTCGATGTCCGGACGATTCTCGATGCGGGAATCCCCGCGAGAAAGATGCGACTCTTCGCCAAGGGTGAGAAGGTCGCCGAGATCGGTCTCGAGGAAACGGGTTCACGTTTCGTCGGAGGCCTCTTCATGCCTCAATACGACATCGAGCGGATCCTGACCGATCGTCTTCTTGAACTGGGTGTGACCGTCGAGCGTGGTCTTGAATTGACCGGGTTCGAGCAGACGGCACCTGATTCGGTCGAGATGACGCTGCGTGACTCCGAAGGCCGGGAGACGACTGCTTCGGCGGACTGGTTGATCGACTGCAGCGGGGCGCACAGTTTCGTCAGGCACCATCTGGATCTCGGTGACTGCCACACGGGCGAGCTCTCGATGCGATTCGCGATCGCCGACGTCGTCCTTTCCGGTGCGGAGCGTGCCCTGCCCGGACCAGCCGAAGGAATCGCCTCGAACTTCACGCATTCCGATGGATTGTGCGTGTTCTTTCCCGTCGACCAAACCCGTTACAGAATCGTGCTCGAAGATGATTCGATCGAAGAGGGGTCCACTCCCGAGCTCGCGGAGCTCACTCAAGCCGTGCGGCTGAGGACCGGACTCGATCTGGAGCTTTCCGATCCGTCCTGGCTCACGTCGTTCGGGGTTCGCGAGCGCGTGCTCGACGACTTCGGTCTGGGCAGGGTGCTGATCGCGGGTGATGCCGCGCACGTGCACAGTCCCGCCGGTGGGCACGGGATGAACACCGGGATCCAGGATGCGATCAATCTCGCCTGGAAGCTCGGTCTGATCTCCAGAGGCGTCGCGGGCAACACCACCCTCAGGAGTTATTCCGAGGAACGGTCCGAGATCGGCCGACAGATCGTCACGTCCTCCAATCACATGACCCGCCTGATGACGATCCAGAACCCGGTGATGCAGTTCGCCAGAAACACGGCGATGCATCTGGCGCTCGGTTTCGATTCGGTCCAGGGTAAGGCGCTTCGTTCACTTTCGATGATCGATCTCAACTACCGAAACTTCGGACTTCGGTCGTCCTCATCGATCAGAAGGAATCGTGATTCGCTTCACCCCGGCGATCGACTGCCCCCGATCCCCCTGCAGTCGTCCGATGGCGAAGTCCATCTCGATGAACTCACCCGGCCGGATCGATTCACGCTCTTCGTGCTCGAATCTCCCGGCACACCCGACTACCACAAGGCGTGTGAAGAGATGACTCGTACCATCGAACGGATGCCTGATGCCCTCCGCCCTCTGGTGCGGATGGTTCCCATCCATGCGTCCGAGTCATCGGCCGTTTCCGGTGGTCATTGTTTCGATGTCACCGGAGAACTCCGCACTCAGGCCGGATTTGGAGGCCATGGTGCGATGCTGGTCAGGCCTGATCGGCACGTGTCATTCTTCTGCGGTGCACTCGATGGCGAGCCCATCCTGAACTGGTTCGCCGGACTCTGAGCGGCTCTCTCCCGCATGTCGGGGGGGAAGAATTCACCTTCATTGATGAACCGGGTACCTTTGAGTCATGAACACTCTGGTCACCGCGCTCATCGTCTTTCTGGTTTCCTTCGTCGGCACCCAGTCCGAGGCGGAACGACCTCCGAACATCATTCTGGTCATGGCCGACGACCTTGGTGTGGCTGAACTGGGGTGCACCGGTTCGACGACGATCCGCACGCCCAACATCGATGCGCTGCGTGCGAAGGGCATGTTGTTCACCAACGCGTATTCCGGAAGCACCGTATGCGCGCCGAGCCGATGCACGCTGCTGACCGGTCTTCACACCGGGCACGCTCAGGTCCGTGACAACTACGAACAGAAAAATCATTCGGGACGCCCTGATGCGGAAGGGACGGAGCGGCTCGATGCCTGGGTCACGCCGCCCTCTCCCGAGGGCCGCTGGGGCGGGCAGCTCGCACTCGCCGAGAACACCGAAACGCTTGCGCGGGTCCTTCATCGCGAGGGCTACGCGACGTGTGGCCTTGGAAAGTGGGGGCTGGGCGGTCCGGGTTCGAAGGGACACCCCAATGAACAGGGCTTCGACCATTGGTTCGGTTATCTCTGTCAACGCAACGCACACAACTACTATCCGACGCATCTCGATCGCAATGGACGAAGAGTCGATCTCGAGGGCAACGATCGCGGGTTGACCGGTGATCAATACGCGACGGATCTGATGGCGGACGAAGCGGTGGCGTTCGTGCGAGCGCACGCGGACGAACCCTTCTTTCTCTACTACGCCACCCCGGTTCCGCATCTGGCACTGCAGGTTCCCGATGATTCACTCGCCGACTATCAGGGGATCTGGGACGACCCGCCCTACGAAGGTGGGCAGGGTTATCTTCCGCATCCCGAGCCGCGTGCCGCCTACGCCGCGATGGTCACCCGATTCGACCGCGACATGGGACGTCTCTTCGACACGCTCGACGAGCTCGGACTCGCCGATGAGACGATCATCCTGGTCACTTCGGACAACGGTTCGACCTTCGATCTCGGGGGATACGACCCCGAGTTCTTCGACGGCACCGGTGGACTTCGCGGGGCGAAGACCTGGTTGCATGAGGGTGGTGTGCGCGTGCCTCTGATGGTCGCCTGGCCGGGACGAATCGACCCGGGGTCGAGCAGCGACCTTCCCGTCGCCAACTGGGACTTCTTTCCGACCCTGATCTCGATGGCGGGTGCAACGACCACCGCGCCGCTGGACGGCATCGACTTCTCACCGGTTCTGCTCGATGAAGGCGACGCACCGGACCGCGAAGGTCTGTACTGGGAATACCATTCGCGAGGCGGCATGCAGGCGGCCCGACTCGGTGACTGGAAGGGATTGCGCGTCGAGGCGCATGGTGCCCCCGAAGCGCCCCTCCAGCTCTTCGATCTGAAGAACGACCCGAACGAGACCACGGACCTCGCCGCATCGCACCCCGAGATCGTCGCACGGATCGACGCCTTCATGGCGAAGTCACGAACCACCTCGGACATTCCCCGCTGGAACTTCGATGCGGATGAACGCGCCGCGGTGAAAGCAGGGGTCTCGACTCGACGTCTGTGGACCGGTGCCGGAGGTGATCTCGTCTTCGCGAATCCGGAGAACTGGACGGGGACCGGTGCGATCGATCTTTCGGGACTGAGTGACGTCTACGTCATCGATGATCCGACGCTGGTTCTCGGTGGCACGTCCGGAGTGCCACGAATCATGTTGTCAGGAGGCAGGATCGAACTCGATGCCGGCATTCTTTCCGGCGTGAAAGCGGGCGTGTCCGGAGGGACCATCATCGTGCGCGGGGGGCAATTGGATCGTCAGTTCCTCTCCGGAACGCAGGTCACGCTCTCCGGGTCCGGGGTTCTGCGGCTTCGTGGCGGTGCCGAGCCGATCAATCGGTCGACCGTCGCGATCCTCGGTCATGACGCACGGATCGAATTCCTCGCGGAGACTCCCGAGGAGGTCGTTCGAAAGCACCTTCGCAAGATCACCGTCGAGGGTCGCCCCGCGGTCGAGGGGACGAACGTCTCGTTGGTCCCTGACGGAAAAGGATGTGTCCTGACGGTCCGGACGGAGGACTCCTGATGCTGTCCGCCGTGATTCTCCTCACGACCCTCTTTCTGAACACGTCCGCCGAGCAACCCAACGTCGTCATCGTTCTGGTGGATGACCTTGGATGGCAGGACACCTCGGTCCCGTTTCACGACGAGCGCACTCCGTTCAACGATCGATACCACACGCCCAACATGGAACGTCTGGCTCGAGAAGGCGCGCTCTTCACCGATGGGTACGCCTCCGCTCCGGTGTGCACGCCCACACGCGCGAGTCTCTTGACGGGTCGCTCACCCGCTCGAAACCGAATCACCTACTGGACCTTCGATCGGAACACCGACACCACGCGACAGAACCCGGTTCTCGAAGCACCCGCCTGGAACGTCAACGGCTTGCAGCCCGGGGTGCCGTTGTTGCCTGAACTGCTCCGTTCCGAGGGGTATCGAACGATCCATGCAGGCAAGGCGCACTGGGGTGCCCACGACACCGCCGGATCCGATCCGCGGGCGCTCGGCTTCGACGTGAACATCGCCGGCCATGCCTCGGGTGCCCCCGGGTCCTATCTCGGAACGCACCGATTCATGAACTCCAAGAGCCGCGAGGATTTTTCGCGAACGTCGAAGTGGGACGTTCCGGGACTCGAACCGTTTCATGACCGTGAGATCTATCTCACCGAGGCGCTCCAGCAGCGAGCGGTGGAAGCCATCGATCGCGCGTGTTCGGATGACGTGCCCTTCTTCCTGCACTTCGCACCCTACGCGGTGCACACGCCCATCATGGCGAACGTCCGTCACCTCGACCGTTACGACGGGCTCCATCCAAGGGAAGCCGCCTACGCGACGATGATCGAATCGGTGGATGTCGCCCTCGGTGGCATTCTCGACGCGCTCGATCGAAACGAAATCACGAAGGACACCATCGTCTTCTTCACCAGTGACAACGGGGGATTGTCCGCTCACGCCAGAGGTGGGACCGCTCATCGGCACAATGCCCCATTGAGAAGTGGAAAGGGGTCCGCCTACGAAGGGGGGGTCCGTGTTCCCTGGATCGTGCGTTGGCCGGGGGTCGCCGAGCCCGGCGCACGGCACGAAGATGTCGTGGTCACCCAGGATCTCTTTCCCACGATCCTCTCGGCGGCTTCGGTCGAATCACCTCGGCACCACTTCATCGACGGTGTCGACATCCGTCCCATGCTGAAGGGCGATTCTTCCGAGCGGACGGTGCTTTTTCATCAGCCGCACACCTGGGGCGCGAGTGGTCCGGGAATCGAGCCCTTCAGTGCGATTCGAAGCGGCTCCTGGAAACTCATCTTCTTTCATGGTGATCTTCGTTTCGAGCTCTACGATCTCGATTCAGATCCCGGGGAGACCACCGATCTCGCGTCTCGTGAGCCCGAAAGACTGGAACGCATGCGTGCTCGATTGCAGCAGGAGCTGAGATCTCAGCAGGCACAGCTCTCGATTGACAGGTCGAGCGGGCTCCCGGTGGTTCTGCCCGCTATCATTCGATCTGAAACCCACTCAGGAGACGATTCATGATGCCTTCCACCGCCCGGCTTCCCCTCATCATCCTCAGCCTCTGCGCCGCGATCACGGCGATCACCTCGATCGCAGCCGGTCCGCGCCCGCTTTCCATCCAGGATGAGGGCGAGGCGATGACCTTCACGCTCGACCCGGTGCACTGCATGGCGAACTTTCGGGTGCAACACATGGGTGCCGGAATGTTCTGGGGCCGATTCAATGCCGTGTCCGGAAGCATGGAGACGACCGAGGAAGGTCGCGTGCCTCGTGCGTTCGATGTGTCGATCGATGTCGATTCGATCGACACCGGAACCGAAAAACTCGACCGCACCCTGATGAGCCCCAACTTCTTCGACGAGAAGGAGTTTTCGACCATCACCTTCAAGTCGACCTCGGTGAAACCCGTCGAGGGTCGCGACGGCGTCTACGCCGTCTCCGGAGACCTCACCCTTCTCGGTACCACCAAGCCGATCGAATCCACCATCGAACTGACCGGGGTGAACGGAAATCCCGTCATGAAGAAGGCCGGCTACGAGGCCATCTTCACCATCAAGCGATCCGACTTCGGCATGACCTGGGGCGTCGACAACGGTGCACTCGGCGATGACGTCCGCCTCGTGGTCGGACTCGAAGGCGATTGGTCTGCCTGAACATCTCTTTCCGGTGATGGAGTCGCTCGATGTTGAAGATGATTCTCCTCTCTTTCGTTCTCCCACTTTTCACTGGTGCGGGCGTTCTCGCGTTCGGATGGCTGTGTCCACCGTTGCGGAAGGTTCGTTGGATCGCCTCCTGTGCGTTCGGTGTCGCGCTCGCCTGTGCGTTCGTCCTCGCGTACTTCGGTGAGATGGGCTACATCATCCCGACCGTTCCACCGCTTCGCAGCGAAGGTTGGCTGATCGTTCTGGGTCTCTTCTGTCTTCCGCTCGCGGTCGTGCTCGCGTTCACCGAGGACAAGGACCATCCATGGATTGAAACCACTGGTCTCGTTCTCGGCCTGGGGATCGCGCTGCTTCCCGCCGTGTTCGCCGCCGACAAGTCGGTGTTCGATGGTTCGGCCAAGCCGCTCTTTCCCGACATGGGCGCGCTGGCCCACGGCGCGCTCGCCATCGAGATCGCCCTGGCTCTGATTCTTCTGGTGCGACTTTCCGCCGTGCGTGTCGGGCCGACGATTCCGTGTGCCCTCGCCTTCGCCTTTCTGGGCGGCGCCGCACTGTCCATGGCGTCCGGTTGGATCTCCCTGACGATCCTCTTCGGAGTGCTCTCCGCGGTCAGCGCGACCGGTGGACTCTTCTCCAAATTCTCCGGTCTGCCTTCGATCGGCCGTGGGGGCGCGAGTGTCGCGGCGGTCCTCCTGATCCTTCTCTGCACCGCCTGCTGGTACAAGACCACCGCACCCGACGATCTGCACTGGTGGTACTGGGTCCTGGTGGTGGTCTCGCCGTTCCTTCTGGTGCCGCTCGAAAACCGTCTGCTCGCCAAACTGCCTGATGCCGCCGCCTTCTGGCTGCGCATGGTGGTGGTCGCGATTCCAGTGGTCTACGTCATCATCAAGGTGCTTCCGATGATCACCGGCGACGGCAGTTCCGATTCCACCGACGAGATGGATCGAGATGATGCAGATGTATCAGTAGGCTCGACGACGATCCATTCAGTCCTGATCGTCGTCCGACTTTCCGAGGACCGAGGCTGCCATCGAGCCGAGCAGTGTCCCCGAGACACCTTCCTCGACCACGACATGGTCGGCACCCGCTTTTTCGAACTGGTCGTGGAACTTCTTGAATCGTGCTCTGGCACAGATCAGGATGTCGGGTGCGATGATGCGGGCCTGTTCGATCGTGGCCACGGCCGCATGCGGATCGGGAACCGTCACGATCAAGGCGCGCGCCGAGGCGAGATGCGCGTGTTCGAGGATCTCACGCTGGGCGCTGTTTCCCAGGTCGGCCCGTGCGCCAAGCTGTTTCGCATTCTCGACCAGGGTTCTGTTGAGATCGATCACATAGGTCTGGATGCCCACGAGGTGCATCATCCTCGCGGCTTCCTCGCCCGAAGGGCCGAAGCCCGCGATCACGACGTGGTCGAAGGGCGTGTCGAGTTCCTCGGGATCGACCTTCACACGATTTCGCAGCACTCCGATCTTCTTGAGCGTGTCCTCGAAGTGAATGCCGAATCGTCCGGACACCGCGATCAGTCCCGGCGTGAACACCAGACTCAGGACGGTCGCGGAGACCAGTAGCCTGAAAACCCTCGTAGTTCAGCAGTCCCCGGGCGAACGCGATCGATCCGATCACGAAGGAGAACTCACCGATCTGCGCGATGCACAGCCCCGAGCGCACGCCCTGCCGGACCCTGCCTCCGCTCAGCACCACGATCGATGACACGATGATCGATTTTCCGAGGATCCCGAGCACCGTGAAGAGCAGGACTTCCGACCAGTTGCCATCGCTCAGCAGCCATTCGACGTCGACCAGAAGTCCGACGGACGCGAAAAAGAGCGTGAGGAACACCGCCTTGAGTGCCTGGACGTCCGCCCGCAACTGCCGGGCGAAATCGGTTCGTGCGAGAATGATGCCCGCGACGAACGCGCCCAGTTCCGCGGAGAGTCCTATGGTGTGGCTTCCCCATGCCGCGGTCAGCGCGGTGGTGAGTGCGATGATCACCGGAAAGTCCCGGTTCCTTCGAAAGATCT
>CASICI010000040.1 GCA_949373145.1 uncultured Phycisphaerales bacterium
CGAAAGGATCGACAGTTCCTCAGGGATGCGAAGCCCGAGCTGATTCGCCGCATTCGTCACCGTTCTCGCCGAGACATCATTGGAGACGAAGATCGCGCACGGGCGTGGCAGCTGCAGAAGCCAGCGTTCGATCTCTTCCTCGGTGCGAATCCAGCTTTCATCCCGGTGTCTGCTGAGTCAGGGGATCTGCATGGCACGAGAGCACCGCATGCCCGGCGGATTCGATGCGTTCTCGAAAACCATGTTCGCGTTCAATGCTGAATCCCGTCGTGGCAGAGCCGAAAAAATGCGAATGAGATGTGGCCGTGCTCCAGGAAGTGCTCGGCACCAAGCCGCCCAGCGGCGAAATGATCAACGTCCACGACGGGGAAAAGGTCGGTGCCCAATGCGCTCGTCGTGCTGACGACCGGGCCGCCCCACGCGACGAGTCCCTCTGCGAACTCGGGATCCGTGATGTGCCCGATCACGCCATCCGGGGCCCACTCACGCAGCGCGGGCAGGTTGCGGGGCTCGGGATTCGCCTGGTGCACGGTCCAATCGGCATGTCCCACCACGTGCTCGTAGATGCCTCGCAAGGCAAGCCGGTTGTACGCGAAGCCATGGTCCATCAGGAGAGCCACTCTTCTGGGCGGTGTGATGTGATGCGCTTGATTCACCAGACTCCTCTCGGCATCTCTGTGATGCCATCTCCACGGCGGATCATTGCGACAGCCAGCGAGAGACACCATCGTAATTGGCTCGGTAGAACCCGGGTTGACAGTATGCGGCAAGCGTCGCGCATCGGGACGCCATGGGCTCGTGCGCGATTCCGATGCCATGCACGATGCTCTTTCAGGGAGATGTCATCCCTTCATTCGTGATCATATCCGTGAGGAAATCGACTTCCGCGTTCAATTCCATCCTCACCGAGTCGAGGAATCCTGACTCGATCGACGTCCGCCCGTAATGCGTCAGCCACAGCGTTTCTGCACCGGTCGCCTGAATCATGTCCAGGCTCTTCTATCCACGCCTTGAGATCGAATTCCGGTGGCACCATGGGGATCGTTGGAAATTCCGTCCCGGGTATTCTCATCCCAGCAGCATCACCGCAGAACACATGTGACTTCTCCACCGATCCTGCAAAATCCACGCGTGGTGGTGCTTGGCATGTCCCGGAGTCTCCAGTGCCTTGAACGTGAGGTCTCCGATGGAGACCGACGTTCCACCGGAAACCTCCTGGACTCTGTTTGATTGGTTTGGTTTCATGACCCCGAGTTCGGATTCCAACTCGCGCGCCGAAAACTCGAAGGGCACTGGCATTAAGTCGTTCCGGATCAATGAGATGCCTGGCGCCTCTTGGGTGGACATAGGCATGGCAGTCATCGCTGGTCAGGTACCCACTTGCTCCAGCATGATCGAGATGGATATGGGTCAGGAGCAGGCCATTCAGGTCGTGGGCCGAGAGTCCTGCGGATTCAAGGCCTGCCATCAGTTGTTTCAGACAGGAAGCCGGTCCGGATTCCACAAGACATCTTGTCTGGCCCTGAGTGACCAGAAACGCACCTGCCGCTTCCTTTTGTCCCATGTAACCGAGGTCTATGGGAAGGATGTTGACTTCACGTTCCGTCATTGATCATCGGCTCCTGTCTGGCTCGTGATCCTAGCTCTTTCCTCCGGTTCTTTCTGAATACGCTGGAGGATTGATGGATACCATGGCATATCAACCACCTACGGAGTTTCATTCATGTTCACTTTCAAGACTCTCTTCGCCGCTCTCACTTGCCTTGGTCTTCTGGGGTTCTCCCTGCACGCTTCAGGCACCGTCGCCTCGAAAAACGGAATGAATCATTCCACCGCTTCACTTCTGGCCTCAGCATCGCTCGGTCATTGCGAGATTCCCTGTGGTATCTACGACGACCACGCCGAGATTCAGCGAATGCTTCTGGATGCTGAAACCATCCGCAAAGCCTCCGCTCAAATTACGATTCTTGCGGAACGCATCGATGCAGCCAGTCTGAACACGATCTCCCGCTGGGTCGGCGTCAAGGAAGAGCACTCGAAGAACATTCAGCATGTGAATGCCTGGTATTTCATGACACAACGAATCAAGCCGGTCGAAGTCGGGGCTGACGGGTACGACGAGTATGTCATGAAGCTCGGTGCGCATCACCTGGTGAGCATCGCCGCGATGAAGGCAGCTCAGTCGCTCGAGCCATCTGTTCAGTCCGAGCTTGCTCGAGCGATTCAAGCCGTTGCGAAGTGGTATCCAGCATCTCAGAAGCAGGCTGGTCTGACTCTGGATTCAGACAATTGGAATCCAGTGGCGAATCGCTCCACGCCCTGACTCGATGGCTGCAGGACTACTCGACGAGTCTGATTGTGTGGGGGTGGGGGGTGTCGTCACCCAGGGTGAGGGTTGCAGAGCTTTTTATCTGAAGCGATCCCACGTGCATGGCTGGAAGCGTGGCCGTGGAGTCGTCCAGTACGACGTCAGCTGAGGGGCAGGAGATGATTCCAGCGCATGACATCGATGCTCCATTGAGTAGTTCGAGAGTACAGTCCGCCGTTGATTGGCTTGAGACCAACGAATAGTCCTGCCATGTTTCGAGCGCAGAGTTGTTCGAAAATGGATTGTTCAGTATGGCCTCTGTCCCATCAAGAGTGAAGGAGGTGTTCTTGCCCAGCACAATGATCGAATCCTGAGATCTGATCTTTGCCGAGCCACTGAGCACGAGACCATCACCTCCGAACGAAAAGATCCCGCCTTTGAGTCGGTAATCACCCTGGTTCACGACCAGTCCGTCGGGGTAATGTCCCGGATCGAGTCTGATGATTTCATCTCCTATCGCGATCTGTGCAGATCGTTCGACCAGCCCGTCAGGTCAGGAGCAGTGAACTCTGGAGCTGGTGGCACCACGTCCATATTCATGAGGTAGCCCTGGATGGCATCGTCTTGGTCGACGGCAAGGTCACCGGCAAGTTGAATCTGAGTTGCTTGAAGCATCCCATTGTTGGTCACTCTCAAGCTGCCGGGGTTTTCTGATTCAATGACACAGTTGCCATTCATGGTGAGCTCACCATCGTTGATATCAAGGACGGCGCTTCCGTTGGGTTCATAAATCCTGAGTTGTTCAGGGACTGGTTGGTTGGGTCTTCTCTCGGCAGTGGCCAGTGCTGAGAGTTCCACGCCTGGCCCGAGAAATCCAGCAAAAAAGAGCTCTACGGAACCATTGGGGTGGTTTTCGTGGAATTTCACAATGGTCTTTGCGGCACTTGGTGCGAGAAGCGTTGCTTGGAACTCTTTGGTGTCGCTGTTCCATCTGCCGAGGACGAGGTCTCCTTGGTTATCGGGCGTTGCAAGGACGCTGACCGCTTTGTCGTTGCCTGGGTTGAGGGCAGCTGTCTCGATGCCACCGGCTTGTGCGTGCTGAATCGAACTTGCCAGTCCTTGGACTGCTGCCAGGGAGCTTGCCTCAGAAGCGGTCTGAGCCCGCTCCTTCATTTCCAATAATCTCGAATACTCAATCGCCATAGCGAGGAAAACGATGACGATCAGGAAGACGACCACGACTGTGAGAATGATGGCGAGACCGTTTCTTCGTGATCCGCGCCCAGTCTTTCTTGGATGTATCTTCATGTTCATCATGGGTTTAACAGAATTGCTCTGCATCATAAGGTGAAGTCTTCGTGCGTCACCATTCTAAGGCTTTTACTGTATCACTTTAGTTGAGAATCCTCGACGCATTGTGAGCTCGATGGTACTTTAGAGACCCTGACGGGGCTTCTATGGATTCATCCTGCTCTTTTGCAGAAAGACTCTCGCCGAAGAAGCCGATAGAGCTCTCTGGCGAGTTGTGATTCTTTCCGGCATCAATGAGAAAGCAGAAAGGGATGGTGTTGAGTGTTCGAATCTGTTGAAACCTTCACCTTTCTCCAATGGTGCGTGATGATCGGCTGCGGCTGTCTTGCTTCCGTGATTGATCTCATGGAACGAAGAATCCCAAATTGGCTGACCTTCTCCATGGTGTTTTCGGGCCTGATCGCCATGACCATTCATGGCGGGTTTTCCCTTGAGGGGGGACTTGCTGACTCGTTTCTCGGCCTCATTGTCGTCAGTCTGCCCTTGCTGTTTGTCTACGCTCTCGGTGGCGGTGGTGCGGGTGATGTGAAGTTCATGATGGGTGTCGGGGCATGGTCCGGAGTCGATCTCGGGCTGTACCTCCTTGGAGGCGTCATGGTCTGTGGCTTCATATATGCCATCATCATGGCCGCGGCACGTCGAGAATTGAAGTTGCTGTGGTACGGTGTCTTTGCCGAAACGCTCAGGCTGATCACACGAAAGAAAGTTGCTCAGGCCCCGACAGCGACTCTGCCACCTCTCGAGTCTTCCGAACAGAGGGCGGCTGAAGGGGAGATGTCTGAAGACGAAGCTCCTGTCGAGTCATCGACGATGGTCTGGGCCTATGGACCCGTCATGCTTTTCGGTTTGATCATGGGAGGAATCGCAACATGGTACGTCTGACCAATCAACGCATTCATCGCCGTGGCTCCATGTTCATCGAAGTTGGAGTGGCTCTCCCTCTTATTCTGATCATCACCTTCGGTGCACTTGAATACGCCTGGGCCTTCATGAAGAAAGCCGAAATCTCCGCGGCTGCACGCGCAGGCGTCCGGGCCGCGTCACTTGAGAGCACATCACTTGCAGGTGTCCAAGCGGTCATCACCGAGCAGATGAATGCCGCCGGTTTTCCTGATGGGAGCTGGGTCATCAATGTCGATCCAGCCGATCCCGCGACGACATCGCCCGGGGACACCATCTCCGTGACGATAGATGCGAATTACTCTTCCGTTTCACTTGGTGGGCTCGCTGACTGGTTGCCCCTGCCCGATATCGTCAACGGTCAGGCCGTAATGAGAAAAGAAGGTGACTCTTGAAACTGTTTCTTTCGATCGTTCTGGGACTTCTCGCAGCGCTCTTCGCGGCAGTCCTTGTTGCGGCACTGACCACCGGACCCGAGGGTGTTCCCTCACTGTCTCTCGGCAACGCCGATGCACGAGTGGTCGTGGCGAAAAAAGTCCTGCAGGCGGGACATGTCATCACATCCGATGATGTCCAGCTGAAGAAGGTCACCAGTGTCGATGTGTCCACCGGAAGCCTGCGAAGCGTCGCGCCACTGATAGGCCGCGTCCTGATCAGAGAGATGGCTGAAGGGCAGCAGATCACGGCGGGTGCCATCGCAGGTCTTGGTACGGGGCCAGAGATCGAAGCCATGCTCGACAAGGGTTTCCGAGCAGCCACGATCACGCTGTCTGATCGCGGCCCGTCTCAGTTCGTCTATCCAGGTGGCATCGTTGACGTCATCGCGATCTTCGACATCCCCAAGGGGTACCCTGGTGAAGGGGACACCGTCTCTAGAACCGTTCTTGATGGCATCAGGGTTCTCGCCGTCGAAGGTTTCTCAGATGCGGCGGCTCAGGCCGAAGCGAAGGATGAACTCAAGAGTGCGCTGAGAACGGGACGTGGACCGTCGATCACCCTTCTGGTCACTCCGGAGGAGGCCCAGGTTCTTCAGCTTGCCCGATCTCTGGGAACCCTGTCGGTGACCTTGCGCCCGACCGAGGAGCGCGATCTTGGCGAGGGAAGCACCGTGTCCATGGAGAAACTTCTGGCCCTCGAGACCTCCCGTCGTGGCGAACGAGGCGCTGTCGCACCGGTCATGGTGACTCAAGATTCCGGTGACATCGTGATTCCCGTCAAGCGAAATGAAAGTACCCAGAACGCCTCGGAGGAGACATCGTCTTCCGATGAGGCTGACGTTCCACGTCGCAGATGGTCGACGACCGTGATCAGAGATGGCAGACGATCGACCTATACCTTCGAGGAGTCGGATTGAAATGAGCACACTTCCACTCAAATGTCTCCTTCTGGCCGCGACGATGGTTTCGTGCTGTTGTCAGTTGGTTCTGGCACAAGTCCAGCAGCAGGAAGTTGATCTTCTGGTCGGAAAGTCGATGGTCATCGATGCCGACAAACGTGTCGAACAGGTCGTCGTCGTCAATCCCAAGGTTGCCGACGCCGAAGTCATCTCGCCCACACAGGTGGTGCTCATCGGACGACAACTTGGCGCGACCGATGTGATCATGCAGTACGAAGACGGCACGGCCGCGGTGCACGCGGTGGAAGTCATGGTCGATGAACATCAGCTCCAAAGTCGTCTCGACAATCTCTTCGGCCCCGGACTCTTCGTCGATTCCACTCATGGCGTTCTCGTTCTGCGCGGAGACGTCGACAACGTGGAAGAAGCCGTCCAGATCGATGCCTTCATGGAGTCGACCGGGCTGACGTATCTCGACATGACCAGAGTCCCTGGCATCCAGCAGGTCCTTCTCAAGGTGAAAATCGCCGAAGTCTCGCGAAGCGGCCTCCGCGAGCTGGGGTTTGGTGCTTCGATCAATGGCTCCAGCTTCAAGTTTGCAGGGAGCACCAATGGGGGGATCAGCGGCCCGGATGCCACCGCGCCAGCTATCCCGGATTCCGCGAACCTGTTTGCCGGAATTCCTGGCGCCGACCTCGACCTCTTCATCAATGCCTTGACAGTCAACAACTACGTACGCCTTCTTGCGGAACCCAACCTGGTTGCAATCAGCGGAGAAGAAGCGACCTTTCTGGTCGGTGGTGAGTTTCCCGTCCCAGTCGTTCAGGGCACGTCCGTGGGTGTGGGGTCATCGACCACGATCGAATACAAGGAAGTCGGGGTTCGTTTGAACTTCCGACCCGAAGTGCTTGGTGAGAACCGTATCCGGCTGCAGGTCGCCCCTGAAGTGAGTGAACTCAGTGAGACTTTTGGTGCGAATATTCCCGGAGTCTCCCAGAAGGTCAAGGGTGTGAGCACTCGACGCTCGAAGACCACCGTTGAAATGCGTTCGGGGCAGACCTTTGCAATGGCGGGTCTTTTGAAGACGACGACTGAAGCCGAAAAATCATCGCTTCCCATTCTTGGTGATCTGCCTCTCATCGGCCCTCTTTTTCGCAGCATTCGATACGTCGAGAACAAGACCGAGCTGGTCGTCCTGATCACCGCCGAGCTGGTCGAACCCATCGATCCGGCAGGTGCCCTGGCGACACCCGGCTTCATGCACGTCCGTCCGAATGACTGGCAGTTGTTCATGGACGGAAAGATCGACGGCACCGTCATCGCACCGCTCCCGAAGACTCAGGCCAAGACTCTGAAATCGCTTGGAATCCACGACCTGATCGGCCCCGGCGCCTGGCGGCGATTCGACGAAACTCCCGAACCGTTCCGTCCAGATCCTGTGGTGCGTGATCCCACGACCACCTCGCCCGAGATCGCCAGCGAGGATGCGGCATGACACACGATCCCTATGTTTCGAATCCAACCGCTTCCAGCGATGGTGGTCCCTACGACGGACTCAAGGTCGCCATTCACCAGCGCTTGCTCGACGCCATCGACCTGACCAGGGCCAATCGTCTTGAAGAAACCGCTCTGGTCGAGGAATGCACGCGTCGCGTGAACGGAATGCTCGAATCAGTGGAGGTCGAAGTCCCCGAGCCCGTGCGACGTGAGATTCTGAAGGAGATTCTCGATGAGGTCTTCGGCCTCGGCCCGATCGAACCCCTGATGGACGACCCTGAGATCACGGACATCATGGTGAATGGTGCCGAGATGATCTTCATCGAGAAAGCCGGAAAGATCGAGCGTCTGCCGATTCGATTTCGGGATAACCAGCATCTTCTCAACGTCATTCAGAAGATCGTGCGCCACGCCGGAAGGCGGCTCGACGAGAGTTCACCGATGGTTGATGCCAGATTGCCTGATGGCTCTCGTGTGAATGCGGTGATTCATCCCGTCGCGCTCGACGGTCCGTCACTCAGCATTCGACGTTTCAGAAATCAAGGTTTCACGCTGGCTCAGCTGACCGAGAGAGGGATGCTTGCTCCCGAAATGGCGGATGTGCTTCAGCGCTGTGTCCAAAGCCGTTTGAACATCATCATCAGTGGTGGGTCCGGTGCCGGAAAGACGACCTTGCTCAATGCCATGAGCGACGGCATCTCTCCTCGCGAACGAGTCGTCACCATCGAGGATGCGGCTGAGCTCAAGTTACGGCAGGATCACGTGGTCCGTCTTGAGACCAAGCCTGCCAACGTCGAAGGCGCCGGGGAAATCACGACTCGTGATGCCGTGAGAAATGCGTTGCGCATGCGTCCCGACCGTATTCTCGTCGGTGAGTGCAGAGGTGCCGAGGCTTTCGACATGCTTCAGGCCATGAACAGTGGACACAGTGGTTCGATGACCACCATGCACGCGAACGGTCCGGTCGATGCCTTTCGTCGATTGGAAAGCATGCTCTGCATGGCCGGTATGGAAGTTCCGGTCTCGGTGATGCGTGAATATGTCGGGTCCGCGATCAATCTGGTTATCCAGGTGGAACGCCTCGGGTCAGGGGATCGAAGAATCGTCTCCATCGCCGAGGTGCGCCCGATCGAGGGTGGCGCAGCGCAGATCGAGGACATCTTTCGCTTTCAACTTTCAGGAACCGACGGTCGCTCCGGATTTTTCGAAGCGACCGGGTGCCGCCCCAACTTCGTCGACCGACTCAAGTCGATCGGCATCGATTTCGATGATTCGCTGTTCACCCCGAGGCGTTTAATGGAAGTCACGCCCCGCAGTGCAATGGAGGAAAACTGATGGATCTGACTCACTTGATGCCTGAACACTGGCTTGTCGTACCTGTCGCTGTCTTCGGGTTCCTGTCGTGTATCTGGCTCTTCGTGCTCGCATCCTCCTCCGCCAGTGAATCCAATGTGACGCGAAACTCCGACCGTGTCGTGAAGACCATCATCGATGGCCAGGAGCGTGAGCTCTTTCTCCCTCCCGCGACTTCTAGAGGTGTTCGCAGAACGGCACTGGCACGACTGCTGACCGATGCGGGTGTCAACGTGTCTCCACGAGCCTTCATCACTCAGGCGGCGATGCTCGTCGGCTTCACATTCGTACTGGCTCTTCTTTGGAGTCGCAGTCTCGTCATCGCGGTCGCGGTTCTGGCGGTCCTGGCGGCCATCGTCATGGCATTCCTCAGAATTCGAGCGGCTCGCCGCCGTGATGTCATGGAACGGCAGTGTGTCGAGTGTCTCAGGTTGGCCAGTCGTTCGATCAGGGCGGGGCATCCAATCTCAGGAGTGATGCAACTTCTCGCTGAGAGAGTGCCCGCGCCCACAGGTGATCTCTTCGTGCAGATCGTTCAGCGAGAAAAGATGGGTGAATCATTGAGCTCAGCCTTGCGAACGGTCTTGATGAAGGCTGAAAACAAGGAATTGCGTGCCTTTGGAACGGCCATTCTGGTGCAGATGGAAGTAGGGGGAAGCCTGACTCAGACGATCGATCGGCTTTGTGCCTCCATCATCGAACGCATGGCCTTGAGAAAGCGTGGACGAGCCTTGACCGCAGATGCCCGACTGAGTGCTCAGTTGGTTCTCATTCTCCCATTCATATGCGTAACCGTCTTCTCGACTTTTTCGGAACGATACTCAGACTTCATCTTCGGAGATCCACTCGGCAGGTTGTTTCTTGTCGGAGCCTTGATGCTCTTGCTTGGAGGAATCCTTGGTGTGAACCGTCTTTCAAGAATCGATCGTCAGTACGAGGGAGCTGCCCAGTCATGACCGGCTATCAGCTGATCGCAGCTGTCATCGCCTTCATCGCATGCTTCCTTGCGATCGGGCGAGTCTGGCAAGTCGATCCTTTGCAGCGCCGCCAGTTACGGCAGGCGTATCAGAGGTACGGCGGCCTGTCCGGTCAACAGCTCGGTCTGAAGGGCCCTCGTCTTCGACAATGGCTTGGTGCAGCCGGCTTCTACGGCAAGGATGCACCCATGATCTACACGGCAACGGTCATTTCCGCCGCCATGCTTGGAGCCACTTCAGGCGCACTCGCCTCCACCTGGGCGGGGCTGGACATCTTTGGATTGGTCTCACTGAGTCTGGCCGGCGGTTTTCTCGCCTCGAAGTTCCCGAGTTCTTATATCGGCGCAAAGTGGGTCAACCGAAGTGATGAGATCGCTGATGCCATGCCGCTGATGCTCGACATGCTTGATGTCTGTGCGACTGCGGGTCTTTCCGTCGATGATTCCTGGGGAGCCGTCGAGCGACAGATTTCCGCAATCAGTCCAGCGCTCTGCGAAGAGATGCAATTGGTCAAACTCGAGGTGCGTCTGGGCAAGCCCCGTGAGACGGCACTGCGCGAAATGGCCGAACGCAGCGGTGTCGGCGATGCTGCCGTCCTGGCCTCGATGTTGACTCAGTCGGAACGCTTTGGTTCCGGATTGGCTGATACCTTTCGCGCTCAATCCGATTCGATGCGTCAGGACTACAACCGTTCGATGGAAGAGCGTGCGCATCTCGCCGGTATGAAGACCATTCTTCCGGTCACGCTGCTCATGCTTCCTGCCATGCTTCTTGTCACCGTCTTTCCACTTGTGATCGTTCTGCTTCGAGCCTTCTTCACGGAGATCTGACCCATGCTGGTCCTGAATCCAAACTTTTCGACGCGCGCCTTCTGCACGGTCTGTGTCTTTGCCGGTCTTCTGTCTCAAGGCTGTCAGGGAAAAGCGCAAAAGGAAACCGCCCCGACCGTCCTTCAGCATGACATGCTCACCCAGATCGATCGCTGGGCCGTGACGGTTCCAAATGACCAGGCAGTGGAGGGCGCTGTGATCACGCAGAGAGTCCTCTATGACTATCACTTCTCGACAGGAACCGATCGGTTGACGAAAACGGGACACCGGGATCTCGAAATTCTGATCAGGCACTATCGTGGCCAGGACTGGCAGTTGAACATGAAGCCTGGCAATGCGGGCCCGGACCTTTACAAGAACAGGATCAAGGTTGTGGAATCAGTTCTGCTCTCAAGCGGAATGAGCCTTGAAATGGTATCCATCATCGACGGACTTCCAGGTGGGACAGGGGTGTCCTCCGATAATGCCCGACGTATTCGTCAAGACTCTCTTGACGGTGCTGGAACTCTTGAACAAGGTCAGCAGTCCATACGATCCGTCTCCGACACGCCTCTTGAAGGAGGGTTCTGAAGATGACCCTTGGATTGAAGAAACGTTCCATCCTCTGTGTGCTCACTTTGGTCTTCGGGGGAGTGTTTGGCTGTGCCCCGGATGCCTCAAAGGTCGACTCGAGTCGATCCTATTTCGATGGGGGGGCTCTGAGCGCACCAAATCCATCGACTGTGGTGATGACTGGGCGAGTGCTTCGTTCACAGGGCCGCATATCAGAAGCCGAGTTCGTCCTTCGGCGAGTTGTCAGCGAGCATCCTGAGTATGCCCCGGGATACAGCGAGCTCGCTGAGTTGCTCCTCAAGGATGGTCGAACTCAGGAGACTGCGCTCCTTCTCGAGTCTGGGACTGCTCTCATTCCAGATTCAGCCATGCTGCAGAATGATCTCGGCATGTGCTTCATCGTCATGCGTGACTTCGACAGAGCGGGCCAGTGCTTTCTGCTTGCCAGCGAGCTTTCTCCCACTGATGCCGTCTACTCGGCAAACTACGCCATGGTGCTTGGTTTACAGGGTCGATATCAGGATTCCTTGGATCTTTATGCTCGAGTCATCCCCATGGAAGACGCCATTTCGAATGTCTTCAAGCTCGCCGAAGCTCGTGGTGACCTGAATTGGGCTCCGTCTGAACGGGAAATCGCCGAAAAATAATTTTATGCACCCTGAAAAGGGAGTGTAAAAACCTCTTGTTTTCATGGCTTTTTTGCCTTTTTCCATGACTTTGCTCTGGACAGGCGCAGGTTCGAGAAGTCTGCTCAACACGACAATTTGTTTTTTGCCAGGCCATTTCATGCACGTCACTTCAACGTGTCGTTCATGTATTGCGTGGTGATTCGCTCCTCGAAAATGTTTTTCGAGGGCGGTGTTCTGGAGATCCTTTGATGTTGATTCAAGTGAATCCTTCATGTGCTTTGTGGTTGCCGCCCGGTGCCTTCCGGGACTTCATGCGCAAGAGTGAATCGTTCGCGAACCATTGGTTTGCGGCGCATGGATCGTTCGCGATCCGTACTTCTCTTCGCACGTTGAAAGCCGTGACTGTCAAGCCCTTCATCAGGTCTCCCAGGAGAGGGGGTGACCGTCTTCCATGACGAAGCCACCACTCGCCCTGCCTCGGGCGCGCCGTGGTCCGCCATCTCTAGTGATTTCATTTCTCAGCATGTCATTGGAGCCGCCCGGTTCCCGTGTTTCTGTGAAATGTCCACCGGGTCTTTGCGGACCGTTGGCGATGAGGTGTTCGACTGGTATATAGAAAACAGCTACTAAAACAGTCCTTTACTCGATGCGCTTTGGTTCCACTTTCGGTGTGCGAAGCCTGCGCCATGTGTCATGAACGCATCGATGTTTCGATATGTGTCCAATTTTCAGACGTGTTTTCAATCTTCACCATGTTGGTGAAGAGGCCGTTCGAAGGCTGGATCAAAGACTTAGGTTTCATGAAACAACATCGTCCGGAAGAGTTCTGGCTCGATGAAAAAAAATGCCCACCAAGGGCTTTGTTGACTTTTAGAAAGAGAATTCAAAATGAAGAACATGATCATGAATTTCGTGAAGAGTGAATCAGGCATGCAGACCGGCGAATACATGGTGCTTGGAACCGTGATGGCCGCTGGATCCATTGGTGCTGTAAAGACCGTCCGTGATGGCATGGTCGATCAATTCGCAGGTCTCACCGATGGTCTTGATGTCGACCCCGTCGACGGTTCAGAGGGCTAAACCCAACCCCTAAATCATCCTGGGACCGATCCCAGGTGTTGCTTTGAGTGACTGATCTGAATTTGGCTGCACGCCTTTTTCGGAGCCCTGTCTTTTTTTGACATTTGTATTGACATGCGTGTCAGGCTGTTCTAATCTCCATTCATCGACTTGAGAACCAAGTCAAACAAACGACTTGGAAGTTCAAGTCGCAAAAAACATGAAGACATCTTTTTAACTGGAGAAATACTATGAAGGCCATCATCAACTTCCTTCGTGACGACCGTGGAATGCAAACTGCCGAATACATGATCATGGGTACCGTTATGGGTGCTGGATCAGTCGGCGCAGTCAAGGCAGTCCGTGACGGTCAGGTCGAAAAGTTCGACCAGATGAAGAACGCCCTTGACGTCTCATCCGACGGCAGCCTCGGCGGCTAATTGACATACCCCATCATCAATGATGATGGCCTTCTTATGACCTCGCGTCGACGGATTGCGAAGTGCCATTGAGAAGATCATTACCAGCGTAACCGACGGGTTGCGCTGGTTTTTTTATGTCTGTTTCGACTCGTTTGATTGTGGGTTGCATGCCGTCATACCCTTGTCCTCCATTTTTTCTCTCAGGAAGCCATCAATGTTCTACCGATTCCTGGTTGTCATGCTTTGTGTTCTTTTTTCTGCTTGCTTCATGGCGGAGGGGGCGCCCCCTCTCGAACACCTACGACAGGACACTGGAGCGTCCTCGGTGGCGGCAGCCGACTCGATGCTGATCTTCAGCAAGACCGCTGGTTTTCGTCATGACTCGATCGCTGAAGGAATCATGTGCTTTCGTGAGCTTGGTGCCGAACTGGGACTCAAGATCACCGCCACTGAAGATGCTTCTGTCTTCAATTCGAAGAATCTGTCTTCCGTGCGAGTCGTGATTTTTCTCAATACCACCGGAGACATCCTGAATGCACGCGAGGAAGCGGCTTTCGAGTCGTACATCCGAAACGGGGGGGCCTGGCTTGGTGTGCACGCGGCAGCTGATACCGAGTACGAGTGGGAATTCTATAAAGGACTTGTCGGGGCCTATTTCAAGTCACATCCCGCCATTCAGCCTGCCCGAATCACTGTCGAAATCAAGGACCACCCGTCGACGCGGATGTTGCCCGGGCTCTGGAATCGAACTGACGAGTGGTACACGTACACCCTGAGCCCTCGCGACGACGTGACAGTGCTCGCGAGTCTCGATGAGGACAGCTTTTCCGGTGGAGGCATGAATGGTGACCATCCGATCGCATGGTGTCATGAATACGAGGGCGGCCGGGCGTTGTACACCGGGGGGGGGGCATACGAAGGAGTCCTACCGTGAGCCCAAGTTCCGAGCTCATCTCAAGGGCTCTCTTGAATGGTTGCTCATGTCAGATGCGAGTTCAGTTGTGGAGTCGGCTACGGATCCCAGGTCGACTGGCAGCGTGGATCCTGCTGCGGAAGCTCCATCAAGACCGAAGTGATCCCGATCGAAACATGCAACTTCATCTCAGCGTCGGCTCACTGCGTCCGGGTGGAGGGTGTGCCTAACTCGTAGGCCTTCAACGCATGGCGTGCGACATGTGTCACGATAATGACCACGATCACTGTCACTGCGAATCCAAAGCCCATGATCGCGAAGTGAGCGTCGGAGAGATTGTCGGCATGCGCCGCTCGTTTGGCGACATGTGCCGCCATGCTGCCAAAATAGACTGTTGCGAAGTTCCCCGGTATCACTCCGGCCAATGAAAAGAGATATGGCTTGAACTTGGAATCGCTGGCTCCGAGTGCCAGGTTCAGGAACCCGTAGCTGAATGGTCCCAGTCTCAAAAGAACCATCAATTTGAAGCCTTCATCCGTGGTCGCTTGTTCGATCGCTGAAAGCTTCGGGTGCTTTCGGAGAAATCTGGTCACGAATTTCCTGAGGAACCAGCGAGCGATCCAGAACCAGACGATCGCACCCAGGAAATTGACGAGGACCACGAGTGCGAATCCCTTGCCCAGTCCGAAAGCCACTCCTGCGGCCACCGCCAGCACTGATTCAGGGAGCTGGAATCCTGTCAGGATGATGAAGAGAACGATGAAGACGAACGGCCCCCAGATTCCAATGCGGTTCACCCAGTTCTCGAATTCAGGAATCATCTCTCCGAAATATCGTCCACCAAAGCCGATCGCCACGATCAGTGCGATGATCACAAGAATCTTGGTCACGATGTTGATGGTGTGCGACATCCAGAGTTCCTCAAGTGACATCAAAAATAACAGACCCACGTCTGGATGTCGAAGCCTTCAAAGGTCGGATATCATTCACTCATGGCCCTCTCAGAAGATTCCATCAGTGATTTCTATCATCTTGATTCGAAGCTGACTCCCAAAGAACTGGTTCTTCGTGACACTGTCGCGAACTGGGTCGCTGAGAGCTTCATGCCGCGTGTTTCCGAGTACTGGGAGGCGGGAGATCTTCCGCGAAGCATCGCCCCTGAACTTGGTTCACTTGGGGTCTTCGGTTCCGGTCTCGAGGGATACGGTGGTGAAGCGTTGTCGCCGCGAGCGACTGGTGCGATCATGCGGGAGCTGGAGCGAGGCGACAGCGGATTACGTACCTTCGCCTCCGTTCAAAGTTCCCTTGCGATGAACGCCATCTCCTTCTTCGGAACTCAGGCCCAGAAGGATGCCTGGCTTTCTGGAATGCGGTCTGGTGAAAAACTCGGATGTTTCGCTCTCTCCGAACCGGAGTACGGATCGAACCCGGGAGGTATGGAGACTCTGGCCACCCGGGACGGGGCGGGATGGACCCTGAACGGACGAAAGAAGTGGATCGGCAATGGCGACATCGCCGATGTCGCGGTCGTCTGGGCCAAGACTGTTGCGGGCGACCCCTCCTCGATTCGCGGATTTCTTGTTGAAACAAGCCTTCCAGGCTTTGAGTCACGACTGATGTCCGGCAAGATGTCCCTGAGGTGTGCACGGACTGCCGAACTCTCCTTCGATCAGATCTCTCTCCCGGCTGATGCGTTGATGGAGAATTCGCCATCGGGATTGTCGGGTCCTTTGGCTTGTCTCAACGAAGCCCGTTATGGCATCGCATGGGGGATGGTCGGTGCTTCCGAGGCCTGTTTGCAGGAGGTTCGCGACTACGTTCTCGTCAGAGAGTCATTCGAAAAGCCCCTGGCCGGCTTCCAGCTGGTTCAAGACAAGCTTGCCGAGATGTTGACCCTCACAACTCATTCGCACGTGCTTGTTGATCGACTTTCTGAACTGAAGGCCGCGGGTGGAAACCTTTCGGACCAGATCAGTCTGGCGAAGTATTCAAACGTGGACAATGCTCGCAGGGTCGCCGCTTTGGGGCGCGAATTGCTTGGTGGTGTCGGCATTCTTCTCGAGCACTGCCCGCTGCGTCATCTCATCAATCTTGAAAGTGTCGCCACGTATGAAGGGACCCGGGACATCCACAGGCTCGTCCTCGGGCGCCGTATCACTGGAATGCAGGCATTCAGATGAATCGCACGCCGAGTGAACCTCTTGGATTGGCTCGTTTCTGCTGGGTCTCGACAGTCGTCCTGCTGGGGATGATGTGTCTTTTTCAGGCATTGAACTTTCTCAATTACGCCGACATGGATTTTCGGATCTATTACGACGCCTCAGTGGCCTTGCGCACGGGGCAGGACATGTTCGCTGCGTGGAATCCCGAGTCCCCGCTGACCTACATCTACCCGCCCTTCCTGGCCATCCTGTTCATCCCATTGACACTGCTCCCGCTCGAAGTGGCTGCCGCGGTCTGGACCGTCATCAGCATGATTCTGCTTTCAGCGATGTCTTTGGATCGGTGCCCGCGACATCATGACTCGATTTCATGGTGCGCAGGATGTCGCGACCCTGCCGGTCATCATTCTGATCGCCGCACTCCTGTCGGTGCCACGGATCAAGGCTGAGATCGACCAGGGGCAGGTTGATTACCTGGTTCTCCTCGGGATCATCGGAAGTCTCGCGCTACTTCAGCAGGCATCCGTTTCTTGCAGGAGTCGTGCTTGGGCTGGTGGCCAACGTCAAGTACCAGACCATCATCTTCATGTCCCGTTGATCGTCATACGCGGGTGGTGGAGCACGTCTCCTAGGATTCGTTCTCGGCTCCCTCGGAGTGGCCTTGAGCAGGTGCGTTGGTGCTCGGCTGGGATGTGAATCTTGCCTACCTCGCACGAGTCACTTTCCAGTCTCGTCCTTCTTGTTCGGTGGCGAGGCGCCTGACTGAAGCGGGCGCCACTTGGTCTTTCCACTCGAGTGGGTCGACAGTGTCTCGCTCTCCAGTACGTTCGCTCGTTGGGCGCAATGCCCTGGGAGTCGGCGTACCAATCGGTGCGTATCTCATGATCGCGCTGTGCAGGCGCGTCTGCTGTCTTGTCAGTCGGATGGTGCGATCTACCTCCTCAATCGGCGTCCCTCTTCTTCTGAGGACGTGGCGGCAGGTCAGCGGGCGCACATCAGCGCGTGTTTACAGGGGCTTATCGCTCTCGAGTGGACCGGGCTTCTGGTCGCGGTGCTTGCCTTCGCACCACAGACCAAGATGAGGCATCTGGCCATTCTCGTCCTTGCTGATGATTCTGGTCGCACAGTTTCTCGTCGTGAAGCGTGCGGGACGATTTCTCGTCTGCCCCTGTTCGCTCGCCACGCATCGTGTGCGTGCTGGCCATGGTGCTTCCACTCCAGACCGAACTCGGAGGCGATTCACCATGGGAGCGCGAGAGACTATGGCGCGCCAATGGTGGCGTGATCATCACGATCCTGGGCCTGTATTTCGTGGCATTGTGGAGCGGATGCGCCTGGGTGAAGAATGCGCATGAGTCTCGGCGATGAGTCCGACTTCTGTTTTCGCAAGCGTTTCAGAGTTCACCGACTGCATCAGGCCTGCTTGGATTCCTGCCACTCGGCCTGAGCGACCTTGAATGTCTCTATCGCACGGACTCGGCTGGTCTTCAGATCGACGATGGGGGGGAGGCTCCCAAGGGTTCTGTCTCCCAGCCACCGTCGGCGGTACGTTCCATCAGGGTCGAATCTGACGCCCTGGGTCTCCGCATTGAAGATTCGAAAGTATGGAGCGGCATCAGTGCCAGTTGAAGCGGCCCATTGCCAGCCACCATTGTTGCTGGCGAAGTCGTAGTCGATCAGGGATCTGCTGAAATGGGCCTCGCCCTCACGCCAGTCGATGAGGAGGTTCTTGCACAAAAACATTGCAACGACCATGCGCACTCGATTATGCATCCATCCGGTGTGCTTGAGCTGCATCATTCCCGCGTCGACGATGTCGATTCCCGTGCGTCCTT
>CASICI010000041.1 GCA_949373145.1 uncultured Phycisphaerales bacterium
TTCACGGGCTTGCTCATGGAGCCAAGCGAGTCGATCACGGCCGTGACGGCACGGTCGATGCCACGCTTGACGGCGTTGGCATTCGCACCGGCCGTGATGTTCTTCAGGCCTTCCTGGAAGATCGCCTCGGCGTAGATGGTGGCGGTGGTGGTTCCGTCACCGGCGTCCTTGCTGGACTTGCTGGCGACTTCCTTGACCATCTGTGCGCCCATGTTCTCGTAGGGGTCTTCGAGTTCGATCTCCTTGGCGACGGTGACGCCGTCCTTGGTGACCGTGGGTGCACCGAAGCTCTTCTCGAGGACGACGACGCGTCCCGAGGGGCCGAGGGTGACTTTGACGGCTCTGGAGAGCTTCTTGATGCCGGCGAGAATCGTCTCACGGGCGTCGTTGTCGAATGCGATCTGCTTGGCAGGCATTGTGTTGTTTCCTTAGATTCCTGAGCGGGAGACACGCTCCCGCGATGATTTCATTTGATTGGCTGAGGATGCGTCTTTGGAAGGCTGGAGTCAGCCTCCGTCATCACGCGCCTGATACGCCGCTGCCACGTGTGAAGCGTCAACCCAGATCTGATTCTGACGAGTCGTGATCTGGATGCCGTTGGCACTGTGAAGCTCGGTGACCTTGGTGACATTACGAATTTCGAGGGGCTCGTTTCTGGAATTGATGATCAGATCGAGCTCGAGCTCGGTCCCTCTCATGTGTTCGAGAATACGAATCAGTGGCCCACGTTCCATCGGTAACTCCTGACTGGATGACTCAGTCGATGATGCCGAGGATGTCGTCCTCGGTCATGATCAGAACGTCTTCGCCGTCGATCTTGATTTCAGTGCCGGAGTACGAGCTGAAGATCACCTCGTCGCCCTTCTTGACGGTGAAAGGAACACGAGCGCCGGTGTCCTTGTTGAGATTGCCGTCACCGACCGCGACGATCTTGCCCTGCTTGGGCTTGTCCTTCGCGCTTTCGGGAAGATAGATTCCCGATTCGGTCTGGGACTCCGCAACCTGTCGCTTCACGATGATCTTGTCGCCAAGTGGTCGAACCTTCATATGTCTGCTAACTCCTGAGTGGAACTGGGGGGCGTCGGCCCCGATTTGATGCGAATGGATGGAGAGAAGACTCTCATGCCGCGGACCAATGGTCCGAATAGTGCCGGCGAACGATTCGCCGAAGAACCTCGAGCATCGGCTCGATCTTGATGGGTCCGTCCATGACCGTGTAGGCGCCTTCTCGAAGCGCGCTGCTCAATCCTCTCGTGGCACCGCGAAGGGTCGCGGGTCGCGGTCTGACGACCACGGTCGGAGGAGGGGAATCCATTCTTCGGAGAAGCTTGAGCACACGCTCTCCGGAGGGACCGTCCGCAGAGCGGTCCAGGGGAATTCGAAGGTCGATGACCGCGATGTGAACCTGTTGGATCTCGATCAAGGCGGTTGCTTCGTCAGCGGTATCCGCCCTGAGACAATCGATCCCGATCGGCTGCAAGAGCCTTGGCAGCTGTTCAGCGAAATTCTCACGTTCCCAGCCGCCGTAACTCAGCAGCAGGGACAGTCGATTCGGCTTGGAAGATGTCGTGAGTTCATCAGTCATCACCCCTATAGAGGCAAGCACCGTGCCCAACTGGATCTGGAGAAAGAACCCCTCGATGGCCCCTGAAGCCTGAAAAAGCCGCCTCTGTTCGAAATGAGGTGTCAGGGACCATCGTCAGCGTCGAGGATGCTGCCATTCTGGCACATGGCCGGCTCGGGATCGATCTCGGGGAAGCTTGCCGGAGAAGCCCGGAAAATGCGATACTTCAACACTTGGATGACAGACGGGATGTCTGAGTCCAGATTTCGCCACCGACCCCATTTCCCAGGAGCCCCAAATGTCCGCCGGTATTCCCATCTCCACGCTTTTCTCGACCCCCTCAGATCATCTTGGGAAAGAACTCGAAGTCACCGGATGGGTCCGAACTCGCCGGGATTCCAAAGCGGGAATCTCCTTCGTCCAGATCTCGGATGGATCCTGTTTCGACGCCTTTCAGGTCGTGGCACCGGCGGAGCTCGAGAACTACGAATCGGAAATTCAGAAACTGACGACCGGCTGTGCGGTGAGATGTCGCGGCGAAATCGTCGAAAGCCAAGGCAAGGGCCAGTCGCTGGAGATGAAGGCGGACGCGATCGAGGTGGTCGGATGGATCGAGGACCCCGACACCTATCCCCTCCAACCGAAGCGGCACTCCTTCGAGTACCTGCGAGAGGTCGCACACCTTCGCCCGAGATCGAACACCTTCGGTGCGGTCGGACGAGTCAGACACTGTCTGGCCATGGCGGCACACCGCTTCATGCACGAAAACGGTTTTCTCTGGATCCACACCCCCATCGTCACCGCCAACGACTGTGAGGGTGCCGGTGAGATGTTTCGCGTGTCGACGCTGGATCTCATGAATCTCCCACGCACCGAGGATGGTGCCATCGATTTCAGCCAGGACTTCTTCGGCAAGGAATCACACCTGACGGTCTCCGGACAATTGAACGTCGAGACATGGGCCTGCGCGCTGAGCAAGGTCTACACCTTCGGCCCTACATTCCGAGCCGAAAACTCGAACACGAGCCGCCATCTCGCGGAATTCTGGATGATCGAACCCGAGATCGCCTTCGCGGACCTTTCAGACGATGCCGATCTCGCGGAAGACATGCTCAAGTACATCTTCAAGGCACTGCTTGAAGAACGTGGCGACGACATGGGGTTCTTTCAGCAGAGAATCGACAAGGGATGCATCGATCGCCTTGAGAAATTCGTCGACTCGTCGTTCGAACGCATGGACTACACCGAAGCGATCGCACATCTCGAGAAGGCGATCGCCAAGGGCAAGAAATTCGAATTTCCAGTTTCGTGGGGGATCGACCTTCAGTCGGAGCACGAGCGCTATCTCACCGAGGAACTTGCCGGCAAGCCGGTCGTGGTGATGAATTATCCCAAGGACATCAAGGCTTTCTACATGAGGATGAACGACGACGGCCGGACCGTTGCAGCGATGGATGTGCTTGCACCGGGCATCGGCGAGATCATCGGCGGCTCACAGAGAGAGGAACGACTCGATGTGCTCGACGCCAGGCTCGAGGAGATGAATCTCGACAAGGATGACTACTGGTGGTACCGGGACCTTCGACGCTACGGAAGCGTCCCCCACGCGGGATTCGGTCTGGGTTTCGAAAGAACGATCCTGTATGCCACCGGGATGACCAACGTCAGGGACGTGATTCCATATCCCAGGACCGCGAATTCAGCTGAATTCTAGATCGATTCACCAGGCCCACCAGGGCCAGTTGATGACCAGAGGTCGTCCCGACGCATCGATCCAACCCGCCTGCTGCGGGGACCATCGATCCTCGGGAAGGGTGTTCGTTCGAGCGCGGTTCTTCCAGTAGCGGGTGTTGGCCGAATTGAGAACCTCGCGCAGGCGTCGGTCGACATCGGATTCGGACGACTGGATCCCGGAGCGTTCGGTCCGTGCCACCTCGACTTCGGCGGCCACCGGAGTTGGTGCGACGGTCGAGACCTCGTCCTGAGACAGGACCGACGTCACGGAACACGAGAACGCACACAGGCAGGCGATGATCGGAAGAAACGGATTCATGAGTCACGCGCTCCAGAGGATTGATCGATTTCAAGATCGAGCGAGACGTTGATGATGTCCCCCTCACGAATCTGAAACCGTTTGAGTTTGGAATGGGGCTCGGTGAACTTCCTCGACTCGCCGGTCGAGAAGAAGGTCTCGTCGAGACGACCATCTCCATTCACGTCGAAAAAGGCGACCACCATGTATTCGGAGACTGGAAGATCCAGAAAGCGAACCAGAAACATGCCGTTTCGTGTGACCCCGGTCGCAGCAGCGCAGCTGGGATCGACGCGGGAACTGGAATCCTCCGGGAGGTCTTGCGACAGCAGTACGACGGTGATGGGATCATCGGAGTCGCAGAGCACGTTGACGTGAATGCAGCCTCCGCCGGAAATCAATTCGAGTTTCTCGGATCGCCACGTCGATCGACCGTCCGGAGAGGCGTCGATCGAGGTGGTGTGACAAGACGTGGCACTCATCAGAGCGACGGCGAGGCATGTGAAGAGAAGTGAACGGGATGAAATTGTCGCGAAGCGATTCATGGACACACGATAGCACGGCGGGAAGGACACCCTGATCCTCATCGAGCCCACGCTGCCTGGAACTTCGACATTCGAGCGACCGCACGGTCTGCCATGAGGGGATCGAGACCACCCGAGAGAGCTTCAAGAACGATTCTCTGGCGGTCCTCGCGGTGGCAGCATAGAAGCAGATCCACGCCGGCATTGATGGCGTCGACGGCCGCGGACTCGATGGGCATTCGACCCACGATCGCATCCATTTCAAGATCGTCGGAGACGATGATGCCCTCGAAACCAAGCTCGCCTCGAAGGACGTCCTGAAGAACGCGAGGACTCAGCGTCGCAGGTCGCTTGGGATCGATCGCCTCGAACAGGACGTGCGCACTCATGATGGACGCGACCCCGGACTCCACGGCGGCGATGAAGGGACGCAGTTCGACGCGACGAAGGCGGTCGAGGTCATGGGGAAGCCTCGGGAGTTCGAGATGACTGTCTTCACTGGTGTCACCGTGGCCGGGAAAGTGCTTGGCACAGGCTGCGACCGAAGCGTTCTGCATGGCCTTGATCCAGATCGAACCCAGTTCAGCGACGAGATCGGGATCGTTCGAGAAGGCTCGATCCCCGATGACGGGATTGTCGGGATTCGAATCGACATCGACCACAGGTGCGAAATTGAAGTCGATGCCGACGGATCTGAGTTCACGCGCCGTGGTCGCGGCTGCCTCGGCCACGGCGTGAGGGCCGAGGCGTGCGAGTTCCCGCATGGAAGGAACAGGCGTGAATCCATCGATCAATCGTCGACTGGTACCGCCCTCCTGGTCGATGGCGATCACGATCGGGCGACCGGCAGCCTCCCGAAGTCGTCGGCAGGTCTCAGCGGTTCCGGCCGGGTCCCCGACATTGCGACCAAAAAGGATGACGGTCGAAACCCCGGCGGCAAACGCCTCTTCGATGAAGGGCGTGGGTTCCACTCCATCGAATCCGACGCAGACCAGGGACGCGAAATGGGCGGGAACATCGAGTGACATGTGGTCAGAGTAGCCCAAGAGCGAGAAAACGAATCCCGAATACGGGCCAAGAAAGGGGTTCTGCCGGACTATATGAGGGAATCATCAGGGAAAATCCGTTGAACAACTGGATTGTGCCGGCAACTCGGTACCATCTGCAGTCCCGCACAGGGTGTAGCTCAGCTTGGTAGAGCGGCGGCTTTGGGAGCCGCAAGTCGCAGGTTCGAATCCTGTCGCCCTGATTGTCCCCGATTCGAAGACACGCAGCCGACCATCCAACGATGTCGGAGAGCAGGCGTCAGCGCTTCGAAACGTTCAAGAATCTCCAGCCACCACCCAGCATGGCGGCCATGATCCACCGGCCACTGGAAGCGGTGCGCTTCGCCGGGCAGGGTGATTCAGTGACGACCCCCCCACTGTCCTCGGCGCACACACCGGAGCAACGCACATGATCAGTCTTCTTCTCACCGCACTCTGCCTGCAGATCAGTTCGGATCGTGTTTCGATCCCACCCGCGATTCTCGAGATCACAGAGGAGGCGATCCAGGCCGATGTGAACCATCTCGCCGACGATGCCTACTACGGGAGGTACTGGCTCAGCCCGTTCGGACGGAAAGCCGCCGTCTGGATTCGCGATCAGATGATCGAGGCGGGAATCGAGCCCGGCCTTCCCGAGGGTGCGTGGTTTCAGGAGCTCTCGAAGAAGGATGCCTCCCCGAACGTGGTCGGCATCGTGCGCGGAAAGAACCCGGATGCAGGCTATGTGATCCTGGGCGCGCACTACGACCACCTTCCCCCCCGGCGCCGGGGCGAGGACAAGATCTTCAATGGAGCGGATGACAATGCCTCGGGAACAGCCGGCATCCTTGCCATAGGAAAAGCAATGGTCGCCTTGAAGGACCGACTCGAATCCAGCGTCATCCTGATCGCATTCACGGGGGAGGAGGCCGGACTCAAGGGCTCACGACACTTCGTCGATCAGAGCCCGATCGATCTGAAAAAGGTCCGAGGGCTCTTCAATCTGGACATGATCAGCCGGGGGACGAAGAACACGATCTTCATCGACGGTGCGAAAGGTGCTCCCTCGCTGATCAAGGCACTGAAAAAAGCCAATGATTCCATTGGATTGACGCTTCGAGTGGATGAACACCCGGACTGGCTCAGCCGAAGTGATCAGTGGCCATTCATCACCAAAGGGGTTCCAGCAGTGCTCTTTTCCGTGGAGGATCACGAGGATTATCACCAGGTGACCGATCATGCGGACAGAATCATGGCCGACCTCGCTCGAAACGTCGCACGACTGATCGCGCTTGCGACACTGGACCTCGCCGGGGGCGAAGGTGTACCATCTCCCAACGCGGAGGATTCTTCCGCCGAAGACGCTTCCGACCCGACACCCCGCACTGAAGGCACGCCGTGAACGCCCTACTCGCCCAGACGGAACTCATCTTGTATCTGCCGGTTCTGGTGGTGCTCCTCATGGCAATCGCATTCGTGGTGGCGAATCTGGTGCTGAGTCATCTGATCGGGCCCAAGGCGGAGGGTGCCACGAAGGGCATTGCCTACGAATCGGGCATGAATCCGTTCGGCTCCACCCGAAAGCGTTTCAACGTTCGGTTCTACATCATGGCGATGACGTTCCTGGTCTTCGATGTGGAGATCATCTTCCTCTATCCATGGGCGGTCACCTACGCACAGTTGGAACCCGGAAGTTCGGAAGCGGCACTGTTCCTCGGTCGGATCATCTTCTTCATGGCCACGAGCATCGTGGCGTATGTCTACGCCTGGAAGAAGGGCGTCTTTCGCTGGGATTGACGTCCCACGAACTCAGGCGGCATTCACACGAGAATTGAAGAGCGGGTCCTTGACCAGTGCGAGTGCATCCATCTCCTCGAGCACGCGCTTGATGGTGGCCAGTGACAGTTGACGCCGCTCAGCGAAACGGCCCAGAGCGCACAAACAGGCCATTCGTCCTTGCTCCGAATGTGACAGAGCACTTCTTCCGAGGCTTCTGACGATCGAGTCATCGATGGAACGATGCGATCCGATCATCAGCCGACCGAAGACTGGATCCCGGAGACCCAATATCCGGTCAAGTGGGATCTCCCGAGGGGCCAGCATGCGGGTGAGCTGGTTTTCGCGAACCATGAGGCCGAAGAGTTTTCCGCTCTTCGAGTCCGCCGTCATTCCACAGACGAGTCCCTCGAAACCAAGCTCGAGCCCGCATCGTCTGGTGATGCGCATATCGACCTCACGGTGCTCGCAGGTGGGCCATGTTCGTGCAAAACGAAGCCCTAGAAGGCCGGCACGCTGGGTTCCTCCTATTCGAGACCAGATGTCGAATCTTCTGGGGACGTTGATGGGTCTGTTCTCTGGCTTCATGGGGGCTCCCGTCGTGAGAATTCAAGGTATCGGGCGTGAAGATTCCGCCGGTTGTTCAGGTGGCGCGAGATCTCTCTGGATCAATTACGCGTGTTTGACCTGCGGGTTCGTGGATAGGAGTCAAATGCCTGAGTTTCGGGTCGCTGAGGGTTGCCCTTCTCGCTACTATTCCAGATTGAATCAAGCATTCCGACACCCAAAGGATTTCCTTCAATGACCATCGCAGGTTCGCGCCCCGAGGCTGATATGACTGGCCAAGACGACCACAATCAGAACTCGATCCAGTCAACGGATCGCTTTTCCCGGCGACACATCGGACCGGATTCGCAAGAAATCTCCGAGATGCTGAAGTCGTTGGGGTATCAGGACCTCGATGGGTTGATCGATGACGCGATTCCTGCATCGATCCGATCCCGAAGACCACTCGAACTGTGTGCCCCCGCAGGCGAAGAGGGACTGTCGGAACGAGACGCGCTTCATGAGATCGGTCGACTTGCGGAACAGAACAAGACCTGGCGCAACTTCATCGGCATGGGATATCACGGGACGGTCACCCCCACGGTCATTCTCAGAACGGTCGTGGAGAATCCATGCTGGTACACCCAGTACACGCCGTACCAGGCGGAACTGTCCCAAGGAAGGCTTGAAGCACTTCTCAACTTCCAGACGATGATCTGCGACCTGACCGCACTTCCCATCGCGGGCGCCTCACTGCTCGACGAAGGTACGGCGGCGGCGGAAGCGATGGCGATGTGCGTCGCTCAGCACCGACGAAGCAGGATGGACTTCTTCGTGGCCGCGGACTGCCACCCGCAGACGATCGCGGTCCTGAAGACCCGGGCCTCGGGACTCGGCGTGAAACTGGTCATCGGCGAGATCGATGACTTCGATGCGAAGAGCTGCCAGTGGGCGGGGGTCCTGGTCCAGTACCCGGGCACCGATGGCATGATTCGAAATTACAAGACGCTTGCGGAGTCGGCGGCTGCCGAAGGCACGCTGGTCGTCGCCGCAGCCGATCCGATGTCCCTGTGTCTGCTGGTTCCTCCAGGCGAATGGGGTGCCGACATCGCAGTCGGATCCACCCAGCGCTTCGGAGTGCCCATGGGTTATGGCGGGCCTCACGCCGCATATCTCGCATGCAGTGAAGCACTCGTTCGAAAGATGCCGGGACGATTGATCGGTGTTTCGAAGGACGCTCAGGGTGATCTCGCGTTGCGCATGGCGATCCAGACTCGTGAGCAGCACATCAGACGTGACAAGGCGACCAGCAACATCTGCACCGCGCAGGTCCTGCTTGCGATCGTCGCTTCGATGTATGGCGTCTACCACGGACCCGAAGGTCTGCGGGCGATCGCGTCCCGCATCCACAAGATGACGACGGGTGTCGCCGAAGCGCTCCGAGACATGGGCTTCGCCATCGGCACGAATCCTGTCTTCGACACGATCCGAGTGCCGGTCGAATCCCCCGAACAACGATCGAAGATTCTCGTGGCCGCTCGTGATCAGCGTGTGAACCTCCGCACCGATGACCCCGACTGTCTCGGACTGACCCTCGACGAGACGACGGGCTTCGATGATCTGGCGGCGCTGCTTCGTGTCTTTGCTGCGGGGTCCGCTGATGAAGCGACCACTCCCGAGGAACTCAAGACAGCTTCGGAGCATCTCGGTGAGTTCGAACGACACAGTGGATACATGACCCACAGGGTCTTCAATTCACACCGTTCGGAAACCGAACTCCTTCGCTACGTCACCAAACTTCAATCGCGTGACCTGTCGTTGGCTCATTCCATGATCCCCCTGGGATCGTGCACCATGAAATTGAATGCCGCATCCGAGATGGCGCCGGTCACCTGGCCCGCGTTCAGTGACATGCATCCATTCGCTCCCACGGAACAGGCGGAGGGCTACGCCAAACTCTTCGAACAACTGGAGGCATGGCTCGCGGACATCACCGGTTTCGAGACGGTCTGTCTCCAGCCGAACGCGGGTTCGCAGGGTGAATACGCAGGCCTCATGGTCATCGCGGCGTATCATGCCTCGCGAAACGAAGACACCAGGAAGAAGTGCATCATCCCGATCTCGGCGCACGGAACCAATCCAGCGTCGGCGATCATCGCGGGCATGGAAGTCGTTCCCGTCAAATGCGATGAACGTGGCGACATCATGATCGAGGATCTTCGAGCGAGAATTCTCGACTGCGGAGACGAACTCGCCGCGATGATGATCACCTACCCCTCGACCCACGGCGTCTTCGAGGAGCACGTCCAGGAGATCTGCGAACTGATCCACGAGGCGGGTGGCATGGTCTACATGGACGGTGCGAACATGAATGCACAAGTCGGACTGACCAGACCGGGAGAACTCGGTGCGGATGTCTGTCACTTGAATCTGCACAAGACGTTCTGCATCCCGCACGGTGGTGGCGGCCCTGGCATGGGACCGATCGGCGTCACCGGTGCACTGGCACCCTTCCTGCCCAGCCACCCGATCATCACGCCCGATACCGCCGGAGAACATGCGATCGGTCCCGTCTCGGCGGCTCCCTACGGATCACCCATGATTCTTCCGATCTCATGGATGTACATCGCATGCATGGGAGCGAACGCGCTCAAGCAGGCGAGTGAGATCGCGATTCTCAACGCCAACTACATGGCGGAACGATTGTCAGGTCACTACGAGATCCTGTTCACGAACTCCAACGGACGCTGTGCACATGAGTTCATCCTCGACTGCAGGATGTTCGACAAGACTGCAGGCATCAAGATCGACGACATCGCGAAACGACTCATGGACTATGGGTTCCACGCACCGACCATGAGCTGGCCGGTACCGGGAACGCTGATGATCGAACCGACCGAAAGTGAATCTCGAGAAGAACTCGATCGGTTCTGCGAGGCCATGATCCTGATCCGCGAGGAGATCAGGGAGATCGAAGACGGCCGTGCCGATTCCAGTGACAACGTTCTCAAGAACGCTCCCCACACGGTTGGGATGATCGGATCGGACGAATGGACCCACCCATACACCAGAAGGAAGGCGGCATGGCCGACGGAATGGCTGCGGGATGGCAAATTCTGGACGCACGTGGCACGAGTCGACAATCCGTACGGAGATCGGAACCTCGTCTGCAGTTGCGAGGGCATGGATCAGTACGCCGAGTGATTCATGATCCGACATGGATTCTTGAATCGATGCCGTGAAGCCAGAACATCTGATGTCGAACACGTCGCAAAGATCCGTGAGAACCCGGTCCCCCATTCACCTCAGTGATGTTCAGGCTCAATTCCTCGGACCGTTCATCACAAAGGTCTCTGGCAAGGATCAGGATCATTTCACGTGCGTGGTGACCTCGCGTCGTCACCGCAAGAGATTCCAACCACTGCGCGTCGACCTGTCGAACGAAGGCCGGCAGGAGCAGGTGCCCGCGAAGATCTGGTCTCGGTTCTGGGACCCGGGTTCCACATCGTGGTGGCTGGGCATTCTCTTCATGATCGGTTCGGCACTGTTCGTGCTGGGAGCGGGTCTGGCCATCTTCCCTTCACTGCTGACGGCCTGGTGGCATGCTCCGGTCGTCAACAACTCGATCTTCTTCGTGGGTTCGATCTTCTTCACCTCGGCTGGCTTGATCCAGTACCTCGAAGTGATCAATTCAGAGATCACCGAACTCCTGGATTCCGAAGCCACGCCCTCCAGGACCCGCAAGCGCCTGCGGTTGTTCGCGTGGAGACCTCGAAACCTCGGCTATCTGGCCAGTGTCATTCAGTTGATCGGAACCGTGCTCTTCAATTTCAACACCGGGGACGCACTGATCTCGAACCTCTCGCCTGCGGAGGAGAATCTCGTGATCTGGACGCCGAACATGATCGGATCCCTGTGCTTTCTGATCTCGACCGCATGTTCCTATCTCGAAACCGGTCATCGGTATGTCTTTTTCAGACCGAGGGATTTCGCCTTCTGGATCGTGCTGGTCAATGCCTTTGGATCGATCGCGTTCCAGATCTCAGCGGTGGCGAGCTATTACGAGCCGGACGGAACGGTGCTCTGGACAGTTGGTTCGAACTGGGGCACGTTCATCGGGGGACTGGGATTTCTGTTCGCGAGCTACCTGCTGATACCGGAACAGTTCGAGGAGGAAGGCGACATGGCACGCCTGAAAAGGACCGGAGTCCGACCATGATCATGGATGACCATGCCGGATCGGAAGACGAACGCGATCAGAGCAGCCAGCCCTGAAGCAGGGTCGCCAGACCCAGAAACACCAGAAAGCTCATGGAGTCGGTGATCATCGTGAGAAAGATGGTCGATGCCGTCGCCGGATCGGCGCCCAGACGTTTCATGAGAAGCGGCAGGGTCGCACCTGAGATCGTGCCGATGGTGAGGGCGAAGGTCATCGCAATCGCGGAGACGGCACCCAGCTGCCATTCGACCCGACCGGAAAACATCCCGATGATCGTGACCGCAAGTCCGACGAAGAATCCCGCGACCAGACCGTTGACGAGTCCGACGAGACCTTCACGAAGGATGAGTCGATAGGAATCCTTCGGTCGGATCTGGTCAAGCACGATGCCCCGAAGAGTGACTGCGAGAGATTGCTGCCCGGCATTGCCCGATTGATTCGCGATCACCGGCATCAGGACCGCGAGTATGGCGATCTCCGCGATGAGATCATCGAACTGAAGCACCACGAATGCGGCCAGCGAACTGGTGACGAGATTGACGATCAGCCAGGGAAGTCTGCCACGAAGCTTTTCATAGGCGCTCGAATAGACCGCCTCCTCGGCACCGGCGCCCACCATGAGCTGGGCATCCTCGGCGGTCACGGCTCGAATGATCTCGATCACGTCGTCGACCTCGACGACCCCGAGAAGATGACCTGTCGGGTCTATGACTGGTAGCGCGAGAAAATCATACTTCTCGAACTCGAGCGCGACGGCTTCACGGTCGAGATCGGGTGGTATCGCAGAGACATCACGGTTGCAGATGTCACCCACGAGTTCCTCGGAGGACGCGAGCAGTAGGCGGCGAAGACTGAGTATGCCGCGCAGGCGACCGTCCCAGTCCGTGACGAAAGCGAAATGAACATCGCCATCGACCGCGCTTCGCCGGATCGCGTCCGTCGCATCCGAGACCGACATCTCCTCGCGAACGGCGAGAAAGTCGGTCGTCATCAGACCGCCCGCGGATCCTTCGTCGTAGGCGAGGAGGCCGCGAAGGAGGCCGGCACGGCCCGCGGACATCTCTCCGAGAAGCCGATCACGCATCGCCGGCAGGATTCCCTGAAGAAAATCCGTGGCGTCGTCGGGTGCCATGGCCTCGAGAATGCTGCCGGCATAGACGGGATTCTCCTTGATGAGATCCTCGAACACGCCGAGACCGAGAGGTCTGAGCATCTCGGAGAGTGCCTCGGAAGCGGATTCGATGTCCATGGTCTCGAGAAGATCGGCGGCTTCCGACTCTTCGAGAATCTCCAGGGTGTCGGCGGCATCGGCAGCTTCCTGCGCTTCCACGGCGGACGCCAGAGTCGGAAGGTCGGTGGGACCCTGGAGCAAGGCCGCCACCCGAAGATCCTCTTCGCTCAAACTGGTGGGATCCTCGATCGAAAGAGACCGCGGAAGGTCGTTCTCATCGGAACCCGGGTTTCGCGACTGAATCGTCATGACCGGGAGTGTACCCGGACGACGCGATGATCGATGATCGGCGATGATGATCACACCATGGCCCCTCCCGTTCAGACCATCCAGATCGAAGACGCACGTGATCCGAGGATCACGGAATATCTGGCGTTGAGAGAACGTGGTCTTCGAGGAGGGCGGGGACAGGATGGCGTGTTCATCGGTGAAGCGGTGCTCGTGGTCGCGGTCATGCTCGAAACGAAGGGATTGACTCGTTCCGTTCTCGCGTCCGCGAAGCAGGCGGATCGCATGGCGGAGATGATCGCGAAGTCGAACTCACCGGAAACCCCTCTTTTCGTCGCCGACGAGGAGATCATCCGATCGATCACCGGTTTCGATCTGCACCGAGGCGTGCTTGCCAGTGGAATACGTGCGCCGGTCGAGGAACGCGCACTCGACGACATCATCCCAGATGCGAAAAAAGACGCGACGATCCTGGTCTGCGACGGGATCGGAAACATCGACAACATCGGATTGCTTTTTCGAAATGCCGCTGCGTTCGGGGTCGACGCCGTCGTCCTGAGTCCAGAGTGCCATGACCCCCTCTATCGAAAGAGTCTCAGGGTCTCGATCGGACACGCTCTGCGTGTGCCCTGGCATCGTTCCCGGGATTGGGACATGACCTTGCAGAGACTCACCGATGAATTTGGAATCACGTTGATCGGCACTTCGATCGAATCAGGCAGCGTTCCATTGGAAGAGATCGAACCACCGGCGCGGGTGGGGGTCGTCATGGGAAGCGAATTTTCGGGTATCGGCCCGATTTCGTTGAGACACTGCGCCATGTCGACCCGAATTCCAATGGTGAAAGGCACCGACAGTCTCAATGTCGGTGTCGCCGCAGCGGTCTGTCTGCACAAATTCACTCGCTCAAATCGAATTTGATCCGGCCCTATCTTCACTAAACCATGACTTCATGAAACTGGGCGAAGAGGGTGCGAACTCGCCTTCGAGCGGCCACGTAACACCATTGCGGCGAGTAACCGCACGAACCCGATCTCCTAACGGGTACGAATCTCATGTTTCGACGCGGTCGTCGAAGCGGGCCACGGTGGCCGCCCCTCCGCCGTGGTCTTTCAGGGATCGAGGGAACCCCTCTCCCGAAAATGGCAACCCGGCCGGGTCTCATACCCCGAGCCGGGTTGTCGCCTACGCTACTCTGTCACAAACCGACACCCCACAGTGATGCGACCAGATGCCAGGAACAGAACACGACCATGACGATCCGAAACGATTCACTCAGGAAGAGTGTTTCAATGTTGTCTGGAACCATCGTCTCCTCTTCTCCACGAACACGCTTGAAACGGACAACAACGTTCTTGCCGAGGCCATCAGAGGTGGGGATGAAGACTCGTCGCAGCATGGGATGATCGCCGTGATCGACGCGGGTTGTGGCGAACACGAACCCCGGTCTCGTGTCCGCGCTCGAGGGCTACGTGAAAGCGCACCGCGTCTCCCTCCCCGAATTGAGGTCGGTGCACATCACCCCCGGGGGGCGAACTCGCGAAGAACGATCCGAAGGTTGTCGAAGAGATACTGACTCTGATCAACGAACATCGAATCTGTCGTCGATCGACCGTTCTGGTGATCGGCGGTGGAGCGGTTCTCGACAGCGGTGGATATGCCGCCGCGATCGCGCATCGAGGAGTTCGGATGGTGCGCATGCCGACCACGGTGCTCTCCCAGGCGGACTCGGGCGTCGGGGTCAAGAACGGCATCAACCGCTTCGGAAAGAAGAACTTCACCGGCACGTTCACGCCTCCGAATGCGGTGGTCTGCGACACGGAGCTCCTCAAGACGCTCGATCAATCCGAGTGGGCCACGGGATTCAGCGAAGTCGTCAAGATCGCGCTGCTGAGAGATGCCGAGCTCTTCGAGGGAATGGAACAGGACGTCACGCGGATTCGTGAGCGGGATCTTTCCATCGCGATGCGATACATCACCGAGTCCGCCCGACTGCACCTCGAGCACATCACGCGTGGTGGAGATCCGTTCGAACTCGATGAGGCGAGACCTCTCGATTACGGACACTGGGCGGCGCACAAGCTGGAACAGATGACGAACTTCGAACTTCGGCATGGAGACGCGGTCTCGATCGGAATCGCACTCGACTCGGTCTACGCAGGCATGATCGGCGTGGAATCGAAGGAGTCGGTCGCCAGAACGATCGCACTTCTCGAAGACCTGGGCCTTCCGATCCATCACCCCGCGATGCGCGATGCAGAAACCCTCCTCGAGGGACTGCAGGAATTCCGAGAACATCTGGGCGGAAAGCTCACGATCACGCTTG
>CASICI010000042.1 GCA_949373145.1 uncultured Phycisphaerales bacterium
GGTGGCACGAGTTGGTTCTTTCTGTGCAGGCGGTACGTCAAGCCTGCATCTTCGGGAGCTTGTGTGTCCAGTGCCAAGGCCTCATGGCCAACGGAGTGTTCCGCTTCTGATGATGGTCACGAGTCGAATGACTCCTGGCATCTTCGGTCTGGCACGTCGTGGAGCGTGTCTCGAATACGCTCGTCTTCCCTCGTCATCTTTGGTCTCGAGCAGTTCGAGGATGATTCAGGGCGCGCCTTCGACAGCGACCTAATTGGACCAGTCTTGGCTGGTGATGTCAACCTGAATCAGGCGTCGTCGGCGAGAGCGGAAGACGACTCTGGCGGCGAGCCCGGCGTTTCCAAGCAGCAGTGCGATGTTGGCGTCCAGTGACTCGCCCGAGGTCTCTTCGGCAAGCGCCGTGAGCAGAAAAGGGGTCAGAGCCTGACCCGTGATTCCCTGTTGCTTGGCGGAATGGCAGGCTCGAGTCACGATCTCTTCGACCCTGTCTCCATCGAGTGCGTCATCGTGCGGGATCTCGTTGAGAAGCAGAATGCCCTCATCCCGCTTGAGCCCGTTCCAGTGGATCCGGCAGAGTTCGGAAAGACATGTCAGGTCGTCGAGCCTTCGCTCGAGTGGCTGGTCGGCAGAGCCTCGTGAGGTGAAGCGTGGGAAGTTGTCGCACTCCCAACCGATCACGGGAATCATGTTGGTGTCGAGGGCCTCTCGTGTGGCAGGAAGATCGAGAATGATCTTGGCACCTGCAGTGACCACGAGCATGGGTGTGCATGAGATCGCACGAATGTCCGCGGAGATGTCCGGATGACCTGCCCAGTCCCGATGAACGCCGCCGATGCCTCCTGTGGCGAACATTCTGATTTCGGGAAGCCCCCGGGCACGGAACGTATCGTTCGCGACCGCCGATGCGGACAAGGTTCCAGCGACCGTGGTGCCTCCGCATCCACCGCTCTGCAACGTGGCGGCCAGGTCTCTGGTCGAGCACTTGTCGGCATCCACCTGCGAAAGTCTCTCAAGTTCATCCGGGGTGAGACCCACGTGAAGTGCGCCATCGATCACCGCGATCGTCGCGGGAATCGCACCTTCCATCCGAACCGCTCGACTCATCGCTCTCGAAGTGGCGAGATTGACCGGATCGGAAGCGTTCCATCCGGTCGTGCCGAGTTCGTGAAGAGGGCGTCCATCCGCGAAGCATCTCGGCAGGTGGTCCAGCGCTCGTCTTGGAAGCCCGTGGGTCAGGACGGCCGTCTCGAGTACGACGACCGGCCTGGCTTCCGCCAGGCCGTCGAGTACTTCTTGATGGACGACGATGCGTTCCATCGATCAGCGACGATTCGTTCTGGAGCGTCCCATCATCCGCTTTGGTGGCAGCTTCTTCGGAACCAGTCCTCCGGGGAACTTGATCTCGTCCTTGGAATCCAGACCGTCGGTCGAGAGCGCACGACTCTTGTTCTGGATTTCCTTTTCCTTCTTGGAGCTCTCGTGCTCACGACCTGCACGCACGTCCGCCGGCACTCTTCCGAGCTTGAAATCGTCGTAGACGCGAGCGGTGATTTCGGTGTTCGCCAGCATTTCGATCGCGGTGAGGAGATCCCCTTGATCCGGTGCGACGAAGCTGACACCGCATCCGTCACGTCCCGCTCGTGCGGTTCGTCCGATGCGGTGAATGTAGATCTCCGGGTCTTCCGGCAGGTCGTAATTCACCACATGGGTGATCCCGTTGACATCGAGTCCTCTGGAGGCGAGATCGGAACAGACCAGAACCTGGAGTTCACCATCCCGGAGGTCCTGGATCACTCGGTTTCGTTTGCCCTGGACCATGTCGCCATGAATCGCATGCGCCTTGATGCCATCACGCTCGAGCGACTTCTGAATCTTGTCCACGGTGCGCTTGGTTCGACAGAAGACCAGTGTGAGCTCGGGCTCTTCGACCTTCAGCACATGGCTGAGGAGTCGTGGCTTGTCCCATCGCTCGACGCTCACGTAGGTCTGCGCGACCTGCTGGACGGTGAGGCTCTTGCCGGTGGTCACGATCTTCTCGGGGGAATCCATGTAGGAGCGCGACAGCTTCTCGATCTCGTCGGAGATGGTCGCCGAGACGAAGATCGTCTGTCGTTCATTGCTCATCTTGCCGAGGATCTTGCGGATGTCGTCGCGGAAGCCGATGTCGAGCATTCGATCGACCTCGTCGAGAATGGCGACTCGCACCTTGTTGTAGGGGAGATAGCCGCGCTCATGCATGTCCATCACCCGGCCGGGTGTGCCCACGATGATCTCCGGATTCTTCTCCAGCTTCGGAGCCTGGGCCGTGATCTTCTGGCCACCGTAGACCGGAACGACTCGGTGGCCGCTGAAGCGGGCGAAGTCCTTGATCTCGTCGGCGACTTGAATCGCGAGTTCTCGCGTGGGTACGAGCACCATCGCGCTGAATGGTTCGCCGACCTTGATGTTGGCCAGTGCGGGCAGGCCGAAGGCCGCGGTCTTGCCGGTACCGGTTCGTGCCTGTCCCAGGACATCCTTGCCGGTGAGTGCGACCGGGATCAGTTGTGACTGGATTTTCGTCGGATGGACGAACCCTCGTTCATCGAGCGCCTTCTGAACATCCTCTGGCAGGCCAAGATCCGAGAACGACTGATCAAGTGCGAAGGTCTCGGCGTTGTCCACGACCGGTGTGACCTTCTTGCGTCCTGATTTCTTTTCGGTGTTCTCGCTCGTGCTCTTCTTGGCCTTGCTCTTGCGACGCGGCTTTTTGCCAGCGGGCTTTGTGTCCGTCGGTTCTGTCATCTGGAATCAGTTCTTTCGAGGACCGCCTCTGGCCGGGCTCATGGTGGTCTGGGGGAGGGTGTACGACTCGATTCCGGCGGAATCGTCTCCCTTCAGATCCGTGTTCATCCGGACGAGGGGAAGTCGTCATGGTATTCTTGTTCGCGAGTCGATACAAACTCGGGAGCTGCAACGGACTGCATGCATCAGACAAGTCACATCCGAATCGACCTTGAAGCCGTCGCCGGTAATCTGCGGGCCATTGACCGGTCTGTAGGTCCGAAAACCGGTGTTTGTGCCGTTGTCAAAGCCGATGCCTACGGTCTGGGCGCTCAAAGATTGGCTCGAACGTTGACCGGGGCCGGGGCTGAAAAACTTGCAGTTTTCAGTCTCGGGCAGGCTGCAGAGATCGAATCGGCCTCTTCTGGTGTCCCGATCCTGATGCTGATGCCCGTTCGAGAACTGCCCACGGACCCTTCCGTCGCCCGTCTGCTCGCCACCGGGCGTCTTGAATTGGTGGTCGTGGATGCGCATCAGGTGGATGCGCTGGCATCGATTCGATTGGGTCGGCCGCTGCCGGTCCATCTGGAAATCGATTGCGGAATGGGCCGAGGTGGGGTCACGCCCGATCAGGCCGACGCACTTCTTGATCATGTGCTGTCACGCCGTTCACTCGACCTCCGCGGGATCTACACACATTTCTCAGCAGGTGACGAGGCCACCATCAAGGCACAAGCCGCGGTGTTCGATCTCACTCTGGAACGACTCAAGGATCGACTCGGTCCGCGAGTCCGCATCCATTCAGCGAGCAGTGGGGGACTCGTCACATCACCCGGTCAACACCGTGACTTCGTTCGTGTCGGACTTGCCTGGGCCGGATGGCTGCCCGGCGACGAGGATGATCTCGGTGTCACGCATTCAGACGAGTTGGGCCTTCGGCCTGCCGTCACATGGCGCAGCACCGTGGTCCAGGTCAAGACGCTCGAAGCGGGTTCCACCGTCGGCTACGGCTCACGCTGGGCTGCTTCCAAACGCACCCGAGTGGGGCTGGTGCCGGTCGGCTACGCCGACGGGTATCCCGCACACTGCATCGATCCCGAGAACCCTCATCGGGTCCTGGTCGAATCCCCATCGGGTGTCCGCTCCGTTCCGGTTCTCGGAGCGATCAGCATGGACCAGATCGTGATCGATCTCAGTGATCTCGAGACCTCGGAGTCTCTGGTGGGCTGTGAAGTCGTTCTGCTTTCGGATCAACCGGAGTCGAACGTCGGCCTTCACCCCATCGCTCGACGGGCCGGGATTCCCGCTCATGCGGTCCTGACCTCTCTGGCCGCCTCGATTCCACGTGTCTATGTCGCAGACAGTCTCGGTGGTTCAGCCAAAGAATCCGCTCGACGCTCGAAGCTGGAGCCGGACGTGTCCGTCGGTCGTGCCCTGGCGTGAGCCCATGAATCATTGCCCTCTTGGCTGGTTTGAACCTCTCATGCACGCTCCCAGGGTATAGACTTCCTGCATGAGCATCGTTGATCCAACCACGACCACTTCGTCACCGGAAGAGGCTCTTCACGGCCTTGAGGATGTTCTTCATCCTCGGCCCACCCGCGTGGGCGTGGTCAACTACATCAACACGCTTCCTCTCATCACCGGACTTGATCGACTCGAGGGCATGACGCTCGTGCCCGAGGTTCCCTCACGTCAGATCGACATGATTCTGTCCGGTGAAGTCGACTTCGCCCTGTGTTCGGTCATCGACATCGTTCATGCCGAGCAGCCGATGTCGGTCATCCCTGTCGGAATGCTCGGATGCGCAGGCCCGACACTCACCGTCCGTCTGTTCTCAAGCGTCCCGTTCAAGAATGTCAGGCGCGTTCACTGCGACAGTGACAGCCATACCTCGGTGGCCTTGCTGAAAGTCCTCTATCGCGAGCGATACGAGTGCGACCTCGAGATCGTCCCTTTCGACGCCTCGGTGCCTCCGGTCATCTCGGGAGATGATGCGGTCCTCCTGATCGGCGACAAGGTCGTGAACCATTCCCTCCCCCAGGCGCTCACCGCTCACGAAATGGACCTTGGCGAAGCCTGGTTCGAGATGACGTCGCTTCCCTTCGTCTTCGCCACCTGGCTCTGTCGCCGGGAACTCGTCGATGAGGATCGTCGTCGGATCGTGAACGCCGCACGAATCCTCGACCGTGCCCGACGAAGAAACACCGACCGTCTCGATTCGATCGCCGTCTCGCGAAACCGTGAATTCGGCTGGCCCGATGCCTCTCTGGCCAGGCACTACCTGGATGATCTGCTTCGTTTCGAGCTGGACGATCAGGCGATCCTGGGAATGACCACCTTTCTGAAACTCGCCGCGAAGCACACCGAACCCATCTCGTTCATCGATTGGAGCTGACCTTGGGGCGCACTGCGATCCTGAAGACGCTCGTGTTCGAAAACATTCTCGAAGCCATCGAGAAGGCTCCCGAATCAGACATCATCGAGCAACTGCTTCAGGCTGGTGCGGACCTCGCAGGCCAGGTGGAATCAGAGAGTTCCTATCCAGCCGAATTCATCGCATGGCGCCTCACCGGGCATCGTGAAATCGATTCCGGGGAATCATTGTCCGGCACCGTGATTCTTCATGAACTCGCGATCCTCGTTCAACGTGCCAGTGCGCTTCGTCCTCGTGAGGTCGGCTCTCTGTCCGGTGGAGCGCGCGACCTTCATCAGGCTGCCGCGGACATCGGAGTCTCGGTTCGAACGCTTCAGCGCTGGCGGGAGGACGGTCTGCTCATGCGTCAGATGCTCTTTCCCGACGGCAAGATCAGACTCGGGGTCTCGAACCAGATGCTTTCGAGTTTTCGTGACAGGCACCCGGAACGATTTCACCAGGCGGCATCATTCTCCAGAATGACTTCCGATGAGTCTCAGTCACTCGCACAAGAGGCCTTCGAACTGATCCGGAGGGGGAACTCACCCAATCAGGCGGCTCGTCAATTGTGCGCCCGGTCCGGTCGTTCTCATGAAGCCATCAGGCAGCTCATTCGGAGGCATCGTGGAGAACGCGGTCCGGTCCGAGGTGCGGGCGGACTCGTCGATGACCGGGAACGCAAGCTTGTCCTGGCGGGGGTTCGGCGCGGCCTCGAAATCAGTGAGATCTGCCGTCGAATCGGTCGAAGCCCGGTGTCCACCCGAAGAATTCTCGCTGAAGCCCGGGCGATCGTCGTCCGACGGCTTCGCCCCGACTGGATTCACTTCGCCGTCTTCGACCAACCCGACGCCGATCAGATTCTGCTTCAGGCTCATGCCGTGGTCGAAAGAACCCATCCAGGTCCCGAGCCGGGCAGTCCCCTGGAACGACTCCAGACGTTGAAGGCCCCCGGCGATGAGAAGGTCCTGGACTCACTTCTGCTTCCAGCCATGCATCTGCAGCGCATGCAGCTCTCTCGAACGATCGATCAGCTTCCAAAGACGCCTCCCGTGGGACGTCTCGAGACGATTGAGACCGGACTTCGACGAGCCGACTTTCTGCGAAGACGCGTCGGTGAGGTCGTCCTGGGCCCGGCTCTTTCCAGAGTCGCTCATCATCGAAACACACCAGTCGCTCGTCTCTCCGCCCAGGCCTTCGCCGAGGCGGCGTACTTCTGCATCGAAGTGATCTCGGACATGCTCGATCGTTTCGACCCGCAGGCCCGGGGTGAGCTCGAGCCTCGTTTCGATCGTCGGATCGCCCTCGAGGTCGACAAGCGGATCGCACTGCGGGAGCGGGGCGGCTCAGGCAGGAATCCCGTCCTGCCCGAGGTGCGCACCGTCGATGCGTTTCTGGCACTGTTCGAACCTGCCCGTTTCCGGCTCGGGCTGGCACCGCATCTGGTCGCACGACTCGGGCGACTGGCCCCCAGTGAGCGCGAGCTGGTTCAGGATCGGTTCGGACTGCGCCAGCGTCAGCCTCAGGCTCTTGAGAGCCTCGCTGAGCGCCACGACGTCTCCGCCCGACGCATCCAGCGTCGTCTGGCGGAAGCCGTGAGACAGCTTGGAGGCGGAGCCTCGTCGGATGATGATTGAGCGGGGTTCCGGACGGGTCCGGTGAACCGATCGATCAACGCTTGGAGAACTGGAATCTCTTGCGTGCGCCTGGCTGGCCGTACTTCTTACGTTCGACTTCACGTGCGTCACGGGTGAGGAACCCGTTGTCTCGCAGGATCGGTTCGAGCGAAGTGTCGTACTTCATCAGGGCGCGACCGAGGCCAAGGATGATGGCACCCGCCTGCCCCATGTAGCCGCCGCCGTGGGCGTTCACGAAGATGTCGACGGAACCCATGGTTCCGGTCTTTTCAAGAACATTGCGGATGTTCTTGAGATCTCGTGCTTCACAGAAATACACGTCGAGGTCACGGTTGTTGACCTTGAACTCGCCGGTGCCTGTCTTGATTCGGACTCGTGCCACCGCGGTCTTGCGTCGACCAGTGCCGCGCCACCATCCGTGGGCGTCAGGTCCGGTCGGGACCGGTACGGGCGTGGGATCCACGGCGACCGCGTCGTTAAGGGGCATCGTGTCGGTGAGTTCGTTGGTGGTCTCTTCGGTCATCTGCGTCTTTGCTCGAATCGTGGTTGTGTCAGTTGATCTCGAGAGTCATTGGCTGCTGGGCCTGATGGGGGTGCTCCGCACCCTTGTACACGTGAAGCTTCTTGCCCATCTGGCGTCCAAGGCGACCCTTGGGAAGCATGCGGGTGACCGCAAGTTCGATGAGGCGTTCAGGGTGCTTTTCCATCACGTCTTCGTAGGTTCGGACCTTCTGGCCACCGGGGTAGCCACTGAAGGACTGAAGGGTCTTCTGTTCGAGCTTGCGACCGGTCATGACCACGTTTTCGGCGTTGGTCACGATGACGCAGTCACCGCTGTCCACATGGGGGGTGTACTCGGGACGGTGCTTGCCCATCAGGATCGTCGCGATCTCAGTCGCGATACGTCCGAGGATCTTTCCGTCGGCATCCACGTGGTGCCATGTCTTGTCGAGTTCACCGGTCTTGGCGAAATATGTCTGTCTGGGCATCGGGGGTTCCAATCAGCAGGACCCGGTCATCACTCGACCGGGAAGCCCCTGTTCAGGAGCGAATCGGCAAGGATAGTGAGCATTCTGATGGTGTCAAGCACCCGAAGGTTCTTCTTGCTCCCACCGTTGACCTGTCTCCCGCGGTAGGCTGTGCTTCATGAGCGAAATACCCGACCAAGTTCCTCCTCCCATGCCTCCAAAAGTTGATTCTGAGGCCATCAGGGCCATTCTTGCTGAGAAGTCGATCACTTCCAGTGTTCTGACCCATCTTTTGGGCTGGGTTGGCGCCTTTTCTGTTGGTGGTCTGATGATGGCTCTGGTTCTCATCGGAGCTCGTCTCAACACGAACGAGCCCGGCGGGCTTCAGCAGATCAACATGGAACAGGAAATGACCGGCCGGATGATCTACGCCGCCGGACCTGGGGGGGTCAAGATCGATTCCTCGCTGTTGGTTCCCAGCGTCAACCAGTTGAAGGACGGTTCGTTCGTCTCTCGACTGGCCTATGTCATCCTCACATCCGAACTCGACACCCCGGCCTCCGGCATCGAGGAGCTGGATTCCATTCATGATGAAAAGGCTGCCGGAACGATCGTGCTGTCTTCCGAGGAGCAGGCGCTTCTCGATGATGTCTCGGTTCTGCTCTTCGCCGCCGCTTCCGGTGAACGCGCGGATGCCCTTCCCGAGGAGCGAGCGGAGTCCCTTCGCCAGTCTCTCGGATTCTTCGGAGAGCTCCTCATCGCCAAGTCTTCGGGAGATCAGAAGACGGTTGATGGACTTGCCACGTCCTCGGTCCGCGGCCTGGTGACGCTTCTCATCGCAGTCACCTGGTTTTTCAGTTTCTTCCTCGGTGGGCTTGCCTCGTTCGTCACCCTCGTCATCTTCGCTGCGTACGGCAAACTCAAGACGAGATTCGCGATGACCGGCTCCACCGGAAGCGTCTACATCGAGACGTTCGCCATCTGGATCACGATGTTCTTTCTTCTCCAGATCATCTCGGAGGGTCTCATCGGCATGTTGAGCGGCGGTTCGCTCGGTGCCTACATCGGTGCTGAATTCTCGATGATCATCAGCCTGGTGATCATGTTCGTGAGTCTCAGTGCGCTGGTCTGGCCGAGGATTCGAGGCGTCTCCTCCGCCAGACTGCTCGAAGACATCGGACTGTCGCGTGTCAACGTCTTCAAGGAAATCCTCCCGGGATTCGTGGCTTATGCCATGGGACTTCCACTGCTCGTGGTGGGCCTGATGTTGTCGTTGGCACTGGGATTCGTGCTGAACGTGGTCTTCGGTGAACAGCCTCCCGCATCTCATCCGATCACGGACGTCATCAGCGACAGTGGATGGGTTGGCATCGTCCTGATCTTTCTCGTGGCCTGCGTCGGCGCTCCGATCACCGAGGAGATCATGTTCCGAGGTGTCCTCTATCGCTATCTGCGTGAGTTCTCTCGTGCATGGGGCTTCCTGCTGAGCCTGGCCTTCTCGATGTTGGTGTCCAGTTTCATCTTCGCCGCGGTGCATCCTCAGGGGCTGACCTTCATACCGGTTCTCGGCGCGCTCGCGGTGGCATTCTGCATCGCCCGGGAATGGCGTGGCTCACTGGTCGCACCGATGGTCGCGCACGGCCTGAGCAACAGCGTCGTTCTGACCATGAACTTCGCTCTCTTCAGCTAGTGACTCGAGAACCGGCTGCGTGTCCGTGATCAGGCGAGTTCGATCGTCCAGTACGCCTCGTCGAGGAACGCCTTCCACGAGTCATAACGTCGCGAGCCGACCTTCAGTCTGATGGCTGGATTTCGCCTTGGCTTGCGTGGTTTTTGGATCAACTTCATGCCGGCTTGTCGTGGTGTCCGGCCACCCTTTCGGGCGTTGCAGCGAACGCAGGAACACACGAGATTGGTCCAGCTGTCCTCCCCACCCTGCACTCTGGGAAGCACATGGTCCAGTGACAATTCCTTGGAGCTGTATTTCCTGCCGCAGTACTGACAGAGATTCTCGTCGCGAGCGTAGATGTTTCTGCGATTGAGTCTGATCTCGATGCTCGGTCTTCGATCGTAGGAGAACAGTCTGATGATCTTCGGAACGGCGAGGGTGGTGCTGGGAGTTCGCACCCATTCGTGTTTTTCAGATTCGAATTCCCGTTGCAGACCGGCGATGTCGGCCCAGGTGGCGAAGTCGTAGTTGTGGAATGCGCCGTCTTCATGAGAGATCACTTCCGCGATCTCCTTCGAGAGGAGGGTGAAAGCCCTCCGAGCATCCACGATTCTGATCGCTGAGTAGACCCGGTTGAGAACAAGCACGCTCGCATCCAGAGCGCTGGGGGGGCTTGTACTGTTCGCCATCGAAGTCATCGGAAACCTCCATGAACCTCTTCGACCGACTTGTCGGGTGTCTGAAGTCTAGGACAGGTTATTCGGACCGGCAAACGACAAATCACCGTCATCCACAAGTGAATGACGGGGGCTCGGATGAGAAACGCCGGGGTCAGCTCGAGCTGATGCCGAGCCATTCCAGCTGTGCTGAAAGCTCGCCTGGGCCCAGAATCAGCGGTTTTTCGCCGTTCCAATGGGAATCAAGAAGCGCACGCGTCATGCTGCGATCCAGCAGACCGTCTCCCAGTGGGACCGTTCGAAGTCGCTCCGGGTCCTCTTCGTCGACCACGAAATCGTGTAACAGCAGGAATGGTGCTGGTCCTGCCAGTGTTTCGAAGGCTCTGGTGTAGTGGTCCTCCACGACGTCGATCATCGAGGGCGTGAGCAGAAAGGTCGGTGCGAGGGCGACTTCCACCGGCGTGTCCGCACGTTCCCTGACCAGGTTGATCGAACCCTGGACATCACTCACCACATGTCGTGCGTGGGGGACCAGGGTCAGGCGTCGAGCTGCTTTTTCAAGCTGGGGGATCATTTCGTCAAGCAGGGCATCGAGCGATTCGCGGCCCGGATTCATCCAGTTGTGTGGATGTGCGGCGAAGAGATCGGGTCCATCCGCCAGAGTGCCGCTCCAACAGGCGATCCGATCGCAGGGAAGTTCGTTGTCGATCAGCCAGCCGGGGCCCAGTGGGTTGTCGCCTACGAAACAGAAGGCCACATCCGAGGGGTCGTTCGTGGCGAGAGCCAGAGACTCGCAGGCGGGTTTCTGAGCTCCGGTGATCGCAGCGATCGTTCCCGAGTCATGCAGAACAAAGACGTTCACTCAGGGCCTCTCCTCGATAGACGCACTCGCTGGTGCAGGTCTCCTGGACCCGGATCTCGAAAAGGCACGGGATCTCCTCGGCGATTCGATCCCAGATCCAGCGGCTCAGGTGTTCCGCGGTGGGGTTTTCAAGGCCGTCGATCTCATTGAGGCATCTGTGGTCGAGCGCGTCCTCGATGGGTGCGATCGCCTTCTTGATCTCACCGAAGTCCATGAGATACCCGGTTTCTTCCGACACCGGGCCTTCGGCCACCACGTCCACGTGAAAGGAGTGACCGTGCAATCGACGGCACTTGTGTCCTTCGGGAAAGGTCGGCAGCCAATGGGCCGCTTCGAAGGAGAATGACTTGCTCAGGCGAACACGCATGGTGGTGCCCAATCAGTGGACCAGCGAAAGGATCATTCGCCCGAGTTGGAAGCCTTCTGTGCAGCTTCCTTGGCGGCCTTCTTCTCCTCGGCGACGCGAGCGGCGTGGCCCTGTTCCCAGGTGTCCACGTGCTGCATGCCACGACGCTGGTCTCGGAGTCGACGTGACTTGCCGATGCGGTCGCGCAGGAAGTAGAGCTTGGATCGTCTGGCGTCACCACGTCGGACGACTTCGATCTTCGCGATGCGGGGGGACTGGATCGGGAAGATCCTTTCCACGCCTTCGTTCGCGACGATGCGTCGGACGGTGATGGTTTCGTTGATTCCGTTGTGGTTCCGGGAGATCATGACGCCCTGGAAGACCTGGACTCGCTCCTTGGTGCCTTCGATGATCCGGTAATGGACATCGAGCGTGTCACCCACGCTCATGAGGGGAAGGGCGTCTTCGGCCTTGATCTGGTCCGCGACGACTGAAGCGATTACTGCTTGACGATCCTTGAGCTGACTCATCGTGTCACCTTTTTCGACCCCGTAGGGTTCTTTCTGCCTCGCAGTCTCGAGTGGAGACCGTTCGGTTGCGCGACTTGAGTCCTCGACGACGTGTCGGGCTCAGGGGTCACGTTGCTCGAGATCGGGCCGCTTGAGGCGTGTCCGATCCACTCGTTGTTGGAGGCGCCACTGTTCGATGGCGGCATGGTCGCCGCCCAGAAGCACCTCTGGAACCGCCCGGTCTCGCCACGCGCGTGGCCGGGTGTAGTGCGGACAGTCCAGCAGTGGACGGCCCGACTCGTCCGTGACGGAGAATGAATCCTCCGCCGCGGAAAGCTCGTGTCCGAGGACCGACGGCTGAAGCCGCACGATCGCGTCCACGAGGAGCATCGCCGGAAGTTCGCCGCCTGAGACGACGAAATCCCCGATGCTCACCTGAAGGGGTGCGAGTTCGTCGATGACGCGCTCGTCGATCCCTTCATAGTGCCCGGCGATCAGGAGCACTCGCTCCGTGGTCGCCAGATCGTTCACACGCGCCTGCTCGAGTCGTTCGCCCTGGGGCGTGAGCAGGATTCGCGTCGCGGTTCTGTCGTCCATCGCTTCGACTGCTTCGACGCAGTCCATGAGCGGCTGGCACATCAGAACCATTCCGGGTCCTCCACCGAAGGGTCGGTCATCGACCTTCCGGTGCTTGTTGTCGGCCCACTGACGGATGTCGTGGACCTGGTACTCGACGGCCCCGAAGTCGCGGGCCCTTCCGGGAATGCTCGTGGACAGGATCGTCTCGAACATGTCGGGAAAGATCGTCAGGATGTCGATCCGCATCGGACGTTCCGGGGGAACGCGTTCACGTGATCGGTCCTTGTCGGAACCAAGTCGTTCATGAGGCTCGTTCATCGATCGCCTCGCTTTCGACCGGGGCTCCGGTGCTTCAGCTGTCCGCGGCTTCCATCGGTGCCGGGGTGTACGGCGTGCCGGGCTTGGCTTCGACGCCAGCCTTGCGAAGCAGGTCACGGACGGTGTCGCTCGGCTGTGCGCCGACGCTCATCCAGTAACACAGACGATCGACTTTCAGTTCGTATTCGGGCTTGTCCTTGCCCATCGTGTGGCAGGGGTCGTACCAACCGAGGTTCTCGATGACGCGACCATTGCGGGGGGACCGCTTGTCCATGGCGCCGATTCTGTAGAAAGGTCGGTGGGCTCGTCCGAAGCGCTGCATTCGCAGAACAACCATTGGGAACTCCTAGCAGGCACCTGTCTGGGTGGGATCACTCGTGACGATCACGAGGGTCTCCCGGCCTGGCGACCGTAGGGGCGTGTGGCCCGTGCGGTTCACCTGCGGCAGGTGGGTGCGAATCGCGAAGTGTAGCGGAAATCGGCTCAGGATCCAACCGCTTCGACGGACCCATCAGGAAAGAGCAGCAGATAGAGCAGGCTCACGTATTGAGCGGATCGGAAGGCCACTGATCCCAGGGGGGTGATAAAAAACAAGGCCAGGACCGCAAAGAACGCATATTGCCGAAAAACGGGGTTGTGAAACCAGATGTAGAACTTCTGTGAGAGCCCCATCAGGATCTGAGAGCCGTCCAGGGGGGGGACTGGAAGAAGATTCAATCCGAAGAGGACCAGATTCAGGACGCCCCCCAGGAAGAAGAATTCAATCAATCGACCCACCGCGTCACTCTCGCTGTTCTGTGCTCCGCAGGCCAGCATGATGCCGAGGGTGGTGAGGGCGCCGAAGGCCAGGAGCAGATTCATCGCCGGGCCGGCGAAGGCCACGATCGCTCGGCCCTTGCGTCCGGAGCGGTAGCGGGAGGGATCCGTCGGCATCATGCCCCAGGCGATTCCGATCAGGGCGAACATGATCAGGGACATGCCACCCATGTGGACCAGCGGATCCCAGGTCATGTGTCCGGTGTCGCGCGGCGTGGTGTCGCCTTGTCGCAACGCGGCCCAGCCGTGGGCGAGTTCGTGCAAGGTGATCGAGAGGATCACCCAGAACGCCCATCCCACGACCAATGAGATGCCGCCTTCGTAGTACTGCTGGTGGACCCACCAATTGTTCATCATGGCTGCACGTCTTTCTTTCAGGAAGGCTGTTCGTGGATGAGCGTACCATCGACGATCGTGGCGAGGATCTCGGGATCGTGTGGCTGCATCCAATCCACGGTTCCTGGGTCACGGTCCAGGAGGACGAGATCAGCGGGCGCACCTTCGTCCAGAGTGCCGCCATCCATCCCGAGGCAGGCCCTTGCTTCGACCGTGTAGGCCCGCAATGCGGTCTCGATGTCGATGTTCTCGTGTGTCGTCGAGAGGTTTCCATCGAGGTCCCGGCCCGTCACCGCGGCTCTGATGCCGCTGAACGGATTGCAGTCGACGATCGGCCAGTCCGAACCGAATGCCAGCCTTGCCCCGGCCTTGCCGAGGGAGGCGAAGGGGTAGAAGTGTTTCATTCGATCCGGCCCCAGACGGCTCTCGGCGATCGGCGCATCCATCGACTTGTGTCGGGGTTGCATGCTGGCGAATCGACCTGAAAAACGTGCGACATCGTCGGGGTGCGCGGTCTGCGCATGTTCGAAGCGGACCCAGGATCTGGCATCCGCCGGAAGGGTGTCGGCGGCGTCGAGTGCCAGTCGAAGTGCGCGGTCGCCGATGGCATGCATCGATGGTGAGAACCCATGGGCGTGGACCGCTTGGATCCACTCGTTCAGGAGACCCTGCTCAGCCAGTTCGACCAGCATGCCGTCACCCGCCTCCGCATCGTCAGGGTAGGGCGCGAGCATCGCGGCTGATCGTGAGCCCAGCGTGCCGTCGATGAACGCCTTGCATCCGATCACCGTCAGCATGTCATCGCTGTCGAAGTCGCAGGCGAAGGTGAAATCGAGCGGCCAGTCACGATCGAGCAGTGTGATCCTCAATCTGACTCCAAGTTCGTCTCTGATCGGTTCGATCGCCTCCGCCAGTTCCTTCGCGTATTCCATCGATCCGACGGTGACCAGTCCCATGGAAGCGCAATGGGCGTCGGCATCCCTGATGAACTGCCTCCGTTCCTCGAGAGCCGGTTCCGGAACGATCGGATTCACCAGATGCCATGCCGCGGATTCGACCATCAGGCCGTTGGGCCGGCCATCATCACCCGTGACGATCCGCCCACCGGGTGGGCAGGTCGCGTCCTTCAAGAGTTCAAGCACCGGCGTGTTCACGACGCAGGCATGATGATCCACCCGATACGCCACCACGGGTCTGTCGCCGGCAGCCGCGAGCCATCGTGCATCCGGCATGCCATCCGCTTCGAAGAGTGCATCATTCCATCCGCTCGCTCGAAGCCACCTGCCCGCAGGCAATCGTGCATGGCGCTCCGCGATCGCCGCTTCAAACGCCTCCCGGCTCGAGACCGTCGAAAGATCGAGCTGGCTCATGGCATCGCCGCCCAGACCGAAATGCAGGTGTGCATCGACGAAACCAGGATGAAGAATCGAACCCCCGCCATCCAGAATTCGTGTTCCGGATGGTGCTCCGTATCGAATGATGCCGTTGCGAAGGTCGACATCGAGAGGCTCACCGCCTTCGTGCAATCGCACGTTTCGAAGACCGTCCAGGCGTGATGTGTTCCGTGCGTCGTTCATCTGGATACCATCGTAGAACACCAAAACCGATTCAAGGACTTTGCCATGCCTCAACCGTCGTCATTTTTCATCTTCTCAGCCGTTTCATGTGTGCTCGCCTCCCTGGCATTCAGTGGATGTGGAAAGACCGAGCCCACGCAAAGCGCTCTCAATGTCCCGCCCCCACCTGGAGCCGGTACGCCTTCGGCACCGGCATTGCCTGCTGCCGGCGCCAACGCACCCGCAAGCGTGGCCTCGGTCGCCTCTTCGCAAACCGATCCCTCCACCTGGGTGACCTCAGGTCCGGATGACCCCGCGACGCCGGCTCGATGCGGAGGTTTCTCCTTCGTGAAGCCAGCTCAGTGGGCCTGGGCCACACCCTCGATGCGCTTCCGGCAGCTGCAGTATTCGGTGCCCGGAACCGATGGGGGGGGCGCCGCGGAATTGATCTTCAGCGTCTTCAAGCAAGGCGATGGCGGACCGGTCGACATGAACATTCAGCGCTGGGTCGGTCAGTTCAGGCCGACCGATGGAACCGATGCTCGCGTCGATCAGCGCACCGCCACCATTGCCGGAAACAAGGTCACCATCCTCGAGCTCGAGGGCAGCTACGCGGGCATGGGTGCCGCCGCGCCACGACCCGGATGGGCTCAGTTCGGTGCGATCATCGAAGCCCCCGGCAGAAACGTCTACATCAGACTTCTCGGTCCTTCGCAGACCGTCCTCGAAAATGCGAGCGTCTTCGAGGAGATGGTCACCACCATGAAGGCTGACTGAGCGTCTCACGATGACCCTGTGACGCGTTCGAACGATGAAGAACCCCGCGACGTTCACGACGTCGCGGGGTTCGTTCGTTCGTCATGTCCGTCGTGTGAACGACGGGGACTTTGTCGGGTCAGCGTGCGTCAGCGAAGCGCTTGCTGACCGCGTTCCAATCGACCACGTCCCAGAACGCGCCGATGTAGTCCGGACGTCTGTTCTGGTAGTGCAGGTAGTAGGCATGTTCCCAGACGTCGAGACCGAGGATCGGTGTGCCGGGGCACTCGGCGATGCCGACCATCAGGGGGTTGTCCTGATTGGGTGACGAGCAGACGCACAGTTCGCCGTCGCTCTTGACGCAGAGCCAGGCCCATCCACTGCCGAAGCGGGTCGCGCCTGCGGCGGCAAAGGCTTCCTTGAATCCGTCCATCGAACCGAAGGTTCCGTCGATCGCGGCTGCCAGCTCGCCGCTGGGGGCACCGCCGGTGCCGGGGGCCGCGAGGATCGTCCAGAAAAGCGAGTGGTTGAAGTGTCCGCCACCGTTGTTTCTGACGGCACCTTGGATCGCTTCAGGAAGATTGTGAATTCCCGCGCAGAGTTCTTCGATGCTCTTTGATTCGAATTCAGTCCCCTCGACCGCGGCATTGAGCTTCGCGACATAGGCGGCATGGTGCTTCGAATGGTGGATGTTCATGGTTTTCGCATCGAAAGCGGGCTCGAGCGCGTTTTCGGCGTACGGAAGTTCTGGAAGTGTGAAGGCCATCGTCTTTTTCTCCTTGTAGGACGTTGGATCAAGGAGTCTAGCGCCCGGATGGATCCTTGGCCTGTTCGGGGCGTTAGGATCTTCCTGATGGCACACTTCTCAGGAACAGATCACTTTCGAATTCTCGATGCCGCCGCAAATCGAGGCCGGGAGGCCTTTCGGGTCCTCGAGGATGCGGCTCGTTTCATCCTGGAGGACCCCGTCCTCACGGAGGCGGCGAAGAGGCTTCGGCATGAGCTCGTCTCGACCCTCAAGGAGCTGCCTCAGGGCGCACTTCTGGAGCATCGTTCGGTGTCCACCGATCCAGGCTGCACGATCTCACTTGAAACGGAACGGGCTCGTCCCGATGCCCTGGCAGTGGTTCAGGCGGCGGCGGGCCGTGCCACGGAAGCGTTGCGCTCGCTCGAGGAATGGTCGAAGCCGGTGTCCGGGGTTCTTTCGGATCGTTTCGAAAAGATGCGATATGCCACTTATGAACTGACCGGACCCCTGATCGAACGTTTTCAACGCCCCATCGTCGACTGGCGCGTCTGCCTGCTTCTCACCGAATCAAGCTGTCGATCAAGCTATGACGACGTTCTCGTCGCTGCGATCCGTGGTGGCGTCGACTGCATCCAGATCCGGGAGAAGACTCTGACCGACGCGGAACTCAGGGATCGCGTCCGCCACGTCATCGATCATGCCGGGCCTGCCGGTGTCGCCGTCGTGGTCAACGATCGAATCGACGTGGCGCTTGCCACGCAGGCCGATGGCGTTCATCTGGGGCAGAATGATCTTGGACTGGAGGATGCGCGTCGCATCGCGGGCAGTCGACTGCTGCTCGGCCGGACCACGCATGATTCCAACGAGCTCGAGGATGCGATCGCAGGAGGCGCCGACGTCGTGGGGGTGGGCGCGATGTTTCGTTCCACGACCAAGTCCGAAGTCGACCCGAAAGGGGAGGCGCTTTTGGAGCATCTCCTCGAGCACCACTCCAGTCAGGCGCACCTGGCGATCGGAGGTCTTGATGCATCACGCGCGCGGACGCTTGCGGAGCAGGGGTGTCGAGGCATTGCCGTCTGTGCGGCAGTCTGCGGGTCGATCGACCCCGAGGCCGCCATGCGCGAGATCGTCACGGCCATGCAGCCTGAGGTGCCCGGAGTCGTCGAGGGATGACCGTTCGCGACGTCGAATTCATCTTCCTCGGAACCGGTACATCCTCGGGTGTTCCCGTCATCGGATGTACCTGCCCGACCTGCACCTCGACCGATCCGCGTGACCGGCGACTTCGGTGCGGCGCGGCCATCAGAGTCACCGATCCCGATGGTCTGCCCCGGACGATCTTCATCGACATTCCGCCGGACCACCGGGAACAGTCGCTTCGGCACGGCCTGGATCGGTGCGATGGACTCTTCATCACCCATGCACACGTCGACCACGTCTACGGCCTCGACGAGGTCCGCCGGTACAACGCCTTGATGCGTGCCCCGATCGGTGTCCATGCCGAGCCGGAAGTGACCGAAGCACTGCACCGGATCTTCCAGCACATCTACGCCCGTCAGAACAACCGCAACGATTCCTTCGTGGCGGATCTCTTCGATGTCGTGCTGGAGCCACTGCAGCCGGTGTTCCTCCACGGACTCCGGTTCACTCCGGTGCGCCTCCTGCATGGGAGGCTTCCCATCCTCGGATTCAGAATCGATGCCGTCGATTCCGCAGGTGTGCCGCTCGAAGAACAACCGGACCCACTGCCGCTGGCATGGTGCACGGATGTCTCTTCGGTCCCTCCGGAGTCCTGGGAGCCTCTTGGTGGGTTGAAAACCCTGGTTCTGGACATGCTCCGAGACCGGGCGCACCCGACGCACATGACTTTCGATGAGGCGATTTCGGTCGCTGAGACGCTGGATCCAACCCGGACATTCTTCATCCACATGAGTCATGATTCGACGCATCAGCAGCTTCTCCAGCGCATGCCGCCCGGAATGGCCCCTGCGTGGGACGGCCTCATTCTCGGACTGGGTACGAACTCCCATCTTTGATCCCCCTCAAGGGTGGGCGAACGGGCGGAATCCCGTTAGACTTCCTACCCATGGCACAGATCCGAGAGATCAAAAAGCGTATCAAGGCCGTCTCCACCATCGAGCGCATCACCAAGACGATGCAGATGGTGGCCACCGCCAAGTTCACCTCCGCCCTTCAACGCGCGCGGGCGACCCGTCCCTACACGGATTCGATCCGTGACCTGGTCGGCAAGCTTGCCGCTTCGGTGGGTGACGACCTCGAGAATCCCTTGATCAACGGCGCGATGAACGCCGAGTCGAAGGAACTCCTCCTGGTGGTCTCATCCGACCGTGGTTTCTGCGGGGCGTACAACAGTCACATCCTGCGAATCTCCACGCGCCACTACAAGAAGCTGGCCGCCGACGGCATGTCCTGCGAGCTGCAGTGCTCGGGCAAGAAGGGTGGGGCCTACTTCGGATTCACCGGAATGAACGTCGCACAGCAGTACACCTTCGGTGACAAGCCTGAATTCGAAACCATCTCGGAAGTCGCGGATGAACTGATCGAACGCTTCACCGCCGGCGAATTCACATCGGTACGCGTCGCGTACATGCGATACGAATCAAACGCCCGTCAGATCCCCGAGATCATGCAGCTTCTTCCGATGAAGATCGAAGAAGCCATCGAACTCGATGATTCCGAGACCAGCGCCACCGGCTACGAATTCAGCCCCTCGGCTGAAGCCATTCTCGAGGAGCTGCTTCCTCGTGCGGTCAAGACCTCGCTTTTCCAAGCGATCAACGATGCCGTGGTCAGCGAGCAGGTCATGCGCATGATCGCCATGAAGGCCGCTTCGGACAATGCCAAGGGGCTGGGTCGAACCCTCAAGCGCGACTACAACCGTGCACGCCAGGGCAAGATCACGACCGAGCTCACCGAAATCGTCTCCGGCGCCGCCGCACTCGATTGACCGACTCGTTTCAGTTCAGACAAGATCATCAACGACCCGCCTTCGCGCGGGTCGTTGTCTTTTCTCGTCGACTATTGTCTGCCGGCCTGCTCTTCGACCGCTTCCGTCGGCGGGCCCGTCGCGATGCTCTGCCCATCCGCGATCCAGGCTTCCATTCCGCCCTTGAGCGTGTACACGTTGGAATGTCCAAGTTCCATGAGGCGCTTGCTTGCGCTGACCGCGATCACATCGTTCCAATTCGTGTCGTAGACCACGATCGAGGCCGCACTTCGCAAACGACTTTCGTAGCTCCGGTCGAGTTCAGGAAACGGAAGACTGATCGCTCCCGGGACATGGCCTTTTTCGTATTCCGCGAGTGTCCTCGGATCCAACCAGACATTGACGGTGTCGCCCATCGAGCCGAACGCACCCGTCTTCTGTTCCAGAATCTGCATCGCTTCGAGGCTGGTCACGAATTGAAGATCCCGATCACTGGTTCCTCCTGAACAGCCTCCCAGAGCGGCCAACAGGGTCGAGAGGGTCAATGTGGCGAGTGAAGAGGGGCTCTTGGATCGATCTGACATGGTTTCTCCAGCAGTTTGTGACTTTGTGGCAGGATACACGCAAGAAGTCGTCTTTCGTGTCGTTCAAGGGATATCGTTTGTCTCATTCGAGAAACAGACACCAGATCAGTGACTCCAGCGCCGAGGCGTCCCCATGCTTTGCTCCTCTCACACCATCCGAACACTCTCCTTCGCCCTCTGGATGAGCGTCGTCGTGCTGTGTGGTGGAAGACTCTGTGCTCAAACGACGACACCGGTCTCCCCACCTGAGGATCTTGCGACGCTGACAGGAAACGATCTCGTCACCGTCACCCTGCACACGGACATCGTTCGGTTTCAACCCGGACAGGAACTCACCCTGGCCGTGCACTACGACATCAGACCCGGGTGGCATCTCTACTGGCGAAATCCCGGTGACAACGGCATGCCGCCGAGTCTTTCAATCAAGGCGAATTCAGGGGTGGTGGTCGGGAACCCTCTCTACCCACGCCCCAAGGTCTTTCAGAAAAAGCAGGGAGACTCGATCGAGACATCCTTCGGCTACGAAGGCTCGGTCTGTCTTTTGGTTCCGCTTTCGATCACTCGATCCTTCGAGGATGACCAGCTCGATCTCGAGATCGAGCTGGAGTGGCTCGTCTGCAAGGACATCTGTCTGATCGGTTCCGAGCGCCGTGACCTCTCGATTCCCGCCGCGTTGCCTCAGCGCCCTTCCTCGATGGACCCCGCGGGACTTCGACTGATCAAGCTCTGGCGAAATCGCATGCCTCTGCCTGCGGCCAAGGCACGCATCTCCGCCTCGCTTCGCGGTGATTCCCTGCTCATCAGCGGTCCATCCGGCCTTTCCCGGCAAGTGCGTTTCATCCCCGATCTGACGCCCGGAGTCACATCCGCGGTGCAGGTTCCCGTCTCCGGCGTCGTCGTCGGATCGAGATTCACACTCGAGGTTCCCCTGGACATCAGACCGCAGGACGCCCTCGGACAGCCGCTGCGCGTCGCCGGCCTGGTTCTGCTCGGTTCCTACGAAAGGCCTCGCGCGATCTCCGTGGATCTTCCCATTCCCTTGACCGTACGTGATGACTTCGGCGTCTCCGAACCCGAGGCTTCCTTGACTGAATGACCCACATCGAACACCCTTTGATTTCTTACACAGGAGACTTTCAGATATGAACTTCAAGACACTGATTCCCGCGCTGCTGGTTGCAGCCACCGCTTCCGGCTTCGGCATGATGTCCTCGACCAACACCGCTCAGGCGACCTCGACCGCGACCACCGTCGCCGTCGCCGAGATCGGCAAGACCGCACCGGCCTTCAGCCTCATGGACACCGATGGCAAGAAGGTCTCGCTCGCCGACTTCAAGGGCAAGACCGTCGTCCTCGAATGGTTCTGCCCGACCTGCCCCTACAGTGGCGGCCGCGGAGCACGATCGATCCACGCAAGCGGAAAGGTCGGCGCGCTCATGACCTCGATGAAGAAGGCCGACCCCGATGCGGTCTATCTTCTGATCGATTCCTCGACCAAGAAGATGCGAACCACGGCCGAAGAGCTTGCCAAGCAGGATGGTGCGATCAAGAAGAAGCTCGGCATCACCTCACCGATCCTCATTGATGGTGACACCAGCGTCGCCAAGGCCTACGGCGCCAAGACCACGCCACACGTCTTCGTCATCGACGGAGAAGGCATTCTTCGCTACCAGGGCGCGTTCGACGACCAGAAGAAGGACGGAACCAATTACGTTCTGACCTCGGTCACCGCGATCAAGAAGGGCGAGAAGGTCGAGCCCACCTACGTTCGACAGTACGGATGTGGTGTCAGGACGAACTGATCCCGATCCTCATGACATGAAAAGGGCCGGCTTCCTGTGGGAGCCGGCCCTTTGTCATGTCTTGCTTCCGACTCTTCAGCCGGTATCGATCACTTCAGCCCAGATTGACGGGCATCACCACGTAGGTGAAGTCGTTGCCCACCTTCATCACGCCGGGCTTGTTGGGCGCCTTCATCTCGATCGTGATCTCCGGTGCATCAATCACTCGAAGCGCCTCGGTCAGGTAGACCGGGTTGAATCCGATTTCGATGGGGTCACCTTCATAGCTCTTCATTTCCACTGAGATCTCCGCTTCGCCCATTTCGGGTGCGCGGCTGGAAAGCACCAGCTTCGATTCAGTGAAGTCCATGCGGACGCCCTTGCTCTCCTCGTTCGTGAGCAGGGCGGCTCTGCGAACAGCGCTGCCGAGTTCGGCGGACTCGAAGCAGACACGCTTGTCCTGGTCCTTCGGAATCACATCTTCGAAGGGAGGGAACTGGCCCTCCACGAGGTTGGTGGAAAGAACCGCGGCATCGCTGCCTTCTCCCACTTTGAAGATGGCGTACGAGTCATCCTGTGCGATCACGACCGGAGCGTCAGGATCGTCGATCAGTTTGTTGAGAATCTGGAGTGGCTTCGAAGGGATGATGAATGTCTGTTCATCCGCTCCACCTTCAACGTCGCCCAGCGCAACCGCGAGGCGTCGTCCGTCGGTTGCGACGAAGCGAAGTCGCTTGGCGCGCTTTTCGACCAGCACGCCGCTGATCGCGAAGCGGCTGTTCTCAACCGCGGTGGCGAACAGAGTGCGCCCGATCAGCCTTCTGAGCACTCCACCCTGGCAAGTGAAGGTCTCCCCGGCTTCGGGAAAGTCTCGCACGCCGGGGAATTCGGCGGGATCGAAGCCAAAGATCTTGAAGTGGGCATCCTCGCTGCGCACGTGGAGCACCGAGTCCTTGCGCTCCAGTGCGATCGTGGCGTCCTCGCAGGAACGCACGATCTGATTCAGCTTGTCCGCAGGCACGAGTGCCTTGCCGGGCGCGCTGACCTCCACCTGAGTCACTCCGATTGAGATTCCGACTTCCGCGTTGGTGGACGCGACCGTCAGAATGCCATCCTCGGCAGTGAGTGAGAGACAGCCAAGAACCGGGGCGGTGGTGCGGTTGGGCACCACGCTACCAGCGAGGGACAGTGCTTCCACAAGGGCAGCTCGATCACAGACGACTTTCATGTCGGAGAACCTCCAAAGTTCCTCATAGTGTATCCCGATACCGGGTGTTCCATGTGTTTTCCACGGCTACTATGTCAGCAAGATGATTTATCGACTCCTCGCCAAATTCAATGACGACTTCGGCCTCTTCGTCTTCTTTCTGTACCTGGCAGCCTTTGTGCTGGCCTTTTTGATGGTCTTCATCTTTCCTCCGGGGGCACTGGCCTTGATGCTTCTGGGGCTCGTGGGATTCGTGGGGGTCTGGTTGATCGTGGTGGTCATGAGGTTTTTCGAGCGAATTCTGGCCCGAAAGTCCCTCGGTCAGGATCGATGTCCCTGTTGTTCCCACCTGGAGGGTTTTTCTCTAACTCCCTCCACGGAATGGGATTCCGTGGTCTTGTGTGGTGGCTGTGGCCAGCATTTCGAGTCCGGTGGGCGACGCATCCCTCCCGAAGAAGACAGCGAAGACGACAGTACCGAGGCTGACTGAACTCCGGTCATGCTGACGCGCGGTGGCTTCTTGGCTATAGTTCCGCAGTTATGACCGACAAAGAAAGCGTCGTCACCCTCGCGGTGTTCACAGAAGACATGCTCGCACAGATGCTCGCCGAAGCCTTGGAATCGGCTGGTATCCACTGTGAAATCGAAGGTGGCGTCACCAGTGGTTTCAGAGCAGAGACTCCCACCGTTGTGAAGGTGATCATTCACCGTACCGATCAGGAGAAGGCTCAGGTCATCTTCGAGGAGTGGGAACACGCAGGCGACTCGATCGACTGGGACGAAGTCGATCTTGGCGAAATGGAAGACGGCACTTCCTGAAGAGGTTGTCATCCTGGTGGCGCAGGTGCCGACGGTCAGGTCTGAAACTGTTCCAGCAACTCCCGGACTTCGATTGCCAGAGTCTCACCGAACAATTCGACTCTGAGCAGGCCCGGTGGCTCGATGACGATCAGAAGTGGCTTGCCAAGCGCCGCTAGCGTGATTCCATGGCCATGTTCCGTGCCACAACGAAGAATCGTGGCCAGAACATCATGCAGCACTTGGAGATCTCCCGGTTCACAATGAAGTGGATCGTGGGTGTTGAGTTCGATGGTCGCGGTGGAATCGATTTCCTGCCACGCTTCGTTCTCTGCGAGTTCGAATCCAATGCCTTCGAAGACCTTCCGCCACGGTCCTATGGGAAACAGCAGGATCGGAGTCAGATGCAGCTTGTGCAGGATCGCCGCCAGGGCATCCGCCGCTCTTTCTTCGACGATTGGAAACGAAATCGAATCTGCATTCTGCGTCTCTCCGAGGAGATCCAGAATGATCAGTTGCTCGACGTCGTCAAGACCGGCGCACAGGAGGTCGTCCGCCGATTCCTCCAATTTCACCACACCCATGGAATTCACAGTCTTCCATGCTTCTTCAAATCCACAAAAGTCCACGCCGAATCTCCAATCTCGTTCTTAAATGACGACTTCGTCAGAATCATTTTACCCAACTCTGAGATATCGTCGAGTCCATTTTCAAGATCCTAGGTGCTCTTGCGGACCTGCTAGAATCTCACCATGGAGGTGTCGCACCATGCGGACGATTCTTTTCGTATGCACTGGAAATACCTGTCGCAGTCCCATGGCGGAAGCCTTCGCTCGTGCGCTGCTCTCAGACGGACTCATCGAGGGTGTCACGCCCTCCGAGGTCCTGATCGCCTCGGCGGGAATCGCTGCGGCCGACGGTGCACCGCCAAGTGATGAGACCGCGAGAATTCTCCAGGCTCGAGGGCTTGAGAGCGAGTCGTGCAGCATGCAGTTGACGTCTGAAATGGTCGAGAAGGCCGATCTGGTGCTCACCATGACTCAGGGGCATGTCGATGCCATCGCGCGCTACATCGCACCCTCGGCCGAGGCCATGAAACATGTTTTCACGCTCGATCCCGAGGGTGACGTCCTCGACCCCATCGGATGTGGCCCCCAGGCCTATGAAGAGGTCGCCGAACGGTTCGATGCGTTGATTCCCATTCACATGAAGGAGTTCCTGTCATGAAGCTCGGACTCTCCAGTGATCATCGCGGTCTGCAACTTCTGAAAGTCATCGCCTCGGAGCTCGAGGACATGGGTCATGACGTGGTGCTTTTCGCTCCTCCCGAGGGAGAGGCATGCGATTACCCCGACCAGGCGGGTCTGGTCTGTGAACTTCTCAAGGCCGACGGCATTGAACGGGGAGTGCTGGTCTGTGGCACAGGCATCGGCATGTGCATCACCGCCAACAAGTACGCGGGCGTTCGCGCCGCGCTCGCCTCCGACGAATTGAGCGGACAGCTCAGTCGGTCGCACAACGACGCCAACGTCCTTTGTCTGTCGGGCGATCTGATCGGCCACGCACTTGGTCGTCGGATCATCTCCATCTGGATGGACACCGACTTCGAAGGCGGCCGGCACGAACGACGCATCAACAAGATCGACCTGCTCGATCAGGACTCCGAACTCAGCCGGTAGTGTGGGTGTCAGGCATCCTTGAGATACCCTTCGGCGAGGTCGTACATGAGGCGAACGCCCCAGCCTGTCGGGCCGGGAGGAAAGACATCGTTTCCTGAATCCAGCGCGGACGTGCCTGCGATGTCGATGTGCCCCCAGGGAATGTCCTCGTCCACGAAGTGAGAGAGAAACGCCGCACCTTGAATCGGATGGGCGGATCTCTTGGGATTGCTGTTGAGAAGATCGGCGTGCTCCGCCCGCATGAAGTCACGGTGTGCTTCCCACAGCGGCATCCGCCAGACCTTTTCACCGGAGTGCGTCGCTGCCTCTTCGATTCTCTTTCCGAAGGGGCCGTTCTCACACCAGTAGCCCGCGCAGAAATGCCCGAGTGCCACGACCACTCCGCCAGTGAGTGTGGCGATGTCGACGATCGCGGTCGGCTTCAATTTTCGACAGGTGTATGCCAGTGCGTCGGCGAGGACGAGCCGACCCTCGGCGTCGGTATTGGTGACCTCGACCGTGATGTCGTTGTACATCCGAATGATGTCGTCCGGTCGATAGGCATCCGAAGAGACCATGTTTTCAGCCGCGGGCAACACCCCGAAGACTCTGATCGGCAGCTTCGCATCACTGATGGCCTTCATGGCTCCCAGAACCGCCATGCCACCGTTCTTGTCGTATTTCATTCCCTTCATCCCGGTGGGTGATTTCATCGAATATCCCCCGGTGTCGTAGGTGATCGACTTGCCGACGAGTGCCAGCTTCTCCTTGGTCTGTGGTTTGGAGGGTTTCCAATCGAGAATCACCATGCAGGGTTTGTTGGCAGAACCCTTGCCCACGTTTTCAAGGCCACCCATGCCCAGCCGTCTGGCCTGTTGATAGGTGATGACCGTGCAGGAAAGTCCTTCGGCTCCTCTGGCAAGCATTCGGGCCGTGGTGGCCACATGTGACGGTGTGCAGATGTTCGGAGGTGTCGCCGCCATGCGCCTGGTCAGGTTCATCGCCTCCGCCAGCATGAAGCCCGAGTTCATTCCTTTTCGAAACTCGGCCGACTCACACGTCACCGTGAGCTTGCCGCGGGCTTCGGTCTTTCTGCTGGCTGCGCCGTTGAAGAGGTCCATGCGCCAGTTGCCGATTCCAAGACCCTCGGCGAAGGCACGCCCGAGGGCGTGTTCGTCACGGTTCTTCTTCGGCAGGCACGTGAGATCGATCTTCACCGCTTTGAGTTCAAGTCGGCTCAGCTGGCCGGCCACACGACTGCCCACGGATCGAATCCGGTCCTCGTCGAATCCCTTCGCACCGCCCACACCCAGCCAGATGCCAGAGTCGGTCACCGATGAGATCTCGGAGGATTCGGCCTTGAACCCCGGGTCCTTGAAGGCGGCAACCAGTGCGGCGTCCTCCTTGAGGTGGTCGGGCGTTTTTCGTGTGTCCTCTGCCACCAGAAACAGACTCATGATCTTGGAAGATTTGGGACTTCCGACGGCGATCGACTTGTACATGGAGGCTCCAACGTCGTTTTTCGAGAATGCGGGGGGGTAAAGCACGTCTTTTCTTATCGTCGATCGCTCCAAATCGACTTGATTGGTACTCTTCGACGTTCCATGCAGAACCACTTCGATGTCATCGTGATCGGCGGCGGACACGCCGGAACCGAAGCCGCCTGGGCGGCGGCTGGTGTCCTCGGGCCAGAGGCCCGGGTGGCGTTCGTCACGATGGATCCGTCACGTATCGGCACCATGTCCTGCAACCCGGCGATCGGAGGACTTGGTAAAGGCCAGATCGTCCGTGAGATCGATGCCCTTGGTGGTTTGATGGGACTTGCCGCCGATGCCTCCGGAATCATGTTCAAAGTACTGAATGCCTCGCGTGGTGCCGCGGTGCGAGGCCCTCGTTGTCAGAACGACAAGTACGCCTATGCCTTCGAGGTCCAACGGCTCCTTTCGACGAGACCGGGTATCACGGTGTTTTCGGGAACGGTGTCACAGTTGCTGACCTCGTCCGATGGCGCCATGCGCGGCGTGATGCTTCCCGCTGGGGCAGGCGTGGTCCACCCCCGCGATGTTCGTGACGAGATCATCCTGCCCGGGAGGCCGATCACCCCGGTCTACCCGCAGTCTCCCGAGTCCCATGCCCGATGTGATGCACCACTGGAGCTTCAGGCTTCAGCGGTCGTGCTCACCACCGGAACGTTCATGCGTGCCTTGATGCACACTGGAGAGCGGCAGGAAGAGGGCGGTCGAGTCGGCGAAGGCACCGCCGTGGGCATCTCCGGGATGCTTCGCGAACTTGGGTTCGAACTTGGACGACTGAAGACCGGAACCCCTCCCAGATTGAGACGAGGATCCATCGACTGGGATGGACTCGACCCGCAAGCCGGTGATGAGAGGCCCGTTCCATTCAGTGATCTGACGTCTCCGGCACGTTTCCCCGTGCTGGATCAGATTACGTGTCGAATCACTGAAACGGCTTCCGAGACTCATGAGTTGATTCGTGCGAATCTCCATCGTGCACCGATGTATTCGGGCTCCATCGAGGCCGAATCAGGCCCTCGGTATTGTCCTTCCATCGAGGACAAGGTCGTTCGATTCGCCGACCGAGAGTCTCATCATGTCTTCCTCGAACCGGAATCACTACGAACGGACGAAATCTATTGCAACGGCATCTCGACATCTCTGCCCGAAGATGTCCAGGAACGCGTCGTGCATTCCATGCGTGGGTGTGAACACGCTGAAATCATCAAGTGGGGCTATGCCGTCGAATATGACATGGTCAGGCCTCATCAGATCGATGCAACGACCATGACCCGTCCCGTCCCCGGTCTGTTCCTCGCAGGTCAGATCAATGGCACCAGCGGCTACGAAGAAGCGGGGGGGCAGGGATTGCTGGCAGGTTTGAATGCCGCGCGTCTGGCGCGCTGCGAAGCCCTCTGCACGCTCGGCCGGGATCAGGCATACATCGGTGTGATGATGGACGACCTCGTCACACGGACACCTCGTGAGCCCTACCGAATGTTCACCAGCCGCGCCGAGCATCGGTTGTTGCTGAGATCCGACAACGCGGATGCCCGGTTGACTCCATGGGGTCATGCCCTGGGACTGATTGAACCTGTTCGTTGGGAGGCATGGACGCGTCGGGAGCAGCAGTTGCAGGTGATTCGGATGATCTTCGCCGCCGATAACGAGCGGATCAGTCGCGAAGCCAGACGTCAGGACACGCCTTTGGAAGACATCGAGACGCTGTGTCGGCAGGATGCGACGTGCCCTGATGCGCCGGCCCTTCTCGAGCGTGTCTTGACCGAAGTTCGCTACGAGGGATACATCGAGCGGCAGCATCGTGATGTGGCACGTCAGAAGCGTGAGGAGTCTGTATCGATTCCCGATGATCTTGATCCAGCCGGTATTCAAGGGCTCCGGAACGAGGCCAGAGATGCCCTTCTTCGGTATCGCCCCGGAACTCTGGGGCAGGCGGGTCGGATCGAAGGCATCACACCATCTGATCTGACCCTCGTCGCCATCGCGATCAAGAGACGTTCACGCTCCGACTAGGAACTCAGCGGTTCCCTTGGTACCCTGTCCCCTCGAACAAGCCGCCGTAGCTCAATTGGCAGAGCGCGTGATTTGTAATCTCGAGGTTACCGGTTCGATTCCGGTCGGCGGCTTTTCCTTGTTTCAAAGGCTCTTTCTTCGTCCATCTTCAGGTTCTCCGATCTTGCTCCTGATCTTGAAGAGGTGTAGAATTGCCGTTCTCCTGGCGGGTTACCCAAGTGGCCAAAGGGGGCAGACTGTAAATCTGCTGGCGTATGCCTTCGAAGGTTCGAATCCTTCACCCGCCATTCCTTGATGAAACGACATTTTCAGTCCATCCGGGGTGTAGCTCAGCTTGGTAGAGCGCGTCGTTCGGGACGACGAGGTCGCACGTTCGAATCGTGTCACCCCGACTTGAAGATCCAGCGCACGCCGGGTCTTTTTCTTTTTTGAGACGTTCAGAATCGTCCTGAGTGGCCCAGAAAGGGCATTGACAGGCTCTTTGTTGCCTTTTACCGCGTATCAACGTATGTTGATGTTCACTCATGACGGCCCAACCCCCACGGGTCGTCCCCAGATGAGTGATTCCTCCGGTGCGATCGATTCGTGTTTCGACATGCCACCCGGCAAGCGCATGTCATCAGAAAGACGTTTCGAAAAGAACACGGAGTACGAGCGCGGGCGCTTTGGCGTCCGCGCTCATTTTTCATTTTAGGCTCGAAGTGTCGTTCGCTGATTCTGTGACTGATTTCAAGTCCAGAACGTGTGGTGCCATGAGGACGTGTCACCAGGAAGGCTCAGACGAGAGCTTCAAGTTCCTTGACCAGTCTTTGGCGCTCTTTCGAACTGAGATTCGAACGGGCGATCAGGCTCTCTGCGGTCTTGAGAACCAGCGAAGAGGTCTCCGCACTGCAGAAGCCGATCGTTTCTCTGAGATGCAGGCGTGCTTCCTTGAGCACCTTGAGCGCATCCTCGAAGGTGTCCCTCGTTCAGGGAACGGGCATCGAGTGATGTGGGTGAATGATCATGCATAGCCTTGATTATCGGCTATTTCAGGCCAATGGCCAGAGGCGAAACCCAAGGAGTCTGAAAAAACGATCAGAAGCGAAGAATCAGGCTGCCGGTGAAGGCATTGCTGACACCATCTCCAAAGGCGCCTTCGTACCCGATGCTGATCGCAGTGTTCCAATTCGGATTGAAGAGCAGCTGGGTTCCGACATAGAACTGATTGACCGAGCCGTCCCCGCCGTCCTGTGACGTCATGCCGAGTCCGCCCGGAAGCATGAATTCAGCACTTCCGTAGTCAAGATACTGGCCCTGCCAGCCCAGGCTTGCCGTGAACCCGGCTGAACGGATCGAGAAGCCATTCCATTCCGAAGCCGAGACGTCGGTGATGAACTGAAAGTCGTCACCTTTGTAGTCGGATTCGAGGTTGGTCACCTGGTCGGTGTTGGTGCCGCTGTAGTTGAGCATGGTGTATCGGATCGAAGCTTCAGGTTGAATCGCGAAGGATCTGCTCATTGGAACACGGGTGCCGACAGCCGCTTCGATGTCGACTTCCCAACCGGTCATGTCGAAGCTGTAGTCGGTGGTGAGG